>NZ_JARESO010000008.1:0-292128 GCF_046030175.1 Paraburkholderia sp. RL17-373-BIF-A
CGCGGCAAAGAAAGTAGGCAAAGAAAGCGGCTTCACACCGCCAGCTTATAAGCGGGTCCCCTGGCTTGGAGGAGGCAGTGGTGCATCTGGAATTCGTGCCCCCGCACATTCGATGTGAGTGACAAGGCAGTCATACTTCCCGCCTCGCACTACGTGCTCGCCGGAACGGCCTGCCTGAAACCAGTGGCTTTGTTTGTGCGCGGTGGGGGCCGTCGGGCTTGCCTCGGCGTCGCGCCGAAGGACGTTGCTGCATCGAAGGCTGTGGACGCGAAGATCGCTGGCGCAAAAATGGGCGGCCAGCCAAAAAGTACCGCTGGCGCGAGAGCTAACTGATGGTTCGATGAATTACCGCGACGGCGCGCGTAGCGCTGCCGGAAGAATGACGGCTTTGTCACTGGGGCTGAATGTGCGGGGGCACGGATTCCAGATGCACCACTACCGCGACTGCGCGAGGGATCCGCTTAAGAGTTAGCGGTGTGAAGCCGCTTTCTTTGCCTACTTTCTTTGCGGCATGCAAAGAAAGTAGGTGCCGCCCCGCACAGGGGCAACGCCAATAGACCACCATGAATTCAAGGAAAGGCCAACGCCTCAGAGAACACAGAGAAAAAACACGAGCCGAGCAAGGCAAAACCCTCAACCCTTATTCCCGACTAGCAATAGCCCGCCGCGCATCGGCGCCACCAGCAGCAACTCCACCATCAGCCGTCTGGGAAGACCGATCCCCCCAAACAACCGCATTATTCACCGCATACAACCGGCAAGGCGCGGAAGACTGCTTCTGGCAATTCGCGACCGCGACAGACATCGGGTCATCACCACCTTCAGCCCAGGACCAGGCCCCTGAATCAGAAACAGCAAACGCCCGACTAGGAAACTGATGCAAGAAATTCCGATACCCATTACGCCCGGCTTCATCGACAAACGGCACGGCGTCGACCGCATCGACAGCAGCAAACCCGCTCGCCTTTGGCATGGACGGATCCGACACCCGATACTGCACACCAGTCGGCATCCCCACTTGCGCAAGGAACGCCTCGACAGCCGGCCACCACACGTGCACACCATCGCGATCACCGACCAAACGATGCGCGTCGTTCTTGTAGTTGCCGAAATCCACCATCTTCGCGCTCGCGCCATGCGCGCCATAAGCGGCGTACATGCCCGCCACCAACGGCGCGTTCCAGACCGAATCGTTATCGCCGTACATCCACAGCGACGGCACCTTGGTCTTCTCGCCATACGCGCCGAACGCACGCGTCAGATTGCCTTGCCAGTCATTGCACGCATCCTGCCGCAAGCCGCCCGAGAAATTGATCAGCGCCCGCACGCCCGACGCGGCTTCCGTGCCGTACGCCATCGTTGCAAGACCGCCGTGCGAGGTGCCGGCCACGACGATATGCGTGGCGTCCACGTAAGGCTGCTTCGACATGAAGTCGACCGTCGCGGCGACATCGCCGGCCTGGCCGATGCCGTTCTTTTCGACGTCGCAACCATCCTGCTGATACACGCCGTCCGAGTGGCCGAAACCCTGGCGGTTCGGCGCCACCACCACGTAGCCGCGCCGCACGAATTCGCGCGCGAACGGCAGCGGGTCGCTGCGTTCCTGCGTGTGCGGATCGCCGGGGATCTTGCCGTGATTGAAAACGATCATCGGAAACGGGCCAGCGCCGTCCGGTTTGTAGATCGTCGTTTCAAGGGTGACGGTGCCGGCTGCGTCAACCGGTACGCGGATGATCTGTTCGTTCAGACCTGCGGTGGGCAGATAGACGTCGTCGTCGAGCGCGATGCGCGGCACGTGCGCGCGGGTCAACGGCCCCGCCTGGGTGTCCGCGAGCGGATCGGCATGTGCGAGTGCGACAGCGCACGCAGCCGCTGCACAGATCACCGCACACTTCGTCAGAACCTTGCTGAACACCATTCACGCACCTGCCTCAAAAACCTGCCCTGAACACCGTGATGCCTGTTCGTCGAAAGTCATTGCTGACATTTGCCTTTCGGGCAGGTTTTCGACAAACAAAAACACACTCGCGTACGGAGTGCGCCAGAGGCGCACGCACGCTAATCGAGATCGCACGGGATGAACCCAAACGGCCGACGCGACCCCACGCGCCGATGATGAGCGTCACGGCTGCTGCCTGAAACCGCCGCCGGAACCACACTGTCTGGTGTCCGGCAGGGCTTCCTGCGCATTTTGCGGAGTTGGTATGGACCGGCTCTCGCAACGTGACGTCATGAAGCTACAGCCTCATCCTGGCACGACAATTTTGTTTTGTGCAATCAAGGAGAACCCGCGAACCATCAGTTGCGGCGTGCTGATTTGCCGCCTCAGGCCGCTCGATACAGGCCTCGCCGGTGTTTGGCGCAACGAAACAATCAGGCGCGGCGCGGGTCTTGTGGCATCGAGCCAACAAAAAAATGGCCCTGCTATCAGGGCCATATGTGAGCGCGGCGTAAGGACGCTGTGGCGTCTTGTAAGGGGCAGAAAGGGACTTTATTCGCTGACGTCGCCGTCGACATAGCGCCAGCGGCCATCGTCGCCGCGAACGAAGCGGCTCAGTTCGTGCAGCCGGTGTGCGCGGCCGCCCACCTTATAACGTGCGACGAATTCGACCGTGGCGTGATCGGCGCCGGTTTCAGCGAACGCCTTGATTTGCAGTCCGAGCCAACGCGGCGCGTCGGGTGCGGCCAGGTCGACGTCGAGATCGGCGGGGCAGGTGTGAGGGGCCCACGTGGCGCGCAGATAATCCGTTGCGCCGACAACATACGCGCTATAGCGCGAACGCATCAGTTCAAGGGCGCGTGGCGCCGCTTCGCCGCCGTCGATATAGCGCCCGCAGCACTGCGCGAAGCGCGGCGCCCTGGCGCCGCTGCGCTGGTCGGGCGCGGCGCCGCCGCAGGGACAGTCGGATGGTCGTTGCATTGCCAACAGTTGCTTATTCATCAGACTTTCAGCCAAGACCGCGCGCGATCAAAATTTTCTGGATGTCGCTGGTGCCTTCGTAGATCTGGCACACGCGCACATCGCGGTAAATGCGCTCGACCGGGAAGTCGCTCAGGTAGCCGTAGCCGCCATGAATCTGTAAGGCGGCCGAACAGATCCGCTCCGCGGCTTCGGAAGCGAATAGCTTGGCCATCGCGGCTTCGGTCAGACACGGTTGGCCGGCGTCCTTCAACGACGCGGCGTGCCAGATCAGCTGGCGCGCGGCTTCGAGTTGCGTCGCCATGTCGGCGAGGCGGAATTGCACGGCCTGGTGCGAAAAGAGCGGCGCGCCGAAGCTTTCGCGCTCCTTCGCATAACTCAACGCCGCTTCGAACGCGGCGCGCGCCATGCCGACGCTTTGCGCGGCAATACCGATACGGCCACCTTCGAGCCCCGACAGTGCGATCCGGTAGCCTTCGCCTTCCGCGCCGATCAGGTTCGCGGCCGGCACGCGGCAGTCCTCGAAGATGATCTGCGCCGTATCCGACGAATGCTGCCCGAGCTTGTCTTCCACCCGTGCGACGACGTAGCCCTTCGTATCGGTGGGCACGATAAACGCGCTGATGCCACGCTTGCCCGCGGCTTTGTCGGTCACGGCCATCACGATCGCGACGTTGCCGTTCTTGCCGCTCGTGATGAACTGTTTGACGCCGTTCAGCACATACGCGTTGCCGTCGCGTGTCGCAGTGGTTCGGAGCGCGGAAGCATCGGAACCGGCTTGCGGTTCGGTCAGGCAAAACGCGCCGAGCATTTCGCCGCGTGCGAGCGGCGTCAGCCAGTCGCGTTTCTGCGCATCGTTGCCATAGGTGAGCAGAATGCTGCACACCGGGCAGTTGTTGACGGAGATGGCCGTCGAGGTGCCGCCGTCGCCGGCAGCGATCTCTTCGAGGATCAAAGCGAGCGCCAGCGCGTCCATGCCTGCGCCGCCGTACGTTTCGGGCACCAGCACGCCGTATGCGCCGAGTCCGGCGAGTTGCCGATGCACGTCCTTTGGAAAAGTGCGCTCGCGATCCCACGCCGCCGCATGCGGCGTGATCGCTTCGCGCACGAAGGTGCGCAGCGCGTCGCGGACCATCAAGTGATCCTGATCAAGCACCATGAGTCTGTCTCCTGTCGACCAGAGTTGGCGCTTTAGCGCTTACTCTGGTCCCATGCAAGCTCGTTGTTCACCAGTCGAGCAGCGTGCCGTCGTATTGATAGAAGCGGCCGTTGAACTCGTCGCGCGCGGCCGCGGCCTGCGCCAGCACTTCACGCATGCCGGTGACGCTGCGCGCCGGATCGATCGCCGCCTGGGCGCCGCCCATATCGGTGCGCACCCAGCCCGGATGCAACGAAACGCACACGGCGCGCTTTGCTTCCAGCGACGCGAGTTTCAGCGCGTCGTTCAACGCCGCCTTGCTCGCCCGATACAGCCAGCCGGTCGTGCCGCTCGCGTCGCCAATGCTGCCCATCTTGCTCGAAATCACCGCGAACACGCCGTCGGCCTCTTCGACGAGCGGCAGCAGGATCGGCATCAATTGCATCGGTCCGCGCACGTTGGTGTGCATGACGTGGTCGAAGTCTTCTGCGGTAATCGTCTCGATGCCTTCCGTGCGCGGGCCGTACACGCCCGACACCAGGATCGCCGCATCGAGCCGTTCACCGTCGAGCTTCCAGCCGAGCGCGGCGATCTCCTCGGGCGCGCTCACATCGAGCGAAAACGTTTCGGCGCCGAGTTCGTTCAACGCGTCGAGCGCGGCGCCGTCGCGCGCGGTGGCGAGCACGCGCCAGCCGCTCTTTTTGTACTGCCGTACAAACTCCTGGCCGATGCCGCGCGACGCACCGACGATCAACACTGTCTTCATCGAATACCCCAGGCCGTCAAAATAAAGCGCTGTGAAAACGCGCGTTACACCAGTTCGATACCCATTGCCGTCGCTTCGCCGCCGCCGATGCACAGCGTCGCGACGCCACGCTTCAGCCCGCGCTTCTTCAGCGCGCCGATCAGCGTGACGAGAATCCGCGCACCCGACGCGCCGATCGGATGGCCGAGCGCACAGGCGCCGCCATTCACGTTGACCTTCTCGTGCGGCAGATGGTGTTCCTTCATGGCCGCCATCGTCACGACGGCAAACGCCTCGTTGACCTCATACAGATCGACCTCGTCGGCGCGCCAGCCGTTCTTCTCGAACAGCTTGCGAATCGCACCGACCGGCGCGGTGGTGAACTTCGCCGGTTCCTGCGCGAAGGTCGAGTGACCGACCACGCGCGCGATCGGCTCGACGCCGAGACGCTTTGCCGTCGACTCGCGCATCATGACGAGTGCGGCCGCGCCGTCGGAAATCGACGACGAGTTCGCCGCCGTCACCGTGCCGGTTTTGCTGAACGCGGGTTTGAGCGTCGGAATCTTTTCGAGGTTCGCTTTGAACGGCTGTTCGTCGCGATCGATGGTGACATCGCCTTTGCGGCTCTCCACTTTCACCGGCGCGATTTCCCAGGCGAACGAGCCGTCTTCGTTCGCGCGCTTCGCACGATTGAGCGACTCGACGGCAAACGCGTCCTGCGCCTCGCGCGTGAAGTCGAACGACGCCGCGCATTCTTCGGCGAAGGTGCCCATCAGACGGCCTTTTTCGTAGGCGTCTTCGAGGCCGTCGTAGAACATGTGGTCGATCACCTGGCCGTGGCCCATGCGCATGCCGCCGCGCGCTTTGGGCAGGAGGTACGGCGCATTCGACATGCTTTCCATGCCGCCCGCGACGATCACGTCGACGGAACCCGCAGCGAGCATGTCGTGTGCGAACATCGCCGCGCGCATGCCGGAGCCGCACATCTTGTTCACCGTGGTGCTGCCGGCGGCGAGCGGCAAGCCGGCGCCGAGCGCGGCCTGACGCGCGGGCGCCTGGCCGAGGCCGGCGGGCAGCACGCAGCCCATCACCACTTCGTCGATCTGTTCGGGCTTCAGGCCCGCGCGCTGCACGGCCGCCTGGATCGCCACCGAGCCCAACTGCGGCGCGGTCAGCGCGGCGAAGTCACCCTGGAATGCTGCCATCGGCGTGCGGGCCAAGCCCACGATGACGATCGGATCAATCTTTGTCTCACTCATGTTTAAGCTCCTTGATTACGCCTTCGACGATAGCCGGCACATCGCCGAGCTGCGCCGCATCGGCGGCGACCACGTCGTTCTCTGCCTTGTGCGCGCCGCTCGCCGACACCGCCGCGACGCACTTCTGATAGGTTGCATCGAGCGCGGCCGGCTCGCTGATCGTCATGCCGAGGTTGCGCACCTTGCCGTCATGCACGCCGTACGCCCAGCCGTGCACCGTCAACTCCTGGCCACGCGCCCACGCATCGTTGACGATGGTGGTGCGGCACACGTTCATCACCTGTTCGATCGCGTTCAGTTCGACCAGCCGCCGGTGCCGAGCCTCGCCGAGCGGCCATTCCTCGATCAGCGCCGCATGCTTGGTGCGCACGTCCTGCACGTGATGCAGCCAGTTGTCCGCGAGACCCACGCGACGGCCATGCAGCGCCGCGCCGACACCCGAGCAGCCGTAGTGGCCGACCACCATGATGTGCTTGACCTTCAGCAGATCGACGGCGAACTGGATCACCGAGAGACAGTTCAGATCGGTATGCACCACTACGTTGGCGATGTTTCTGTGCACGAACACTTCGCCCGGCGGCAGGCCGATGATCTGGTTCGCCGGCACGCGCGAATCGGAGCAGCCGATCCACAGATACTCGGGCGTCTGCTGATGCGCGAGACGCGAGAAATACTCGGGGTCTTCGGACAACTTGCGGGCGACCCACGCTTCGTTGTTGTCGAACAGATGCGAGAGCGGATTGTCAGGAGTGGAATCGTTTGTGTTCATGTTGCGTCTTGGCGGTTGCTCGACCGATTGACCGGTCGATGTCGTTACATAAGGTTCGGACGCGGCAGTCAACGCTGCCGGGTACGTATGAGCTTCACGCCACCCGCACGCTGCGCTCGTCGGCTGGCGCGTCCGGCGCGGGCGATGCGCGGCCGGCGGCATCGGCAAAGCGTTCCGGATAGCGGTTGCAGAAGCGCACGCTGTCGTCGTACGGGAAAAAGTCGGGCAGTTCGCCTTTCAATAGATGATCCTTGTGCCGTTGCCATAGCGCAGGATCGAAGAAGTCCGCGTGATGCTGCATGAAGGAACGGCGCACGCGTGGGTCGCCGAGCAAAAATGTGCCGTACGTTTCCGGGAAGATGTCGTGCGGGCCGACGGAGTACCACGGCTCGCCTGACATTTCGTCCTCCTCGTTACGCGGCGCCGGCACCGCGCGCACGTTGCAGTCGGTCAGATATTCGATTTCGTCGTAGTCGTAGAACACGACGCGGCCATGACGCGTCACGCCGAAGTTCTTGTACAGCATGTCGCCTGGGAAGATGTTCGCCTGCATCAGTTCCTTCACCGCGTTGCCGTATTCCTTGATGCCGTGCTCGACGTCCTCGTCGTTGCCGTTCTGCAGGAACAGGTTGAGCGGCACCATGCGGCGCTCGATATACATATGTCGAATCACCAGGTTGTCGCCGTCGTATTCGATCAGCGACGGCACTTCCCTTTCGAGCTCGCGCACCAGCGCGTCGTCGAGGCGAGAGCGGGGCAACGCGACGCTCGAATATTCGAGCGTGTCGGCCATGCGACCCAAGCGGTCGTGCCGCTTGACGAGCTGATACTTGCCCTGGATCTGCGCACGCGTGGTTTCCTTAGGCGGCGGGAAGTTGTCCTTGATCAGCTTGAACACGTACGGAAACGACGGCAGCGTGAACACCAGCATCACGAGCCCCTTGATGCCGGGCGCGACGATGAACTGATCGCTCGAATGCGACAGATGGTGCAGCAGGTCGCGATAGAACAGATTCTTGCCCTGCTTCTGCAAACCCACCGACGTATAGATTTCCGCCTTCGGCTTGCCCTGCATGATCGTGCCGAGAAATTCGACGTACGCGGACGGCACTTCCATGTCCACCAGGAAGTACGAATGCGAGAAGCTGAAAATGATCAGCAACTGGTCGCGCTTGAGCAGCACCGTGTCGAGCGCGAGCACGCCCGGCGTCACGTGACGCAAGGGCACGGCGAACGGCAGCAGCAGATCGCCGTTGATGATCCGTCCGACGATATATGCCGACTTGTTCCGGTAAAACAGCGACGAGAGCACGTGAATCTGGAAGTTGGCCGCTTCGTCGAACACGCCGAACGCGTCGTGGATCGCCTGCATCACGCAGCTGGCGTCGCGCGTCAGGTCTTCGAACGGCGGCTCCAGCTGGAAGTTCGTGACGATGCGTTCGAGCGTCGCCGCGAGCCCGTCCTTGCCGGGATAGTATGCACGGTAAGTCGGCTTCGCGGCCGGCTCGTCGTTCTCGATGTATTCGGTCGAGATGGCCGGGCGCACGAAAATGAAGTCGTTGTTGAAGTACGAGCGGTGCAGGATCTTGCAGCACACCGAATTGAAAAACGTTTCCGCGCACTCCGGCTGGCGGTGCGTGGTCAAAAGGCCGATGTAATGCAGCTTGATCTGCTGCCACACTTCGCTGTCGATTTTTTCCGCGTCGTATTCGTCTTCGAGCAATTCGACGCATTCGTCGACGCGCTCGTCGTATGAGGTAATGCGATCGCGCGCGAGCTTCTGCAGACCGTGCCAGTCGGCCTTTTCAAAGAGCGTTTTGGCATGGATCGCGGCGTCGCGAAAGATCCGGTAATGCCGGTCGAATCCTTCGAGCATTGTTTGCGCGAGGTCAAAGCCGATTTGCGACGACAACAGTTTGGGGAAGTGATTCATGTCGACCGTGCATTCGTCTCATGTCGTGAAGACACCCGTGATTGTATCGTTCGGGTGGACCCGCGACGCATCGCGCCGCTCGACTCGTGCCTTGGCGCCTTCGCGCGTTATCAGGCGTTCGCCGACTTTCAGACTATCTCCGCTCAATGCCTCAGTTTGGCATGCCTTAACAGGCGTAACTCTCGACAAAAAATATTTCGCCGAGCGCCGTTCATGCCGGTTTGGCTTCGCGCGTGCCGCTTTCCAGCAACGCGCGCGCCTGGGTTTCGTATTGCGCGAGGTCTTCGAGCGTCGCGTTCAGGTCCTCCAGTTGGCGCTCCAGCACTTCGCGATGACGCGCCACCGTGGCGAGGAACGCATGCAACTGCGGCACCGTGTCGGTGGGCGACTCGTACACGTCCAGCAGATCGCGAATCTCCGACAACGTGAAGCCGAGCCGTTTGCCGCGCAACGTGAGTTTCAGACGCGTTCGATCGCGGCCCGAATAAACGCGCCGCAAGCCGCTCGATCCTTCGCGGCTCGGTGAGAGTAAACCCTGATCTTCGTAGAAGCGGATGGCTCGCGGCGTGACGTCGAATTCCCGCGCGAGCTCGGTGATCGTGTATTGCGTGTTCATCGGGGCATTCCGTGGCCGGGCAGAAAATCAGATTGAACGATAGAATCGACGTTTACGTTATCGTCAACTTGAGTTGAACGCAACCAGGCGCAGTACGGCGGCGGTACGTCACTCGCACGCCGCAACCACGCCGCCCGGCATCGCATACCTCGCCATGCCGGACGGCCGACGGAGGAAGACACCCACAATGAATGCACTCGAACATCAACTCGACTACCCGTTCAGCGACACCTTGCCGGACGCGGGCCACGCGATGGAAGTCGCGCCAGGTGTGTTCTGGCTGCGCATGCCGCTGCCTTTTGCCCTGGATCACATCAACCTCTGGCTGCTACGCGATGAGGTCGACGGCCAGCAGGGCTGGACGGTGGTCGATTGCGGCATCACCTCGGACACGATCAAGGAGAACTGGGAGAAAGTGTTCGACTCGGTGCTTGACGGCCTGCCGGTGCTGCGCGTGATCGTCACGCATTGCCATCCCGATCACATCGGCCTCGCGCACTGGATCTGCGCGGGTGGCGACAAGAAGCGCTGGGACGTGCGGCTATGGATGACGCTCGGCGAATACATGCAGGCGCGCGTAATGGGCGCCGGCGACGGTTCGAATGCGGGCGGCGAGGGCGCGGCGCGGCACTTCGCGCGGCACGGCGTGACCGACGAGGAATCGCTTGAGAAACTGCGCAATCGCAAGAGCTATTACGCGAGCCTCGTGCCGGCGATTCCGGGGCAGTATCGCCGCTTGCGCGAAGCCGATGGCGTGAAGATCGGCGGCAAAACGTGGCACGTGGTGACCGGTTTTGGCCATTCGCCGGAACACTGCGCGCTGTTCTGCGAAGAGACCGGTGTGCTGATTTCGGGCGACATGGTTCTACCGCGTATCTCGACTAACGTGTCGGTGTTCGATATGGAGCCGGAAGGCTCGCCGCTGGCGCTGTATCTGGAGTCGCTCGGCCGTTACGAGACGATGCCGGAAGATACGCTAGTGCTGCCGTCGCATGGCAAGCCGTTTCGCGGCGTGCGCACCCGCATCCGGCAATTGCGCGAGCATCACGACGCGCGTCTGGCCGAAGTGCGCGAGGCGTGTGCAGAGAAACCGCAGAGCGCCGCGGATATCGTGCCGCTCATGTTCAAGCGCCAACTCGATATCCATCAGATGACGTTTGCGATGGGGGAAGCGCTGGCGCACTTGCATCTGCTGTGGCTTGCGGGTGAGTTGAAGCGTAAGCAGGATGCGGATGGTGTGATTCGGTTTTCGCCGGCGTGAATGCGGTGGTGTATCGATAAAAAAAGCCCGGTACTTTCGCAACCGGGCTTTTTTTCACACGTTGAAACGCGAAGGCGATTACTGCACCGACACCGCCCCAAAGTTCTGCCGTCCAAACGGACTCACGTGATAACCGCTCACGTTCGTGCGCGTGATCGCCGCCGCAGTCGGATACCCGAGCGGAATCCACAGCGCCTGGTCGTGGATGATCTGCTGCGCCTGTTCATATGCCTTCGCGCGCTTGGCCTGATCCGGCGTTGCCTTGCCGTCGGCGATCAGCTTGTCCAGATCCTGGTCGCAGAAGCGCGCGAAGTTGATCCCCGACTTCACCGCGTTGCAACTGAAGAGCGGCGACAGGTAGTTGTCCGGGTCGCCGTTGTCGCCGGCCCAGCCCATGAAGAGTGAATCATGCTGGCCTTGCTTGGCCTGCTTGATCAACTCGCCCCATTCGATCACCTTCACGTCGGCCTTCACGCCAATCTTCGCGAAGTCGGCTTGCAGCAGTTCGGCCCCGGCCTTCGGATTCGGATTCAGCACGCTGCCGTTCGGCCGCACCCAGATCGTCGTTTCGAAGCCGTTGGGATAGCCCGCGTCGGCAAGCAGCTTCTTCGCCTTCGCCGGGTCGTATGGCCAGCCCTTCACGGCCTTGTCGTAGCTCCACGTGTTCGGCGGATACGGGTTCACGGCCGGTGTCGCCGTGTTGTCGAACACGGTCTTCAGATACGTGGTGCGGTCGAACGCCATGTTCAGCGCGGCGCGCACCTTCTGGCTGTCGAGCGGCTTCTTCTGCGTGTTCAACGCGACGAACGCCGTCATGAACGCGGGCGTCTGCACGATGGCGAGCGACTTGTCGCCCTTCGCATCGGCGAGATCCTGCGGCTTCGGCGACAAAGCGATCTGGCATTCACCGGCCTTCACTTTTTGCGCCCGCACCGTGGCGTCCGGCGTGATCGCGTAGATCAGACGGTCGATCTTCGGCTTCGGGCCCCAGTAGGTCGGGTTCACGTCGTAGCGGATGACCGCGTCTTTCGTATAGCTCTTCAGTTCGAACGGACCGGTGCCGATCGGCTTCGAATTCAGATCGACCTGCTTGCCGGCCTTCAGCAACTGGTCGGCATATTCGGCCGAATAGATCGAGGCGAAACCCATCGTCAGGATCGACACGAAGGTCGCGTCGGGCGCGTTCAGCTCGAACTTGACGGTGTTGTCGTCGACCTTGCTGATCGACTTGATGAGCTTCGGCAGACCCATCGACTGCGCATGCGGGAAGCCGCTCGCGCCCGTCACCTTGTGCCACGGATTGCTGTCGTTGAGCATGCGGTCGAACGTGAAGACGACGTCGTCGGCGGTAAGCGGCCGGGTGGGCTTGAAGTAGTCGGTGGTCTGGAACTGCACGTTCGGGCGCAGATGGAACGTGTAGGTGAGGCCGTCGGCGCTCACGTCCCACTTGTCGGCCAGCGCCGGCACCACTTTCTTCGTGGCCTCGTCGTACGAGACCAGCGAGTTGAAGATCACGTCGGCCGACGCATTGGTCGTGACGAGCGAATTGAACTGCACGACATCGAAGCCGTCGGGGCTCGACTCGGTACAGACGGTCAGCGGTTTGGCGAGCACGAGCGCGGGCGCCGTGAACAGTACGGCGGCTGCGAGCAGTTTGAAGCGCATAGGATCTCCCATAACAAGCGCAGTCAGGCAGTGCGTCTGGTTGTGTGGTTATGTTCCGTTGACGAGGGACGGGCGGCCTTGCGGCGTAGCCGTCGTCTTTATTGTGATACGTTTCCGGCGCTGGCGCATGGGTCGGGCAATGCCGCCTACGCGCGCGTCGGCCTTCGCGAAAGCTTATCGAAGGGTGGTTGCGGCGACAACAACATAATCCGCATATTCATATGGAGCGGGCAGCGGGCTTGCGCTCACGCCGTCGCCGCGTGTCGCAGCAGATAGGTGACGCCTTCAATCGCGCGCACGCCGTACCACGACACCATTTCCCCATCGATCAACTCGATGCGCTTGCCGGCCAGTCGCGGATCGCGTTTCAGCGCGTCGCAATGGACTTGCGTGAAGCGATACGGCTCGCTGGAGAGCAGGATGCGGTCGACCTGGGCGAGCCACGGCGCGGCGTCGAAGTCGAGTGTCGGGTAACGCGCGGCGCCTGCCGCACCGCCTTGCACGTCCGGCAGCGTGTGCCAGTTCACGAGCCGCAGCATCGTCGAGATATAGGTGTCGCGCGCCACTGTCATCCACGGCTCGCGCCAGATCAGATACAGCACGTTTTGCGGAGTGAACGCGCGCGCCGTCGCCTCGCTCAGACGGGCTTCGAGCGCATCGCTCAGGCGCCGCGCTTCCTGGGCGCGATCGAAGATCGCGCCCAGCAGCGTATAGAGCGCCAGATTGTCCCGCGGTGTTTGCGGATGTGTCACGACGATATGCGGCACGAACGCGCGCAATCGCTCGACGGTATCGCGCTCGTTTTCGTCGATATTGACGATCAGATGGGTGGGGCGCAACGCACGAATGGCGTCGGGATTCACGGCCTTGGTGCCGCCGACCTTGCGTACCTGCCGCACCTTGTCGTGAGGATGCACGCAAAAGCCGGTGCGGCCGACAATCTGGCTGTCGAGTCCGAGCGCGAACAGCAGTTCGGTGATGCTCGGCACCAGCGAAACGATGCGCGCTGCGGCGCCCGCTGGTTCGTGCGCGACGCCGGCTGCATCGACCGCACGAGGTTGCATGAGTTACTCGGCTTCGGCGGTGGCGCGCGGCTTGCGCGGCGCGCGTTCGAACGCGCGGTCGTAGAGCCAGCGCGGCAGCACGTGCAGCAGCATGGCCACCACGCGCATCTGCCAGGGGAACACCGCGAATGCCGTTTGACGCTCGATCGCCTGCGCCACCTTCACCGCGAAACGATCGGCGTCCATCAGGAAAGGCATGGTGTACGGATTGTGCTCGGTCATGGGCGTGCGGATATAGCCGGGCGCGATAGTGACCACGCCGACATCATACGGTCGCATTTCAACGCGCAACGCTTCCAGATACTTGAGCGCCGCCGATTTCGACGCGCTATACGCGCCAGAGCCCGGCAAGCCGCGCACGCTCGCGACGCTGGCGATACCGACCAGCGTGCCGCGTTTTGCGGCGCTCATCGCGGCGGCGAACGGCTCGAAGGTGGCGACCATGCCGAAGTAATTGATGTCCATCACTTCGCGGAAGGTGCGCAGATCGCCGTGACCAGTGACCGCGCCGCGGCTGATGCCGGCATTGGCGATCACGACATCGGGCAAGCCGTGCCGCGCGATGAACTGCGCGGCTGCATCGGCGAGCGCTTCGGCGTCGCGAACGTCGACGGAATAGATGGAGACGGTGTTCTGCGGATGGGACTGCTGGAAGGCGGCGAGAGCGTCGCCGCGGCGGGCAACGAGGCCGAGAATCGCGCCGCGCCGCGCATATTCGGCGGCGAGCGCGAGGCCTATGCCACTCGATGCGCCGGTAATGAAAACCTTCAGGGGTGAACTCATTCCGGCGCCTCGGCTTTACATCTTCTTGGCGCGGACCTGCGCGACCAGGTAGTCCAGCACCTGAATCGTGCCCGGCAGGCTGTTGGTCGCAGCCGGGCCGGTTTCATACTTGCCCTGCACGGCCAGCGTCGGCACGCCGTCGATCTTGTAGTCGTCCAGCAGCTTCTTGTCCTTCTGCAGCGCGCTTTGCGTCGAGAACGAGTTGTACGCGTCCATGTACTTCTTCGGATCGACGCCGTTCTTCGCGAGGAATTTGGCCTGATCTTCCGGCGTCAGGAGGTAGTCCTTGTTGACGTGGATTTCATTGAAGACCTTCGGCGTGAGCTGCGCTGCCAGGCCGAGCGCGTCGAGCGCGTGATACATCTTGGAATGTGGAATGAAGTCGTCACGGAAGGCGACCGGCACGCGCTTGAACACCACGTCCGGACCTTGCTTCTTCACCCACGCTTCGAGGTACGGGTCGAATTCATTGCAGTGCGGGCAGCCGTACCAGAAGAATTCGGTGACTTCGATCTTGCCGGCCGGCACGTCGGTCGGCTGCGCGGTGGGCAGCACGGTGAAATCCTTGCCCGACACCGGCGCGGCCGGCGATGCCTGTGCCGAGGCTGCAACGAGGCCCAGCGAGAGGAACAGAATGCTCAGCAGTTTCTTCATGTTGTGTTGACCCAAGTAGGCGTAAAACGGTGGCGCCACGCAAATGCCCGTCACCGTCTTCAAGATTCGGCGTTGGACGGTTTGAACCGTCCGTCGTGTTTGTGACACGCGCCGCACGCCGATAGTTCGGCGGCGGCGCGTTCCGGCAAATCACCGTAGGTTTATTGTTGGCTTATTGCTTCGTGAAGCGGATCACTGCGGTATCCACGCCCGCGTCCGACAAACGCTGACGGCTCGAATTCATGTCTTCGAACTTCGAGAACGGCCCGATACGCACGCGGTAATACGTGACGCCGCCGGCATCGCGTTGCGTGACTTTCGATTCGAACCCCTGGAAGGCGAGACGCGCGCGCTGCTGTTCGGCATCCGCCGAGGTCTTGTACGCGCCCACTTGCAGGAAGTAGCCGGTGTTGGCATCGCCCGGCGCCGGCGCCGCGCCCGAACCCGGCTTGGCGTTGGCGGCCGTGGCGGACGAACCGCTCTTCGGCGCCGAACCTGCCGCGGTGGCGGCCGGTGCGCTGGAGGCTTGCGGCTTCTTCGCCGGCGTGGTGGCCGTGCCGTTGCCGTTATCCTGCGCGGGCTTCGGCGCTACCGCCGTGCCGTTCGCGTTGCCGTTGGCGGGCGGCACTTCGACGATCTGCGGTTCTTCCAGCATGCCCGACTGCGTCTGCGAGTTGGTCTGGCCCGGCGCGGTGTTCGGCGGCGCCGGCTGCGCGGCTTGCGGCACCGGCTGGCCCGGCGTCTTGCCTTGCAGCGGACGGTTCGGGTCGTACTGCGGCTGGCTCGCGCCCGAATCGGGTGCCGCCGGCGGCGCCACCTTCGAGACGAAGGGCGTGGGCGCACGGGTGATATACAGCGCCACCACTACCGCGATCGCAAGGCCGACGATCAGGCCCAGCACGATGCCGAGAAAAGTCCCCCCGGTTTGTTTCGATTGCTTTGTTGTGCGGCGTGGTTTTGCCATTGTACGAATCACCTGCAAAAAGAATCCTGGAACGGCCGTCGATTATAACGACGGCCGCATGCATGTTGCGCCGGAGGACTTACATCTTGACGGGAGCGGAGACGCCGATCGTCGCGAGACCGTTGGCCAGCACTTGACGCGTGGCCGCGAGCAGCGCGACGCGTGCATTGCGCTCGGCCGCATCGTCGACCAGCACGCGCTCGGCTCTGTCATTGTAGAACGAGTGGAATTCCCCGGCGAGGTCGCGCAGATAGAACGCGACGGCGTGCGGCGCGAGTTCGTCGGCGGCATGTTGCAGCATGTCCGGGAATTCGGCGAGCTTGTTCAGCAGGGCCATCGCGCGTTCGCTGGTGAGCGGCGAGACGTCCACGTCAGCCAGCGTGCTTTCGTCCGTGCTGTAGCGCGCCTTGCACTCGGCGATGACCGAGCAGATCCGCGCATGCGCGTACTGCACGTAGTGCACCGGATTCTCGTCGTTCTGCTTCAGCGCGAGGTCGATGTCGAACACGAATTCCGTATCGGCCTTGCGCGAGATCAGGAAAAAGCGCACCGCGTCGCGGCCACGGCGAATCGTTTCCTCGTCGATCAGATCGACGGCGGCTTCCGAGCCCGGCGTCGCGCCGCCCGACCATTCGATCAGGTCGCGCACCGTCACGTAACTGCCGGCGCGCTTGGAGATTTTCACCTCTTCGCCGTTGCGCATGACCGTGACCATCTTGTGCAGGATGTAGTCGGGATAGCCCTTCGGAATGCCGATGCCGAGACCCTGCAGGCCGGCGCGCACCCGCGCGATCGTGCCGTGGTGGTCCGAACCCTGAATGTTGATGACCTTGGTGAAGCCGCGTTCCCACTTGGCGACGTGATAGGCGACGTCCGGCACGAAGTACGTGTAGGTGCCGTCGCTCTTGCGCATCACGCGGTCTTTGTCGTCGCCGTCGTCGGTGGTGCGCAGCCACAGCGCGCCTTCCTGCTCGTAGGTCTTGCCGGCGGCGATCAATGCGTCGACGGTTTTCTCGACGCGGCCTTCCTTGTACAGCGACGACTCCAGGTAGTACTGGTCGAACTTCACGCCGAACGCCTGCAAGTCCATGTCCTGCTCGCGGCGCAGGTACGCCACGGCGAAACGGCGGATCGCTTCGAGGTCTTCGACGTCGCGCGCGCCGGTGACCGGCTCGCCGTCGCTCGCGGCCACGGTGGCGCCGCTCAGATAGTCTTGCGCGATCTCGGCGATGTACTCGCCGTTGTACGCCGAAGCTGGCCAGCCTTCGTCGCCGGGGGAGAGCCCGCGGGCGCGTGCCTGAGTCGACAGCGCGAGCGTCTGGATCTGCACGCCGGCGTCGTTGTAGTAGAACTCGCGATGCACGTCCCAGCCTTGCGAGGCCAGCACGTTCGAGAGCGCGTCGCCGAGCGCGGCCTGACGGCCGTGGCCGACGTGCAGCGGGCCGGTCGGGTTGGCCGAGACGAATTCGATCAGCACATGCTTGCCGGCGTCGCGTTGCGAACGGCCGAAGGCCTCTTTCTCAGCGAACACGGCGGCGATCACCGCCTGTTTGGCAGCGGACGCGAGGCGCAGGTTGATGAAGCCGGGGCCGGCCACTTCGGCGGCTTCGACGAGGCCTTGGGCCTGCGGTTGCGCGAGCAGCGCGTCGACGATCTGTTGCGCCAGCTGGCGCGGATTGGCGCGCAGCGGCTTGGCGAGTTGCATCGCCACGTTGCACGCGACGTCGCCGTGCGCGGCGACCTTGGGGCGCTCCAGCGTGATGGTGGGCGACACGAACGCGGCTTCGGCCGCGCCTTGCGAGGCGGTCGCGACTTGCTTCACCGTGTCGGTGAGCAGTGTTTCGAGGGTATGTTTATGTGCAGGCAGCATGCTTGTTGCGAGTCCAGTGAGGCAATCCGGTGATGCGGGAGAGGCGCCGGCCGCGCGGCAGGCGCGGCCGGTTCGTCAGAAGCGTGGAAAGCGGCATGCATCTGCCGAAGCGCAGCGGTCGCAATGGGTGCGGTATCAGGCACGTTGCCTGCAACGCATCGAGTGCGGTGCGCGGCGGCTTGCCATGGCGTTGGCTGGCGCGGCATGCGGGTTGCGCCCAACCGGCCGAGCCACGCTACCTGCGCTTCGCCGCGCGCGGCGCATTGCGGCACGCTTTTCCGTCCAGACGGATTTTAGCAGGTGCTAATATGTTCAATGAGATGCCCAACAAGGGCCGTGGCCGCCGCGCCTGATCGGCGAGCCAACGTAACGCGCGCTGGCTGCCGCCTTTGAGCCGCTCGCGCGCCAATCCAACATAACGAAAAAGGGAACAGTCATGTTGATTACTTTCAAATGCCGAGCCAGCCCGGACGTGATGATGCTGGAAAACCTTGCCCAGTACCTGGTCGGCATCGTCGGCAAGCGGCTGGGTCAACGCGGCGTCATCACTCACGACGAACTGGCCCCCGCCATCGAGAAACTCGAGGCAGCGATTTCCGTCGACAAGCAGGAACGTGCCGAGCACGACGGCCATTTCCACGAAGGCGAAGACGGCCACGAGCATCACGAGATTCCGCCGGGACTCGCGCAGCGCGCGTATCCGTTCCTCGACATGCTGCGCGCGGCGCAGAAGGAAAACGCGGATATCGTCTGGGGTATCTGAGCCGGCGCTGAACCGCTGTGCGCGGCGCTTTCGATAGAGCCGCGGCGCCCGGCGGCGCGAACCTTGCGCACCAACGAAAAGAGCCCGCTCGATGCGGGCTCTTTGTCGTTCAGAGATTCAGACCGACCGGCGCTGCCGTACTGTGCTTACTGGCTGGCGGCGTCCGCCGGCGCGGCCGCGGGAGCCGACGCACCCTTCTTCGCTTTCTGTTTCTTCGGTTTCTTGACGTGTTTCACCGTGGGCGGCGAATACGAACTGACCGAGCTGGAACCGCCAGGCGCGGCGGGCTGGGCCAGCGCCGCCGTGGCGCCCAAGGCAAGCGAAACAGCGGTCAACAACAGCGTCAGCTTCTTCATACGATTTTCTCCGTTGACGATTGCAATTAGTAAGCCGACGCGTTTTGGCCGCGTCTGGCGGGGTCAAGCCGCCTCAGTCTACAAAGCCGAAAATTACGTTGCCGCAAATATTCAGTCTTTCAAGGCCGATATAGTGGGCTTCCCGCCACGCCCGAAGGCTTACAGCAAAGGCGCCAAGGCCCGTTCCGCATCCGTTTTCGACAGCGACATGCGCTTTGCGTAGTCTTCCAACTGGTCCTGACCGATCTTGCCGACCGAGAAGTAAGTGCTGTCCGGATGCGCCAGATAGAAGCCGGAGACGCTCGCCGCCGGCAGCATGGCCAGCGATTCGGTCACGCTCATGCCGATATCGGTGGCTTGCAGCACGTCGAACATGTCGCGCTTCACCAAGTGATCCGGGCAGGCCGGATAGCCGGGCGCGGGACGGATGCCGTGGTACTTTTCCGCGATCAGGTCGTCGTTGGAGAGGGTTTCGGCGTTCGCGTAGCCCCACAGGTCGCGCCGCACGCGCGCATGCAGCGCTTCGGCGAACGCTTCGGCGAAACGGTCGGCGAGTGCCTTCAGCATGATCGCGCTGTAGTCGTCGAGGTCCTTTTCGAACTGTTTTTCCTTCACGTCGACACCCAGACCCGCCGTCACCGCGAACATGCCGATGTAGTCGGCCACGCCCGAATCCTTCGGCGCGATGAAGTCGGCAAGCGAGCGGTTCGGCCGCATGACGCCGTCCACCACCGGACGCACGCTCTGCTGGCGCAGATTGCGCCACGTGAGCGCGACTTCCGAGCGCGATTCGTCCGTGTAGATTTCGATGTCATCGTCGTTCACCGTGTTGGCCGGCAGCAGCGCGATCACGCCGTTCGCTTGCAGCCAGCGACCCTGGATCAGACGCGCGAGCATCGACTTGCCGTCCGAGAACACGCGCCGCGCCGATTCGCCGACGATCTCATCGTTCAGGATGGCCGGATACGGGCCGGCCAGGTCCCACGTCTGGAAGAACGGACCCCAGTCGATATAGTTCGCCAGGTCGCTCAGATCGAAGTTCTTGAACACGCGGCGGCCGATGAACTTCGGCTTGACCGGCTGGTAGCTCGCCCAATCGACCTTGGTTTTGTTGGCGCGGGCTTCGGCCAGCGTCACCATGGGCAGCGCTTTCTTGTTGGCGTGCTGATCGCGGATCCGGTCGTAATCGGACTTGAGTTCGTCGAGGTACTTCGCCGCGCCTTCGTCGGACAGCAGGCTCGATGCCACAGAGACCGAGCGCGACGCGTCCGGCACGTAGACCACCGGCCCTTCGTAATGCGGCGCAATCTTCACGGCAGTGTGCACGCGCGAGGTGGTCGCGCCGCCGATCAAAAGCGGAATCTTCTTGATGCGGAAGTAGTCGTCGCGCTGCATTTCCGAGGCGACATACGCCATCTCTTCGAGGCTCGGCGTGATCAGGCCGGAGAGCCCGATGATGTCCGCGCCTTCGACCTTCGCCTTGGCGAGAATGTCGTTGCAGGAAACCATCACGCCCATGTTGACCACTTCGAAGTTATTGCACTGAAGCACCACCGAGACGATGTTCTTGCCGATGTCGTGCACGTCGCCCTTCACCGTGGCGATGACGATCTTGCCCTTCGCGCGCACGTCGGCGCCCGCTTCGGCCATCAGCTTCTTTTCTTCTTCGATGTACGGAATCAGATGCGCGACGGCCTGCTTCATCACGCGCGCCGACTTCACCACTTGCGGCAAGAACATCTTGCCCTGGCCGAACAGGTCGCCGACGATGTTCATGCCGTCCATCAACGGGCCTTCGATCACGTTGATCGGGCGGCCGCCGTCCGCGGCGATCTTCGCGCGGACTTCTTCGGTGTCTTCGACGATGAAGTTGGTGATGCCATGCACGAGCGCGTGCGACAGACGCTTCTCGACCGGCTGGTTGCGCCACTCGAGGTTTTCTTCCTTCTTCGCCGCGCCGGTCTTGAACTTGTCGGCGATTTCGAGCAGCCGGTCGGTGCCGTCTTCACGGCGGTTCAACACGACGTCTTCAACGCGTTCGCGCAACTCCGGATCGAGGTCGGCATACACGCCGAGCTGGCCTGCGTTGACGATGCCCATGTCCATGCCCGCCTGGATCGCGTGATAGAGGAACACGGTGTGGATCGCCTCGCGCACCGGATCATTGCCGCGGAACGAGAACGACACGTTCGACACGCCGCCGCTCACCTTTGCGTATGGCAGATTCTCTTTGATCCAGCGCGTGGCGTTGATGAAGTCGACGGCGTAGTTGTTGTGCTCTTCGATGCCGGTTGCGATCGCGAAGATGTTCGGATCGAAGACGATGTCTTCCGGCGGAAAACCGACTTCGTTCACCAGGAAATCATACGAGCGCTTGCAGATCTGCGTCTTGCGCTCGAAGGTATCGGCCTGGCCCTTTTCGTCGAAGGCCATCACCACCGCGGCCGCGCCATAGCGGCGAATCAGGTTCGCGTGGTGGCGAAACGCTTCTTCGCCTTCCTTCAGCGAGATCGAGTTGACGATCGCTTTGCCTTGCACGCACTTCAGGCCCGCTTCGATCACTTCCCACTTCGACGAGTCGATCATGATCGGCACGCGCGCGATATCCGGTTCCGACGCGATCAGATTCATGAAGCGCACCATCGCCGCTTTCGAATCGAGCATCGCCTCGTCCATGTTGACGTCGATGACCTGCGCGCCGTTTTCGACCTGCTGCCGCGCCACCGCGATCGCGTCGTCGAACTGGTCGTTCAGGATCATTCGCGCGAACGCCTTCGAGCCGGTCACGTTGGTGCGTTCACCGACGTTGATGAAAAGCGTCCCGGACGTGACGTTGAACGGCTCGAGGCCGGAAAGGCGCATGGTGTGATCGGTCATGGCGTATGTGCTCGATTGCTGCGATTAAGTGCGTCGTGTTCGATAGCGGAAGTGCGGCGGCGCCTGCTCGGCGAGGCGCCGCTGGGCTCAGGCTGCGTCGCGGTATTGCGTGGGCCACGCGCGCGGCTTCACTTCGGCCAGCGCCTGGGCAATCGCCGCGATATGCTCCGGCGTCGTGCCACAGCAACCGCCGGCGATATTCACAAGCCCGGCCTGCGCGAATTCCTTCAGTAGACCCGACGTATCCGCGGGCAGTTCGTCGAAGCCCGTATCGCTCATCGGATTCGGCAAGCCGGCGTTCGGATAGCACGACACGTACGTGTCGCAAAGCTTGGCCAATTCGGCGATATACGGACGCATCAAAGCCGCGCCCAACGCGCAATTCAAACCGAACGTGAGCGGCTTCGCATGACGCAGCGAGTTCCAGAACGCTTCAACCGTTTGACCCGACAGAATGCGGCCCGACGCATCGGTGACGGTGCCGGAGATCATGATCGGCAAACGCTCGCCGGTGTCTTCGAACAGTTCGTCGAGAGCAAACAGCGCAGCCTTCGCGTTGAGCGTGTCGAAAATGGTCTCGACGAGGAACAGATCCGCGCCGCCGTCGAGCAAAGCCTTGGCCTGGTCGTAGTAGGCCGCGCGTAGTTCGTCGAACGTCACATTGCGCGCGCCCGGATCGTTCACGTCAGGGGAAATGCTCGCGGTCTTCGGCGTCGGTCCGATCGCGCCGGCGACGAAACGCGGCTTGTCGGGCATCGAAAATTTGTCGCAGGCGGCACGAGCCAGTTTCGCCGATTCGAGATTCATCTCGACGGCGAGCGCTTCCATGCCGTAGTCCGCCTGGGCAACCGTGGTCGCACCGAACGTGTTGGTTTCGATGATGTCCGCGCCCGCCGCCAGATACTGCTCGTGGATCTCGCTGATGATTTGCGGCTGCGTGATCGACAGCAGTTCGTTGTTGCCTTTGATGTCGCGCCCGTAGTCCTTGAAGCGCTCGCCGCGATAGCGGGCTTCGTCGAGCTTGTAGCGCTGGATCATCGTGCCCATTGCGCCGTCCAGGATCAGGATGCGCGACTTGAGCAGCGCGGGCAGCCCCGTGCCGCGCGTGTAGGCGGCGTCGGGACGGACTGGCGTGGCGGTTTGAGCGGGCTGGTTCATGGCGGACGAGGGCTTGCGCCGGCTTTTTCGGGAAACCTGTCATTGTAGCCGCTGCCGGGCAGATCCGCCCGGCGCGGGCGAGGCGCAGTCACCCGGGCTGTCGAGGTGCGCTGCATCGAAAAGAACGTAAAAGCGAACGTTAAAGCAAACGTTAAACCGGCATGGCAAAGAAAACGGCCCA
The DNA here is from genome assembly GCF_046030175.1 of Paraburkholderia sp. RL17-373-BIF-A. Taxonomy (NCBI): domain Bacteria; kingdom Pseudomonadati; phylum Pseudomonadota; class Betaproteobacteria; order Burkholderiales; family Burkholderiaceae; genus Paraburkholderia; species Paraburkholderia sp. RL17-373-BIF-A. The sequence continues at coordinate 22,977 of NZ_JARESO010000008.1, forward strand.
GCGAGGCAAAAGCCTGCTGGGCCGCTTCATATTTGCCGACCGACTTGTAAAAGCCGCCGGGTTACCCGGTTACGGGGCCGGACGGCGCGGTCGATGTATGTCGCCAAAAACGTTAAATCGAACCCTGCCGTTAGTGAAGAATCACCGGTTGATGCATCAGGCTGTCGAACTGGCCGAGGAATTCGTCTACTTCATCCAGCGACGGCTCCTCTTCGATCAGCTTTTGCACGTGCTCGCGAAAACGCGCCGCCATTGCTCCGTCGATATAGATCTCACGCTGCATGTTTTTGTCGACGATCTCGTAGCCGCCCGACTTCATGGCCAGCGGGCCTTCCTGCGGCGGAAACTCGACGACACAATAGTTGGGGCTGTTGTAGATCATTTGCATGGCGACACTCCTTATTTCCGTTGGCTCCTGGCCATTCCTGCGCCATAGGTGGAGCGTATGGTTTGGAATTCAAGGGGTGGGTCCGGATTGACGCTTGTAAAGTTCCGAACCTACCGGTTAGACCGGCCTTTCAAGAAACGTTTCAAGCAGTGCAGCAAAACGGTGAGGTTGCTCGATGGGCGCGAGATGAGCGGCATCCAGCAGTTCGAAACGTGCGCCTTCGATGGCGTCTGCTATTGCCTGTGTAGAAGCAGGCGGCGTGCCCGTGTCGTGGCGGCCCGCCACGGTCAATGTTGGGCATCGGATTGCTCCCAGCTTACTGCGTACGTCGAAATCGCGCAGGGCTTCGCACGCCATGGCGTAGCCTTCTGACAACGTGTGGGTCAACACGTCGCGGATCTGCTCGACCGCTTCGGGATGCGCGGCCTGAAAATCGGGCGTCAGCCAGCGGCTCAATGTCGCGGGCACGAGCGACGCCATCCCGTCGCGGCGGGCCGCCGCGGCGCGCTGATCCCACGTGGCGCGGGCTTCCGGCGGCGTGCCGGCGCTGCTGTCGGCGATCGTCAAGGAGTCGACGCGCGCGGGATGATCGAGTGTAAATTGCTGGGCGATCATGCCGCCCATCGACATGCCGACCAGATGCGTACTGGGTGCGTCGAGTGCATCGAGCAGCGTGACGAGATCGTGCGACAGATCGGCGATGCTGAAGGGCGCGCCGGATGCGGCGGTCTTGCCGTGGCCGCGCACGTCGTAGCGCAGCACGGTGTAGTCGTCGCGGAAATAGCCTGCGAGCTGGTCCCACACGGACAAATCACCACCGAGCTGATGGATGAACGTCAGCCACGGGCCGCCGCCCTCGTTGCTCAGCACATAGCGCGTCTCGACACCGTTGATGTTCACTTGCATGCGGGCTCCTTTGAAGGGGAACGCAGTGGAAGGGTCCATTCGCGCGCGCTGTGTCCCATCTGTCATGGGCTAATTACCGCTGATCCATATACGCAGCATAGGCGCGAACGGTTGCAGCAGGTGGTGCGAGTCAACCTTAGTGCGGAAGTTTCGCCGATCTGATGGAGACCTAGTTCGGATTCGTTGCTTATGGTTTGATGATGCCGGGTGTATTGGCGGGATCGGTCGGATCGACCGGAGATGAGGGCATGGCCTCGGGCGTAACTGCCGATGCGGCCGGCGCTGGCGGGCTGGTCGAAATATCAGGGGAAGCCGTGCTTGCATCGCCATTGCTGCTGGGCGGGCTGCCGGCCGTGTCGGCATTGAGCTTGCCGCGCCACACCAGTTCGAATTGCGTGCCGTTAGGTTCCGTCTGAACGATACGCGCGGGCAGCCAGCCGAGCGACGGCGCAAGCCACACGTCAATGCGGCGCAAATCGCCATCGCGGCGGGGCAGGCGCTTGAAATGGCGCGTGTCGAGGAAACCTTGGGCCGTGCGGATGGTTTCGTCGCCGATCGTCTCGACCGGCCAGTTTTCGCCACTATCGTTATCCACCACGAAGAACTGCCGCGTCACGCCCGGCTTGTAGGCGGCCGGGTCGCCGCGCACGAGGCTGGCGAGTTGCATCACCATGCTGAACCGGTCCTGCGCGCCGTCGGGCAACGGCAGCGTGGTTGGGGTGCGAGTAAAGGCGATTTTCTTGTCAGTGCGGTTGAAGATCGCGATGTCTTCCGGCCGGCGTCCGCGCTTTTCGACGTACTGGTCCGGCGCGAGGCCGAATGCGTCGATGCGGCCATGGCTCGAATACACGAATGTGCCGACGAAAGGCAGTGGCACGGAGACGACCATTTCGTAGCTTTGCGCGTTGCTGGTCCAGTGGATCGTGCCGGGCTGGTTGCGCACGCCGTTGTAGAACGTGTCGTATTGCAATTCGCCCGATGGCGGGACGGAGAACTTCACGCCGGGCGACGCTTGCGGCGCGCTCGCGGCAGCGGGCGCGCTGGCTGTGCCGGCGGCGCTGGCGGTGGCATTGGGTGCCGCGGTGGGGCCTGCTGCGGCCGGGGCGTTTGCCATGACGTCAGATGCCGCGGCAGGTGCTGCAGGCGCGGCCTGCTTTGCCGGTTGCAAGGCGGTGAGCACATGTTCGCGCGGCTTGCTCGCCGCGGCGTGGCGCGCCGGTGCCGGTTCAGGCGCGGGTGACGCGGCGGCCGGTTTGCGTTCGATGCGTTCGGGCGTCAGCAACGCGACCTGCACGGGAACATGCTCATTGTCCGAGGGGTTGAGCGTCGCGCGATTGCGCTCGACCCATTGCGCGGCGATCCAGTGCAAAACGGCCACGACCAGCAGCACCACGATCCAGCGCCACACGCGCAAACCGGTGCGCGGCCCGCTGGGCGGCGTGCGATCGGAACGGCGGGTCACGGGAGCTGAGGACATCGGTCAGTGAATGTGTGCGGGCGGAAAGCTTCGGGATCGACGAGCAGCACGTGCGAGCGGCGATTATTGCGAAAAAGGCGCCAGGCCTGATGCCTGATGCGTACGAGGCAGGCAGCGAACCGATTCGACCGCACAGCCGCGAGCGATGTTCCGCGCCGATGAAAACACGCGTACGTTCAGTACGCAGAACCACGCATGCAACGCCGTATCGTCGCCTTGCCGACTGAGTTCGCTTCAAGTCTTGCGACCAACAAGCGCCCAACGCGCAACAACACGCCTATTCGTCGCGTGGCGACGCACTATACCCCAGCTCATACGACAGCTTTTCCGCGCACTCGCGCAACGCCGTATCGATCTCGCCGCCCCAGCGAATATCGAACGCGCCTTCATGACCGAGCGCGACGAGGCCGAGCGCGAGTTCGCCGGTCGAATCGAACACCGGCATGCAGAACGCGTGAATGGTCGGCAGCAACATGCCTTCCACGCGCGCCGCCTGATGCTCCCGCACTTGCGCGAGGACCTGCTCGACTTCGTCGCGCGTGCGCGGGCCGCCCATATGCGTCGAACGGCGCGAGTCGGCCAGTTCGCGTTCGAGCATCGCAGCGGTCTTGCTCGCTGGCAGGTACGCGGCGAACAGCAGCCCGGTGGCGGAACTGAGCAGCGGCATCACATCGCCGAGTTTCAGCGACGCCTTGGCCGGATAGCTCGATTCCATCCAGTGCACCATGGTCGGCCCCTGATTGCCCCATACCGCGATGCCCACCGTGAGATCGAGCCGGTCGCGCAGTTCCGACAGCGCGACGCGCGCGAGCTTGACGCCGTCGACCCGAGCGAGCCGCGCGAGTCCCAATTGCAGCGCGAACCCGCCAAGCTCATAGCGGCCCGACAGCGGGTCTTGCGACACCACACCGAGGCGCAGAAAACTCACGAGATAACGATGCGCCTTCGCCGGGCTCATGCCCGCACGCTGGGCGAGATCGCGCAGCATCATGGCGCGCGGCTCGTGGGTCAGCACGTCGAGCAACTTGAAGCCGACTTCGATCGACTGGATGCCCGAGCGCAGCTTTTCCTCGCCGCTCTCGACGCTGTCGTCGTCGGGTTCGGTCGGGTCGAGCGGTGGAGCGGAGTCGGCGTCGGTACGGATCGCGCCGGAGCGAGCATTTGGAGGCATGAGCGAGGCGCACGCAGCGCATTCAAAAAGTGACACACGGATGACGCAGACTGCGGGCACTTGGGCCGCGCCGATTCACCATCGTAGAATAGATTCCTTCTATCGTCACTAACACGGTTCATTCCTCTATGAAACTTGCCACGCTGAAGGACGGCACGCGCGACGGCCAGCTGATCGTCGTGTCCCGCGACCTGCACACCGCGGCTATCGCCGACGCGATCGCGCCCACGTTGCAGCGCGTGCTCGACGACTGGGCCTTCTACGCGCCGCAATTGCACGATCTGTACGACGCGCTCAATCAGGGCCGCGCGCGCAACACGTTCCCGTTCGACGCCAAGGAATGCATGGCTCCGCTGCCGCGCGCGTTTCAATGGGCCGACGGCTCGTCGTATGTGAATCATGTCGAACTGGTGCGGCGCGCGCGCGGCGCGGAAATGCCGCCGGAATTCTGGACCGATCCGCTGATGTACCAAGGCGGCAGCGACGACTTCATCGGGCCGAAAGACGACGTGCTGTGCGCATCCGAAGCATTCGGTCTCGACTTCGAGGCGGAAGTCGCCGTGATCACCTCCGACGTGCCGATGGGCGCCACGCCCGACCAGGCGCTCAGAAGCGTGCGTCTGATCACGCTCGTCAACGACGTCTCGCTGCGCAATCTGATTCCCGCCGAACTCGCGAAAGGTTTCGGCTTTTTCCAGAGCAAGCCGGCCACCTCGTTCGCGCCGGTCGCGGTGACGCCCGACGAACTCGGCGAACACTGGCGCGAAGGCCGCGTGCATCGGCCGATGATCGTCCACTGGAACAACAGGAAGGTCGGTCAGCCGGACGCCGGCACTGACATGGTGTTTCACTTCGGCCAGTTGATCGCGCACGCGGCGAAGACACGCAACCTGCGAGCAGGCGCGATCGTCGGCTCGGGCACGGTGTCGAACAAGGACGCCAAGCGCGGCTACTGCTGTATCGCCGAGAAGCGCTGCCTCGAAACCATCGAGCACGGCGCGCCACAGACCGAGTTCATGAAGTACGGCGATACGGTGAAGATCGAAATGTTCGACGAAGCGGGCAAGTCGATTTTCGGTTCGATCGACCAGGGCATCGCGCCGCTGGATTGAAGCACCGCTTTTGTGCGGAGTGCGGCGTCCGGGCCGCGTTCCGCAGCGCGCCGCGCCGGATTCGAAAGGGTTTCGCCCGATGCCGCGGCGAGTGCGCGCGGCTACACTGACTGGCGCGACGGCGTGGCGGGGGTGGCCGACTGCGGGTTCATCGCAGGACCGTCGCGAAGCCGCGTGTGAACGGCACGTGAGCAGGGCATGAGCCGGGACATCGGCAGCACATCAAAAACGAAAAACCAACGTGAGGAGACAGCATGCCGCGAATCGAATCTCTTGAACCTGGAACCCGGCGCGCTCGCGCATCCAACCACTTGGGCTTGACGCCCTCGCGCAATCGGCTCGCGCGCCGCGCCGTTGCGTTATGCGCGGCGCTTGCCGGCGTGTTGCCCGGCATCGCGCTGGCGCAAGTGAAAATCGGCCTCGTGTTGTCGCTCACCGGGCCGGCAGCGTCGCTCGGCATTCCCGCGCGCGATACGGTCGCGCTGCTGCCCAAACAGATCGGCGGTCAGAGCGTCGAATACATCGTGCTCGACGACGCGTCCGATACGACCCAGGCCGTACAGGACACCAAGAAGCTGATCTCCGAAAATCACGTCGATGCGATCATCGGTTCGTCGATCACGCCGAATTCGCTGGCGATGATCGACGTGGTCGCCGAAGCTCAAACGCCGATGATCTCGCTGGCGTCGTCGGCGAAGATCATCGAGCCGGTGGATGCAAAACGCCACTGGGTCTTCAAGACGCCGCAAACCGACGCAATGATGGCGTCGGCGATTGCCGAACATGCGAGCCTGCACGGCGTCAAAACCATCGCCTTCATCGGCCAGGCCGACGCGCTTGGCGAGACCTTCTACGCCGAGGTCGCGAAGTTCGCGCAACTGCATCACATCGAGATGGTGGCGAGCGAGCGCTTCAATCGCACTGATCCGAGCGTGACTGGCCAGGTCCTCAAGATTCTCGCGACGCACCCTGACGCGGTAGTGGTCGGCGCGGCCGGCACGCCCGCCGCGTTGCCGCCGAAGACGCTCAGGGAGCGCGGCTACAAAGGCATGATCTATCACAATCATGGAGTCGGAAATAACGATTTCCTGCGCGTGTGCGGCGCCGACTGCAACGGCACGTTCCTGCCCGCGAGTCCGGTGCTGGTCGCCGCGCAATTGCCGGCGGATCATCCGGCCAAGCGCCTCGCGCTCGACTACATCGCGCGCTTCGAAGCGGTGCGTGGCGCGGGCAGCGTGTCGGCGTTCGGCTCGTACACATGGGACGCCGGCATGCTGCTCAGCAACGCTGTGCCGATCGCGCTGAAAAGGGGCGCGCCGGGCACGCCGGAATTTCGTCGCGCGCTGCGCGATGCGCTCGAGGCGACGCGCGGTCTCGCGGACACCAACGGCGTCGTCAACATGAGCGCCACGGATCACCTCGGGCTCGATCAACGGGCGCGTGTGATGGTGGAAATCAAGAATGCGAAGTGGGTTTATCAGCCGCGTTGAATGAACGCGGCACGGTTCAACCGACACACGATACACGGACTGCTCATCATGTCTCAGGCACCACACCGTAACGACGCGTTTTACGCGCACTACCAGTCGCTCCAGTTGCATCGCCATCCGCACGGCGTGCTCGAAGTCGTGATGAGCGGCGAGGGCGCCAACAAGAGCGCGCTCGCCACCGCCAACGCGCGCATGCACTTCGAACTCGCGGAGATCTGGCGCGACATCGACCGCGATCCGGATACGCGTGTGGCAATCATTCGCGGTGAAGGCAAGGGCTTTTCGGCGGGCGGCGACCTGCAACTCGTCGAAGACATGGCGACCGATTTCGACGTGCGCGCGCGAGTGTGGCGCGAGGCGCGCGATCTCGTCTACAACGTAATCAATTGCAGCAAGCCGGTTGTGTCGGCCATGCACGGACCGGCGGTGGGTGCCGGGCTCGTCGCGGGCCTCCTCGCCGACATCTCGATCGCGACGAAGACGGCGCGCATCATCGACGGGCATACGCGTCTGGGCGTGGCCGCGGGCGATCATGCGGCGATCGTCTGGCCGCTCCTGTGCGGCATGGCGAAGGCCAAGTACTACCTGATGCTGTGCGAGCCGGTGAGCGGCGAGGAGGCGGAGCGCATTGGGCTCGTCTCGCTCGCCGTCGACGAGAACGATTTGTTGCCCAAAGCATTCGAGGTCGCGCAGAAGCTGGCCAACGGCTCGCAAACGGCGATTCGCTGGACCAAGTACGCGTTGAACAACTGGCTGCGCTCGGCGGGACCGGCGTTCGATACGTCGCTCGCGCTGGAATTCATGGGCTTTGCCGGGCCGGACGTGCGCGAAGGCGTGAACTCGCTGCGCGAGCGGCGCGCGCCGGATTTCGGCGGCGCCGACCCGTGGCGCGCACCGCCGTCGGATGGCGGCGCGACAGGCGGCGAGGGCTCCTGAGGCCGCCTGCCGCACGGTATGATCGAAACAGACGCGCGCGGGACGGCGCCCCTTCTTTACTTTACGCAGCGAGGCGACAAGCATGACCGATACTCCTGGCTCCACGCCGCCCTTTCCCGGCTTTCCTGGTTTCCCGCCCGCTGAAATGCTCGAACGCATGTGGGGCATGATGCGGCTGTCGCCGTTCGGCTCGGCTTTTTCCGGCGCGCAGCCGGCCGGCGGCGGCCTCGGACCGTCGCTCTCGATGATGTCCGACATGATGGCGCCGCTCACCAACGTCGAGGAACTCGACAAGCGCATCACCGACATGCGCGCGGTCGAGCAATGGCTCAAGCTGAACCTGAGCATGTTGCAATCCGCGATTCAGGCGCTCGAAGTGCAGCGCGCGACGCTCGCGACACTACGCGCGTTCGGCGCTTTCGCGCAGTCGTCGATGGCGCAACCCGCAGAGTCGGCCGCGCCGAGTCCCGCGCCGGCGACGGGCTGGCCGCATCCGGCGGCGCCTGCCCCGGCGCCAGCGCCGGCTGCATCGGCGAGCGCCGCTTCGTCGGCTAAGGAGCCGGCCGGCGGGGAAGAGGAGGCGCCCGGCACGCCGCCCTTCGACGCATCCGCGTGGTGGAATCTGCTGCAATCCCAATTCAACCAGATCGCCCAGTTCGCGATGACGCAACCGCCGAACGCCGGTGCGGGTGCCGAGGCATCTGATTTTGTGCCAGACGATGCGGAGGCTTCGGCAGCCGGCGGCGGGACAGCGGCCGACGCGCCGCAGGCGCCGGCACAGGACGCGGAATCCGCGGCCAGACGACCGGCGGCGAAGCGGGCGCCGGTGGCCGCGAAGCGCACGAGCGGCGCGAGCGCCAGCCCGAAAGCCACGAAAAAGTCTATTTAAAGGCGGGAATGAAACGCGGGGGCGTGACGCGGGTGTCGACGCAGCACAGAAAGGCGAGTTCGCCGTCTGTCATGGTTTTGACCCCGATCGTCCGCCACACTCCGCGAATCGCGCGTTTTCTTGCGCAAGGTCAGCCAGGCACCGGAATTGCGGCTGTTACGGCGCGGGTTCGGCCAGGTCAGCGTGCTATCATTGTGTAAGCTTTATTTTTGGCTTTTGGGCGTGCGCTGAAAACTACCAATCCAGCCGCCCTTGCTCCATTCACGCCGGCAACACCGGCGCAGGGCTGGACGGTGCGGTTTTCATCGCAAACTGGCTCGACCTCAGGCACAGGGTATCCCTCACCCACGGTTGGCCGCGCAGCGCGTAACGTAGGGGTAGGCGCGCGGGCGCAAATGCCTGGGCTTCTTTGCCGTCAGGTGCATCTAGGCGGCCGATTACCGCGTAAAATTGAATGCTTGGCCGGCAAACGGTGCACATCCGTTCGTCGTGAGCAAAAGTACTACACGTAGTAGTGACAGACACACACAGTATGCGCAGAACAGGGGTGGGACTATGAACACCATGCTTTATCCGGAACTTTATAAATCGCTCGAATCCGTTCGATGGGACATGGAGAAAGACATTCCCTGGGACAAATTCGATGCATCGCTATTGACCGACGAGCAGGCAGCGACGATCAAGATGAACGCGATCACCGAATGGTCGGCGTTGCCCGCCACGGAAATGTTTCTGCGTGACAACCATCACGACAGCGATTTCTCCGCGTTCATGAGCGTGTGGTTCTTCGAAGAACAGAAGCATTCGCTGGTGCTGATGGAATATCTGCGCCGCTTCAAGCCGGAAATGTGTCCGACCGAAGAGGAACTGCACGCGGTGCGCTTCGAATTCGATCCGGCGCCGCCGTTGGAAACGCTGATGCTCCACTTCTGCGGCGAAATCCGCCTGAATCACTGGTATCGCCGTGCCGCCGAATGGCACACCGAGCCGGTCATCAAGCACATCTACGAAACCATTTCGCGCGACGAAGCGCGTCATGGCGGCGCGTACCTGCGCTACATGAAGAAGGCGATGGCGCAAACCGGCGACATCGCGCGTGCCGCGTTTGCGAAGATCGGTGTCCTGATGGCATCGGCTCGCCGCACGGAAAAACCGCTGCACCCCACCAACTTGCACGTGAACCAGGCGCTGTTCCCGCGCGACACGATTCAATCGCGTTTGCCGGATCCGGAATGGCTCGAACGCTGGCTCGACGAACAGATCCGTTTCGACGACGGCTGGGAAAAGAAGGTGGTGGAGCGCATTCTGCACAACCTTTCCATTCTGTTCGAGCGCACGTTCAACACGGCGCAGGAACTGAATCGCTACCGCAAGGAAGTGGTCGCGCGTCTGCAGGCGGATCAGAAGTCGGCTGAACAGCCGGCCTGATGGTCGCGAGCAGGTGACTCGGCTTCGCGGCGCCACGCGCTGCGAACTGGTTTGAAAAAAAGAACGGTCTGGCACACTTATGTGCGCCAGGCCGTTTTGTTTCATGCGGCCCATCGTGTATGGTGACGGCACCTTCCTGTCCTTTCCGATTCCTCCATGGCTGCCATTTTTGAACGCAAGATGCTGACGCGCGACGCACTGGTGACGCTGCGTCCTTCGCTGAACGCGCCGGTGGTGTTTACCAACGGCGTGTTCGATATCCTGCATCGCGGGCATGTGACTTATCTCGCCGATGCGAAGGCTCTGGGCGCCTGCCTGATCGTCGGCGTGAATAGCGATGCGTCGGTTCGTATGCTCGGCAAAGGCGACGATCGGCCTATCAATAACGAGGCTGACCGGATGGCTTTGCTGGCGGCGCTAGAGAGTGTCGACTACGTGGTGTGCTTCGGCGAAAAGACGCCCGTCGAGTTGATTTCGGCGGTCCGGCCGGACGTGCTCGTCAAGGGCGGCGACTACGACATGGATGTGCTGCCCGAGTCGGCCATTGTGCGAAGCTGGGGCGGTAAGGCGCTAGCGATTCCCTTCGAACACGACCGCTCGACTACCGCACTGCTGAAGAAAGTTCGTACGCAGGGCTAAAGGCCAACTGCCGCGCGAGCAACGCACCGACTTCGCGTCTCGCGTCGCCCGCCGCGAAGTCTGTCCGCTCGTTGCGTGACTGCTCGAGTTACTGCTTGCGTTACTGCGACAGCGCGGACGCCGCGATCGGCGCCACCGGCGCTGGGCCGCCGACAACAGCCAGATCGGCAGCCTCCGACGCCGTGACCGGCTGCACCTTCAACCATTCCTGATGAACCTGGCGATTCAGATGGTTGGGCTCGCGTCCGCCGGCTGTAGGCGTCGGGCCGAATACGCCGCGCACCGCGACGAATGCCAGCATGTTGGCAAGAAACAATATGGCGATCAGCCAGCGCAGCATTGTTGGTTTTCCCCGTCCAGAAGTTGAGCCGCCGTTATCCCTATGGCCGCGATTCAGTTGCCGCGTTCCATGACGCGCTCGGCAGCAATCAGCGCAAGACCGGAGAGCACGAGCGAATCGTGGCGAGTATGCGGCACTTTCAGCGCGCTCGCCACTTCGTCCACGGCGCCGCCGCTGACCAGGAGGCGCACCGGAACCTGCCATTCATCCTGCAGATCGCGCCACATGCGCTCGATCAAGCCCGCTTGCGCCAACGTGCAACCGGCGGATAGCGAGCGCGGCGTGTCCGTCGCGAAGAACGGGCCGCGGCGCGTCGTATCGGGCATGCTGCCGTCGAGCAGGCCGCGCGCGGCTTGGGCGTCGAGCGTCGGCAGTTGCGCCGTGTGCTCGCCGAGCGAGCGCATCATCAAGCTCCACCCCGGCGCGATCAGGCCGCCGACAAAGCAGCCGTCCGCGCGCAATGCTTCGAGCGTGGTCGCCGTGCCGAACGTCGCAATCAGTAGATGTTCGCCGGGAAACGCCGCATGCGCGCCGATCATGCCGGCCCATCGGTCGCTGCCGAGTGCATCCGGCGTGGTGTAGCTGTTGGTCACGCCGCATTGCTGCGCGCAGGCGCGAATCGTCGTAAGCGGCAGTTGCGGCCAGCGCGCGTCGAGCAATGCGGCAATCCGTGCGGCGACGTTTTCGCCCGCCACATTCGACAACCATGCGCCGCCGGGCGCCGGCAAATCCGACCAGTCCGGCCGATCCGCGCCGCCATGCGTCAGCGCGCCGGCCGCGATCTGGGAGCCGTCCGCCTGCACCAGCGCCCACTTGATGCGGCTATTGCCCGCGTCGATCAACAACCAGGGCGCGCCGCTCGTCATGCGGCACCGTCGGCCAGACGCAGCGAGACGTCGCCGGTCGCCACGGTCTCGCGGCCGGTCGGCGTGTCGAGCAGCAACTGGCCGCGCTCGTCGACGCCCGCCGCCACGCCGCGCATCTGTTCTTCGCCTTGTTCCAGCAATACCACTTCGCGGCCCGCGTAGGCGTGCACCGCGTTCCAGCGCGCCTGGAACGGCGCGAAGCCTTCAGCGCCGAAGCGCTGCAAGGCCGGTTCGAGCGCGTTCAACTCGGCGGCGAGCGTGTCGGTGAGGTTGGCGTTGGGCAGCGCGCGCTGCAGCGCGGTCGGCGCGGTGCCGCGCGCTTGCGGCGGCACGCCGGCGTTCAGCGCGCCGACCTTGGCCGCGAGTTCGTCCGCGCCCTTGACGTTGGTGCCGATGCCGATCACCACCGCGCTGGCGTCGTCGGTGCTCCACGCGGTCTCGATCAGGATGCCTGCCAGCTTGTCGCCTTCGAGCAGGACGTCGTTCGGCCACTTCAGCGCGATCTGACCGGGGCCGGCGACCGGCAGCGAGCGCAGCCCGTCGACCAGCGCGACGCCCACCGCGAGACTCAGGCCCGCGAGCCCTTCGAGCGGACACGGCAGCACGCACGCCACGGAAAACAGCAGCGCATTGCCCGGCTCTGCATACCACGGACGGCCACGGCGGCCACGCCCGGCGGTTTGCAGATACGCGACCCGCACGATCGGCCGCGGCAGCGCGCCGGCCTTGCGCGGCAGCGCTTTGACGCGTGCCATCAGGTCGGCGTTGGTCGAGCCGGTTTCCTCGACGATTTCGATCGGCCAGTCATGCGCGTGCGGGCCGAACAGGGCGACTGCGCGTTCGCGATCGATGCGCCAGTCTGCTTGAGGGGGAGTCTTGGAAGCGTTCATGGTTCATATTGTAGCGACAGCGAACCCGGTAAGCCCGCGCGCACGGTTCCTGCGCCGCGCCTTCGTTACAATGGCCGCTAATCCGATAACCAGATTCAACGATCCTTGAACTACGACACTCCGCCCGGCCTCGAAGTCGCGGCAGGCAGCCAAGGCAAGATCGTCCGGCTCTCGGGCCAGTGGACGGCGCTCGCGCTCGCGCGCGATAAGGCCACCGGGCACGTGATCCCTCTATTGCGGTCGCTGGTCGGCGCCGAAGGCATCGGTCAATGGGACCTGTCGCGTATCGACCGGATGGACCACGTCGGCGGCCAGGCGCTGTGGCGCGTGTGGGGCCACAAGATGCCGCCGGACACCACGCTCACCGACACGCAACGCGACATTTTCGAGCGCATCGCCCTGCTGGACACCGTGCGCGAAACCGCCGAGCCGGTGATCAAGTTCGATCCGTTCACGCGGCTGGGGCTCGCGATCTTCTCGTTCTTCGAGCATCTGTATGGCGGCGTGGCCATGCTCGGGCGCGTCGTGCTCGATCTGTTGGCGATCGCGCGCAAACCGAAAATCACGCCGTGGACCGAGATCTCCGCGAACATCTATAACGCCGGCACCAAAGCCATGCCGATCACCGCGCTGGTCGCGTTTCTGATCGGCATCGTGCTCAGCTATCTGTCGGCGCAGCAACTGCGGCTGTTTGGCGCGAACCAGTACATCGTCAATATTCTTGGCCTTTCGGTGATCCGCGAGCTCGGGCCCGTGCTCGCGGCGATTCTGGTGGCAGGCCGCTCGGGCTCGGCGATCACCGCGCAGATCGGCGTGATGCGCGTGACCGAGGAACTCGACGCCATGCGCGTGATGGGCATCCCGCACGGCCTGCGGCTGATCCTCCCGCGCGTGGTCGCGCTCGGCGTGGCCATGCCGCTGCTCGTGATGTGGACTAACATCATTGCGCTGACGGGCGGCGCGCTCGCCGCCAAGATCGCGCTCGGCATCGACATGAACTACTTCGCGCGGGCCTTGCCGAGTGTGGTGCCGGTCGCGAATCTGTGGATCGGCTTGGGTAAGGGCGTCGCGTTCGGTATGCTGATCGCGATCGTCGGCTGTCATTTCGGTTTCCGTATCAAGGCCAATTCGCAGAGTCTTGGCGAAGGCACGACGACCTCGGTGGTGACCTCGATTACCATCGTGATTCTCGCGGACGCCGTGTTCGCGATTCTCTTCCAGAACGTGGGGCTCGGATGATCGCGCCACTCACTCAGGCCGTGCGCGGCCAGCCAATGCCCTCGATCGCCGAGCCGGTGATCGAAGTGATCGACGTGACCAAGCGCTACGGCCGCAACATCGTGCACCAGCATCTGAACCTGGACGTGCGGCGCGGCGAGATCGTGTCGATCGTCGGCGGCTCGGGTTCCGGCAAGACCACGCTGGTGCGGCAGATTCTCGGTCTCGAGCGTCCTTCGTCGGGCACCATCAAGCTGTTCGGCGAGAATCTCGCGACCATTTCGCCGGAAACCGCGCTGCTGATGCGCAGCCGCTCCGGCATGCTGTTTCAGCGCGGCGCGCTATTCTCATCGCTCTCGGTGTTCGACAACATCGCGCAGCCGGTGCGCGAACTCGGCAAGGTGCCCGAAGATCTGTTGCGCGACATTGTGATGCTCAAGCTAGAGATGGTCGGTCTGCCATGCAAGCACGCGTCGAAAATGCCGTCGGCGCTGTCGGGCGGCATGATCAAACGCGTGGGCATTGCGCGGGCGATCGCGCTCGAACCCGAGTTGCTGTTTCTCGACGAACCGACCGCCGGGCTCGATCCGCAGGCGTCGGATGAATTCGTCGAACTGATCTCCGCGCTGCATCGCGCGCTCGGCCTGACGGTGGTGATGGTCACGCACGATCTCGACACGATGATCGCGCTGTCCACCCGCGTCGCCGTGCTGGCCGATCGCAAGGTGCTGGTCGCCGCGCCGGTGGAGGAGGCCGCGGGGGTCGATCATCCTTTCATCCGCGAATATTTCCTCGGCCTGCGCGGACGCCGCGCGTTGCAGGCGCTGCCGCCGGAGCGCCGCGCGAGGCTGCCGCGGGCGGCGCTCGAGCCGGCATCGTCCGAATTGCCGCTGTGAACCAGGGAACCTGACAATGGAAAACAAATCACATGCCTTCTGGGCCGGGCTCTTCACGATCGTTCTGCTGGTGGCCATCGCGCTGGCGGCTTTTTTGTTCAACGTCGACCGTGCCGTGCGGGTGCCGTACGATCTGATTGCGCGCACCAACGTCACGGGCTTGTTTACGGACGCGGCGGTGCGTTATCGCGGGCTCGACGTCGGCAAGGTGCAGTCGATCAAATTCGACCCGGCTCATCCGGGGCAGATTCTGATCCGCATCCTTGTCGATACGCACGCGCCGATTACCCATTCGACGTTCGGCAGCCTGGGGTTCCAGGGCGTGACGGGTATTGCCTTCATCCAGCTGGATGACAATGGGCGCGACCCGTCGCCGCTGCCGTCGTCGGCCAAACAGGTGGCGCAGTTGCCGATGCGCCCCGGCTTGCTCGATCAACTGCAGCAACGCGGCGACGTGTTGCTGCGCAAACTCGAAAAAGTCGCGGACGACGTCGACAATTTGCTGTCGCCGGAAATGGCCGATCAGTTGCAAGGTACGGCCGCAAGCCTGCAGAAAGCCGCCGACGGCGTGGCCACGCTGACCCAGAAAATGACGCCGGCGGCCGGCATGCTGCCCGACACGATCAAACAGTTGGATCGCACGCTGGTGTCGACCAATCAGCTGATCACCGGCCTGAACCAGCCGAACGGCCCGTTCGAGACCAACCTGAACAAGGTCGGCACGGCCGCGCAGCAGGCCGGCGACGCGCTGGTGTCGATCAATGGCGTCGTGCAGGAACTGTCGGCGCGAGTCGGCTACGACACCTTGCCGCGCGTCAACTCGCTCGCGGAAGACGTGCGCTCCGCGGCCCGCTCGGTGGACCGCGCCGCCGATACGTTCAGCACCAGCCCGCGCAGCGTCCTGTTCGGCGCGCCGGGTGCGGCGCCCGGCCCCGGTGAAGCAGGCTTCAAGTGGCCCGCCGCCCGCGCTGCTCAATGATTTTGAAGGTTTGAAGAAAGGAAGATTGTCATGTCACGCTCGATTCACCGATTCTTGTCCTCGCGCGCCGCGTTGGCGGTGCTGCTCGCATTCGGCGTGCTCGCCGCGGGCTGCGCCGGTACGCCCGCAGCGCTCTCGGACATCCGCTACGACTTCGGCCCGCCGAGTCCGGCAGCGTCAGCGGGCACGTCGCCGGCTGTGAAGGTGCTCGATGTGAGCGCGCCCGACGTGCTCGAGTCGGACAAGCTGACTTACCGCCTGAGCTACGCCGACGCACAGCAGACGGCCGCGTACGCGAACAGCCACTGGACCATGACGCCTTCGCAGTTGCTGACCCAGCGTCTGCGTGGCGCGCTCAGTTCGCGCGGCACCGTGCTGACGGGCGCCGACGGCGTCGCCGCGCCGGTGCTGAAGGTCGATCTGAGCGAATTCGAACAGGTCTTCGACAGCCAGTCCCAAAGTCACGCCGCGGTCACCGCGCGCGCCACTCTGACGCAGAACGGTAAGGTGCTCAGCCAGCGCACGTTCATCGCGCGCGCACCGTCCAGTTCGGCGGACGCCGCCGGCGGCGCGCAAGCGCTCGCCACCGCCAGCGACGATCTGGTCGCGCAAATCGGCGCATGGCTCGGCGTGCAGGCGCTGGTCGCCGCGCAATGACCGGCTTGCAGCGCACACAGAGGAGCGCTGCATGAGCGTAAAACCCTGGGCGCGCCGTCCGTCGGTGCTCGCCCGGCAGGCGCTGGTGCTGTATACCGCGTTGATCGTCTACGGTTCGTGGTATCCGTTTACGGGCTGGCGTTCGCTCGGGCTCGGCCCGTTTGCCTACCTGTCCGATCCCATGCCGCAGTACCTGACGGCGTTCGACGTCGTCACCAACGTGCTCGGCTATATGCCGTTCGGCGCGCTCGTGGTGCTCGCGGTCTATCCGCGCTGGCGCGGCACGCTGGCGGTCGCGTTTGCCTTCGTGCTCGGCGGGTTGCTGTCCGGCGTGATGGAAGCCGTGCAAACCTATCTGCCGACGCGTGTCGCCTCCAACCTCGATCTCGCCGCCAATGCGCTCGGCGCGTTGCTCGGCGCGGCGATCATGTCGCCGGCGACGGGCGCGCTGCTCGATCGCGGCTTGCTGCGGCGCGTGCGGCTTCTGTGGTTCGAGCGCGACCGAGCGGCGCTCGCGTGCCTGGTGCTGGCGTGGCCTTTCGCGACGATGTATCCGGCGCCGCGTCTGTTCGGTCTCGGCAACTGGCCGCGCGCGCTCTGGCTGCGTTTCGATTCGACGACGCAAGATGCCTTGCTCGCGTGGACGCCACCGGGCTGGCACGTCGGTACATGGCCGGCGCTCGCCGCCGCCTGGATGCCTGACGACGTGTGGGAAGCCGTGATCACCACGCTCAACCTGTTCGCCGCGCTCGCGCTGGCGTCGTTGCCGGTGCGCCGCCATGCGCCGCGCGTGCGCCTGTTGCTGCTGTTTATCGTGATGACCTTGTGCGTAAAGGTGGGCGCGACCTTTCTGCAGTCGCAGTCCGGTCTCGCATTCGACTGGGCGACGCCCGGCGCGTTGGCGGGCCTCGTGTGCGGTACCGGCGCGGCACTCTTCACGTTGCGTCTGCGGCGCAGATCACGCGCGGCGCTGGCGGGCGCGGCGCTGACGGTCGCGTTGGTGTTCGTCAATCTGCTGCCGGTGAATCCGTATTTCGATGCCGTGCTGGCCGACTGGCGGCAAGGGCGTTATCTGCACTTCAACGGTCTGGCGCACTGGCTCGCGTGGATCTGGCCATATGCCGCACTCGTGTGGCTCGCCTATATCGTCGAGCAGGCATGGCTCAAACGGCGCATGAAGCACACGTGAAGCGCGCACTCGGAGCGTGGGGCAAGCGTGGCCAGCATCAGCGACCGCCAGCCCCGCTCGTTATAATCGTTCGCACAACAGGCGCGCCGCCGTGCATCCAGCGCCGTTCCCCACATTGACAGCCTCGCCCCCGGACATCATGGACTCCTTCTACAAGTATCACGTCTTCTTCTGTCTCAATCAGCGCGAGCCCGGCGCCGAGCGCCCGAGCTGCGCGAACTGCAACGCGCAGGAGATGCAGGAGTACGCGAAAAAACGCGTGAAGAAACTCGGTCTCGCAGGTCCGGGCCAGGTGCGCATCAACAAGGCCGGTTGCCTCGACCGCTGTGAACTCGGCCCGACGGTCGTCGTGTATCCGGAAGGTATCTGGTACACGTACGTCGACGAGAGCGACATCGACGAAATCGTCGACTCCCACCTCGCGAACGGCAAGATTGTCGAGCGTCTGAAAATCGATCAATAAAGCGTCGCCATGAACGTACATACCAGGAAGTATCTGATCGACGGCCCGGTCGGCAAGATCGAGGTCGCGCTGGATCTGCCCGACGAGACGCGCGAGAACGGCGCCGCGCCGCGCGGCATCGCGCTGGTCGCGCATCCGCATCCGCTGTTCGGCGGCACCATGGACAACAAGGTCGCGCAGACGCTCGCGCGCACGCTCGTGCAGTTGAACTACGTGACGTATCGCTCGAATTTTCGCGGTGTCGGCGAAACGCAAGGCGAGCATGACGCGGGCATCGGCGAGCGCGACGACCTGCGCGCCGTGCTCGATCACATGCGCGCCGAACCGGGTCAAGGCGATCTGCCCCTCGTGCTGGCGGGTTTTTCGTTCGGCACGTTCGTGTTGTCGCACGTGGCCGCGCAGTTGCGCGAAGAAGGTCAGGAGATCGAGCGAATGGTGCTGGTCGGCACCGCGGCGAGCCGCTGGGACGTCGCGCCCGTGCCGGAAAACACGCTCGTGATTCACGGTGAGACCGACGAGACGGTTCCCATTCAATCCGTTTACGACTGGGCGCGGCCGCAGGAATTGCCGGTGGTCGTGATTCCGGGGGCGGAGCATTTTCTGCATCGCAAGCTGCACGTGCTGAAGCGGATCATCGTCGACGCGTGGCGGTAATCGGCAGGCGATGTGTGTTTTCCGGGGTACAGGTACGCACAAACGCAAATTAATCGCCGACCTTGGCGCAAAGTAACCGGGAGAGCACGCGTATAATGGCGACTCTTTTTTGGGCGCAGCGCCGCCCATCCGGCAGTTCGCGCGACGCGTAGCGTCTTTTCGCGCGCAGCGGTGTCGGATGCAAGGCGTGCTGCGCGAACCGATCGCGTGGCCGGAAGTCCAATGGGCGCCGCGCCGTTTTACGGCCAGACGCTCGCCGACCGGCTCTTCCAAACTTTGCGCCCTGCGCGCGATGTATTTTTCTGCACCAATCGACCCTATGCGTTTCTCCACCTCCGGCCGCACGTCATTCCCTTCAGTTGCTTCCTTCGTTCCTTCCGCGCTTAGCCGTGCCGTGACCCTCGGTGTCGTGCTGCCGGCCACGCTCGTCGCCAGCACCGCGTTTGCGCAAGTGCCGCCGCCGGCCGTGAACGCGCGCTCATGGGTGCTCGTCGACGCGACCAGCAACCAGGTGCTCGCCTCGGGCAACCCCGACGAGCGCGTGGAACCGGCGTCGCTGACCAAGCTGATGACGGCGTACCTCGTCTTCGAAGCACTGCAGACGAAGAAGATCAACATGGACCAGACGGTCATGCCGAGCGAAGCGGTGCGCCGCGTGCGCACCGACGAATCGCGCATGTTCATCGAAGCGAACAAGCCGGTGACCGTGCACGATCTGGTGTACGGCATGATCGTCCAGTCGGGTAACGACGCGGCGATCGCGCTGGCCGAACTGGTCGGCGGCAGCGAGTCGCAGTTCGTCAACATGATGAACACGGAAGCGCAGCGCCTCGGCATGAAGAACACGCATTTCGCCGATGTGAACGGCATGCCCGATCCGCAGCACTACACCACGGCGGGCGACCTCGCGGTGCTGTCGGCGCGTCTGATTCGCGACTTCCCTGACTACTACAACATCTTCTCGGTCAGGGATTTCACGTACAACAAGATCAAGCAGCCGAACCGCAACCGCCTGCTGTGGATCGACCCGACGGTCGACGGTCTGAAGACCGGTCACACGCAAGCCGCCGGTTACTGCCTGATCGCGAGCGCGAAGCGTTCGCTGCCGGGCGCGACCGATGCGTCGCGCCGTCTCGTCTCGGTCATGATGGGCGAGACCAAGGAACACGACCGCGTGCAGGACAGCCTGAAGATGCTGAACTACGGCTACAGCGCGTACGACACGGTGCGTCTGTACAAGGCGAATCAGGTGGTGGGCACGCCGCGCGTCTACAAGGGTGCGCAGGATAGCGTGCAGATCGGCGTGAAGAGCGATCAGTACATCACCGTGCCGAAGGGCATGGGCGACAAGGTGAAGCCGCAGATCGAGCAGGTCGATCCGCTGATCGCACCGATCGCAAACGGTCAGCAGGTCGGCACGGCGAAGCTGGTCGCCGACGGCAAGGTGTTGGCGCAATTCCCGATCGTGGCGTTGCAGGCTGTGCCGCAAGCCGGCGTGGTCGGCCGCGTGTGGGATTCCCTGATGCTCATGTTCAACAAGAAGAAGTAAGAGCCCGATTGCGATGACCGCTGTTTCCGATGTGTCGCCTGATCCGATTGTCTATCTGAACGGCGAGTTGGTGCCGTTGTCCGAAGCGCGCGTGCCGGTTCTCGACCGCGGCTTTATTTTCGGCGATGGCATTTACGAAGTCGCGCCGTTGTATGCGCAAGCTGGGAGCGCGCGCGGCCGTACGCCGTTTCGCTTCCAGCAGCACCTGGCGCGGCTCGCGCGTTCCGTCGACAAGATCGGCATCGTCAATCCGTTCGACGATGCCGGCTGGCGCGCGCTGATCGAGCGCGTGGTCGCGGCGAACGAGGCGGACGGCGGTCTGCGTGCCGATCAGGACGCAATTGCCTATATTCAGGTCACGCGTGGTGTCGCCAAACGCGGTCACGCGTTTCCAGCCGGCATCCGGCCGACCGTGTTCGTGATGGTCACGCCGCTGAACCTGCCGAACGCGGCGCAGCGCGCGCAAGGCGTGCGTTGCGTGAGCGCGGAAGATCGTCGCTGGCTCAATTGCGACATCAAGTCCGTGTCGCTGCTCGGCAATGTGCTGATGGCGCAATATGCCGCCGAGAACGACGCGTTCGAGACGATCCAGTTTCGCGACGGCATGCTGACCGAGGGATCGTCGTCGAATGTGTGGATGGTGAAGGACGGCGTGTTGTCCGCGCCGCCGCGCAGCCACAAGATCCTCGAAGGGATCCGCTACGGTCTGATCGAGGAGCTGACGGGCGAGTGCGACATCCGTTTCGAAGCGCGTGAGATTAGCGAAGCCGAACTGCGCGCGGCTGACGAGATCATCGTCAGTTCGGCAACCAAGGAAGTGCTGCCGGTCACGCAGCTCGACGGCCAAGCGGTCGGCGAGGGCAAGCCGGGTGCGGTCTTTGCGGCGTTGTACGCTGCTTATCAGCGAGCCAAGATCCAGGAAGCGCGCGAGGCGCAGCAAGGAGTAGAGAATGAGTCCCGTGAACGAGTCACTGTTTGAGTTTCCTTGCGATTTCCCGATCAAGATCATGGGCAAATCGCATCCCCAGTTCGCCGAGACGATCGTCACGGTTGTGCGGCAGTTCGACAATGAAGTCGATGCCTCGCGCATCGAAACGCGGCCGTCCAGCGGCGGCAACTATACGGGCCTGACGGTCACGGTGCGCGCCACGAGTCGTGAGCAGCTCGACGATATCTATCGCGCGCTCACTGGCCATCCGATGGTCAAAGTGGTGCTTTAAGCCCCGCTCGTCGCTTCGTTCGTATTACGGCGTGACGCGCAATGCGTCCGCGGACAGATCGGCGCTTGCGGCGGGTCTCAGCTCGCAAGCCCGGTCGAAAAGCTGCTTGAAGCGTCCCACCTCCTCGAACACCCAGTCGCGAAACGCTTTCACGCGGGCGGTCTCGAGCATCTGCGGCGGGCAGATGAGGTAGTACTGCCACGGGCTCGGCCCATCCACATCGAATAGCCGCACGAGGCGGCCTGCCGCGATCTCGTGCATGGCCAGCGAGCGGCGCGTGAGCGCGACGCCCTGGCCGTCGATCGCCGCCTGCAACAGATTCGACGAATCCTGATACAGCACGCCGCGCTTCGGCTCGGGCCAGTCGGTGAGGCCGGCGGCGTCGAACCAGGGGCGCCAGAGTTCGTCGTCGGAGCGCAGGAGCGGGACTTTCGCTAAATCGGCCGGCGTTTTCGGCAGCTTGCCGCCGTTGAAGTTCGGCGCGCAGGCGGGAAAGAAAATCTCCTCCAGCAGCAACTCCGAATGCAAACCCGAATATTTGCCGAAGCCGAAACGGATTGCCACGTCGACGTCGTCGCGCGCAAAGTCCGTGAGCGCGTTGGTGGACAGCAGTTCGAGATCCCACTGCGGATGCGCCTCGATAAAGCTGCCCACGCGCGGCGTCACCCAGCGCGCCGCAAACGACGACAGCATGGACACCACCAGCCGCCGCTCGCGGTCGCCGGCGCGGATTTCGCGAGTGGCATCGGCGAGCGCCATCAGCGCCGAGCGCACGTGCGTGGCGTAGCGCCGGCCGGTCTCGGTGAGCCGCACGCGCTTGCCGTCACGCGCGAACAGCGAGACGCCCAGTTCGGCCTCGAGCGCGCGAATCTGGTGGCTGACGGCGCCGTGGGTGACGAACAGTTCGTCGGCGGCGCGCGAAAAGCTTTCGTGGCGGGCGGCGGCCTCGAATGCCTTGATCGCGTTCAGTGGCGGTAATTGCCGAAGGTCCATGGCAATATTTCTCACATAGAGGTGAAAATAGATCGTTTTGCGTAAACCCTTGTTACGCCTAGGATTGTAGTCATGAAACGATTTTTGGCGAGGGCATCATGCGAGAAATTTCCTCTAGCATCGCGTTTGAAATCCGCAGTGGCGAAACAGTTCCCCTGAAGGTGGCGCGCAGCACCAAGCTGATCGTTCGTGGCGGTGCGGTGTGGGTCACGCGCAGCGACGATACGGAAGACTACTGGCTGCAGCCCGGCCATACGCTGAGACTGCGGCGCGGCGAACGTTTGTGGTTGAGCGCCGAGGGCAACGGACAGGCGAGAGTGGCGTTTTCCGTGCCGACGCGCTGCGACGAGCGTGCGCTGAACTGGTTTGCGCGCATCGGCGAACGGTTGGCGGCGCGTATGCGAGGCGGCTGGCGCACGGTTTGATCGAAGGACGCGGCGCGCCGGTTCGGCGGAACGGCGCGCCGCGCAATTGATTCTGGCGGCGGCCCGGCGCGGCCACGCCGCCGCGCGATTTAACACATTCCTAATGTAGCCGCCTCCGGCGGGAATTCCCAGATTTCGGTAAACTGCCGGGATCATGTGCGCCACCCCGGTTTCCCCGACTCCCTTGCCCCTCGCGGTGCCGCTCACGCTGCGCTGGCGTGGCCGCGAACCCTATGAAGCCAGTTTCGAAGCCATGCGCGCATTCACGGACGGGCGCACGGCCGACACTCCCGACGAAATCTGGCTGGTCGAACACCCACCCGTCTTCACGCTAGGCCAGGCGGGCGATCCCGCCCATCTGCTCGCCGCCGACAGCGGCATTCCTCTGGTCAAAGTCGACCGGGGAGGGCAGATCACGTATCACGGGCCCGGCCAGGTGGTGGCCTACCTGCTGCTCGATTTGCGCCGCCGCAAGTTGATGGTGCGCGAGTTGGTCACGCGGATCGAGCAAGCCGTGATCGACACCCTTGCGGCGTATAATCTCGCCGGAGAACGAAAGGCGGGCGCTCCCGGTATCTACGTGGCGCCTGGGCCGGACGCCGGGCTGCACGCCGGCGCCAAGATTGCGGCGCTGGGTTTGAAGATCCGCAACGGCTGCAGCTATCACGGCGTGAGCCTGAACGTGAACATGGATTTGCGGCCGTTTCTGGCCATCAATCCATGTGGCTACGCAGGGCTCGAAACAGTCGATATGGCCACGCTTGGCGTGACCGCCGGCTGGGACGACGTGGCCCGTACCTTTGCAGAACGCCTCACCGCAAACCTCGACGGCAGTCCCGCGGCCGTCGCCCAACCACAGGCCGGTGCCCTCACCGCCTGACTGGACCGAACGAATGACTGACGTTACCGCGAACCTCGCAGCTTCCCCCACTCCTGACGCCGTGCCGGCCTACGACGCCACCGCGAAGCAGAAGGCGCAAGCCAAGACCGCCCGTATTCCGATCAAGATCATCCCGATCGAAAAGCTGAAGAAACCCGACTGGATCCGCGTCAAAGCGGCGACCGGCAATTCTCGCTTCTACGAAATCAAGCAGATTCTGCGCGAACACAATCTTCATACGGTGTGTGAAGAGGCGAGCTGCCCGAACATTGGCGAATGCTTCGGCAAGGGCACGGCGACCTTCATGATCATGGGCGACAAGTGCACGCGCCGCTGCCCGTTCTGCGACGTCGGCCACGGCCGCCCGGATCCGCTCGATGTGGACGAGCCGGGTAACCTCGCGCGCACCATCGCCGCGCTGAAGCTGAAGTATGTGGTGATCACCAGCGTCGACCGCGACGATTTGCGCGACGGCGGTGCGGCCCACTTCGTGGAATGTATCCGTCAGACGCGCGAGCTTTCGCCGGAGACGCGCATCGAAATTCTGACGCCGGACTTCCGCGGCCGTCTGGATCGCGCGCTCGGTATTCTGAACGCCGCTCCGCCCGATGTGATGAATCACAACCTCGAAACGGTGCCGCGTCTGTACAAGGAAGCGCGCCCGGGTTCGGACTACGCGCATTCGCTGAAGCTGCTGAAGGACTTCAAGGCGCTGCACCCTGACGTCGCCACCAAGTCCGGTCTGATGGTCGGCCTCGGCGAAACCGAAGAAGAGATTCTGCAAGTGATGCGCGACCTGCGCGAACACGACGTGGACATGCTGACGATCGGCCAGTACCTGCAACCATCGGAACACCATCTACCGGTGCGCTCGTACGTGCACCCGGACACGTTCAAGATGTACGAGGAAGAAGCGTACAAGATGGGTTTCACACACGCAGCCGTGGGCGCGATGGTCCGTTCGAGCTACCACGCCGATTTGCAGGCGCATGGAGCTGGCGTGGTCTGAATGTCTTAGCTAGAGCTGTCAGTTTGAGAAAAGCCTGCACGTATTGCAGGCTTTTTTCTTTTGGACGGTCAGACTTTGACTGCCGGCACTGCGCATCTTTGCGCTTCTCTGCGAAGCGTTACCGGTAGTGCCGTGCGAGCAGCATGCAGATCGAGGCAATCGTGCTACCGATGATTGAAAAAGGAGCGGCAAGTTCGATCAGGCGATTGCGCAGTTCGCGATTTTCCATGACGTAGTCGATCAGATTGGGCATTTAAGTTCTCCCTGTTAGACGTGCTTGAAAGTATAGCTCTGACGATTGCCAATTAGTTAGTTTAACGAATAATGAGATAGGGTAAATGAGGCAGCCACCGCTGCGGTCATGATCGCCGATGTCCACATCAACCTTCGTTCGCGTGCCTCGTCGCCGCGATGATAATCAAGATGCGGTGCCGAGTCAGCCGCGCCGAACGTGACGAGGATGGACGCCACGACGAGAAACAGAACATGCCAGAGCAATCCGGCCAGCATGAAGGCTAGCGTGCTATTTGTCCAAGCCTCGCCCAGCGCGCTGCCGATCTCGTAGCACGCGCTGGCGCACATCGAAATGACGACCCAGAGAAGTTGTCCGTTCTGCACGGAACGTATCGCAATTCCTTTCGACGACTCCCGATAGAAGCGCGAGAAGCTCAACAGAGGCAGCAGCGCAAAGGGCGCGCACACTGGCACGCCGACGTTGAAAAGCAACCAGCAAATGCGCCCAATAAAATCGATCATAGGAATGCGAAGCTTTGGCAACGCAAAGATGATCCCGCTCCGGTCAATTGCAGGTCAATCTGCCGAACGGCCAGCTTGCGCATCACGATCCGCATCATTCGCTGGAACCGTCCGCCCCCCGCAACAGCAGTCGCCGCTAACCAACCGAACGTGAAAAGCAATGCTCGAACAGCGTGATTAGCAATCGCGGATTAATTAGAACCGGCCGCGAACAAACTGCCTATAGTCGAAAGCCTCCCGAACAACACCTGCTCAAGGGGCATTCCGATGAACCGCTTCCGCCGTCCGCTTGCCGCGTTCGCTACGCTGCTTGCACTGTCCGCGTCGTTTGTTTCCACGGCGCACGCCGACACCAAAGAAGTCGTGATCGCGTATCAGGACATGGTGGTGCCGTGGCGCTACGCGCAGGCCACCGGCGAAGTGCAGAAAGCCACCGGCTACAAGGTCACCTATCGCAAACTCGGCAGCGGCGCCGACGTGATCCGCGCGCTTGCGTCCGGCTCGGTGCAACTTGGTGAAGCCGGTTCGAGTCCGATCGCCGCGGGATTGTCGCAAGGCGTGGATATTTCGCTGTTCTGGATTCTCGACAATATCAACGACGCCGAAGCGCTGGTCGCACGCGACGGCTCCAATGTAACGAGCGTCGCCGGTCTCAAAGGCAAGAAAATCGGCGTGCCGTTCGTGTCGACGTCGCACTTTCACACGCTGGTCGCGTTGCAGAGCGCCGGCGTGAATACGTCCGATGTCAAGATCGTCAACTTGCGTCCGCCTGAAGTCGCGGCGGCGTGGGAGCGCGGCGACATCGACGCGACGTATATCTGGGACCCCGTGCTCGCCAAGGTCAAGAAGAACGGCAAGGTGCTCATCACCTCGGGGCAGGTTGCGCAGCAGACCGGCAAGGCGACCTTCGACGGTTTTGTCGTCGATCGCAAGTTCGCCAGTCAGAACGCCGAGTTCGTCGCGCGCTTCGTGAAGGTGCTGGCCGCGACGGACGCGAATTACCGCGATCACACGTCGGCATGGACGGCAGCGTCGCCGCAGGTCGAGGCGGTCGCCAAAGAGTCGGGCGCGAACGCGCAGGAAGTGCCGGCGAGCCTCGCGTTGTACGCGTTCCCGACGCCGGCCCAACAGGCTTCGAATGCATGGCTTGGCGGCGGCGCGCAATCGGGTGCGGCGAAGTCGCTGGCCGCCACCGCGGCGTTTCTCAAGACCCAAGGCACGATCCAGAACGTGCTGGCCGACTACTCGACCGGCGTCGATCCGCAGTTCGTGCAACGCGCGGCGCATTGATCGTCGCGCGCTGTCTCCTATCGACATCATGAGGTGCGGCGATGAGCGGTCTTGAAATCCGGCGACTGCACGTCGCCTACGAAGGCGCGCGCGGCGCGGCGCCACATGTCGCGCTGGCCGATGTCGATCTGCGTATCGAACCCGGCGAGTTCGTGGTCGCGCTGGGCGCGTCGGGCTGCGGCAAGACGACCTTGCTCAATTGCATTGCCGGCTTCATCCCGCCGACGGAAGGCGAGGTGCGGCTGAACGGCGAGCCCGTGCTCGGGCCGGGCGCGGACCGTGGCGTCGTGTTCCAGAAGTACGCGTTGATGCCGTGGCTCGACGTGCTCGACAACGTCGCGCTCGGTTTGCGCTTTCAGCGCGTGCCGAAGGCGGAGCGCGAGCGCATTGCGTTCGAGATGTTGAAGCTCGTCGGGCTCGAGAAGCATACGCGCTCGCGGGTCTATGAGTTGTCGGGCGGCATGCAGCAGCGTGTGGGTATCGCCCGTGCACTCGCAAGCGATCCGCGCGTGCTGCTGATGGACGAACCGATGGGCGCGCTCGACGCCATGACGCGCGAGTCGATGCAGGAACTCGTACTCGATGTCTGGGGCCGCACGCGCAAAACGGTGTTCTTCATCACGCATAGCGTCGAGGAGGCGCTTTTTCTCGCAACCCGTCTCGTCGTCATGACGCCGGGCCCGGGCCGCATCGCCGATAGCTACGACTTGCCGTTCGCGCGGCGTTTTCTACAGACACGCGACGCACGTGCGGTGAAGTCGTCGGCGGATTTCATCGAATGGCGCGAGCGGCTGGTGCATCGGCTGCATGAGCGCAATCAGGAAGAGGTGGTGTCGTGACGACTTCGCGTGAATCCTTGGGCAAGGTGCCGCTCGCCCAGGCCGGCAAGCGGCCGCAGCATGCCGCGCGGCTCGTGCGCGGCTGGCGTTTGCCGGGCGAAGGTCCGAGCGCGGCGCTTAGCGCGGTCTCGGTCACGACGCTCGCGGCGTTGTGGTGGCTTGCCACGCATCTGCACTGGTTGCCGCCGCTCTTTCTGCCGACACCGGAAGCGGTGTGGAGCGCATTTCTCGACGCGTGGCACGGCCGCATTCAAGGCGGCTTGCCGCTCTCCGAGCATCTCGCGTGGAGCGCCTTGCGTGTGTTCGGCGCGTTTGCTCTGGCTGCGGTCACGGCCGTGCCGGTCGGCATTCTGATGGGAGTGAGCCGGGTCGCGCGCGGCCTTCTCGATCCGCCGCTCGAGTTCTATCGACCGCTGCCGCCACTCGCTTATCTGCCGCTCGTGGTGATCTGGTTCGGCATCGACGAAACGGCGAAGATCGTCGTGATCTATCTGGCCTGCTTCGCACCTATTGCCATGGCCGCGCGCGCCGGCGTGCGCAGCGCGACCATCGAGCAGATTCATGCGGCGTATTCGCTGGGCGGCCGCTTCTCGCAGATCGTGCGGCACGTGGTTTTGCCGGCGGCGTTGCCGGAGATTCTGACCGGCCTGCGCATCGCGATCGGCTTCGGCTGGACTACGCTGGTCGCCGCCGAAATGGTTGCGGCCACTGCGGGCCTGGGTCAGATGGTGTTGAACGCATCGAGCTTTCTACGCACCGACGTGGTGGTGATGGGCATCGTGTTGATCGGGCTGGTCGCGTGGCTCTTCGATCTCGGTATGCGTGCGCTGGAAGGGCGGCTCGTGCCGTGGAAAGGGCGCGCGTAGCGCGGCGGCTCAGGCTCAGGTCAAGACTCACGCAAACAGCTCAATCACGCGCCAGCCGCGTTCCGTGGCGATAGCCCGCAGCCGCGCGTCAGGATTGGTCGCAACCGGATTCGTAACGCGTTCCAGCAACGGCACGTCGTTGATCGAATCGCTATAGAACCAGCTCTGCGGGAAATCCTGCAGACGATGCCCGAGCGAGGCCAGCCAACTCTCGGTGCGCGTGATCTTGCCTTCGCGAAAGGTCGGTGTGCCGACAGCCATTCCCGTAAAGCGCGCCAACGGATCGCCGCCTTCGGTGCCAAGCTCGATTCCCAGCAGATGCTCGAAGCCGAGCGCCTTACCGATCGGCTCCGTGATGAACACATTAGTGGCGGTAACGATGCAACACAGGTCGCCCGCATCCAGATGGCGTTGTACGAGCGCACGCGCTGCCGGCAGGATCGCAGGCGCAATCACCTGCTGCATGAACTCCGTATGCCACGTGTCGAGCTGCTCGCGCGAGTGGCGGGCAAGCGGCGCGAGCGTGTAGTTCAGGTAAGCAGCCATGTCGAGCGTGCCGGCCACATATTGCCGGTAGTAATCGTCGATTTCCTGCGCGTGCCGCGCGGCGCCTTCTATACCCAATCCCGCAATGAAGTGGGCCCACGCCTGATCGCTATCCAGCGGCAGCAACGTGTGATCCAGGTCGAACAGCGCAAGGTTGCGGCTCATCCAGAGTCCTCGTGATTAAGTGGGCGAGCGGTCGAGTGGTCGAACTCCCCGTATGACTGACCATGAGCCGGCACACAGCCATCCACAGCTTGACACGAGCCTATATTTAAAAGCACAAAATTACAATAAGGCAAAAATGTGCAACACTACTGTCATACGCCCCGGGTGCCGGTTCGCGCGGCATGCGGTTCGGGTCATGGCAGCAGGAACGGATGCGCAGTGCATTATGTTGATTCTCCTAAACCTTCTGGCCGGTGTGGCGCTCCTCGTGTGGGGTTCGCACATTGTGCGCACCGGCATCCTGCGAGTCCTCGGCGCCGACCTGCGCAGCGTGTTGGGGCGCAGCACCAGTAGCCGCTGGCGAGCTTTCCTCTCGGGTGTTGGCGTCACGAGTCTCGTGCAAAGCAGTAATGCCACTGCGGTGATCGTCACGTCGTTCGCGGCGCAGGGACTATTGCCGCTCACCAGTGGTCTCGCGATCATGCTCGGCGCCGACGTCGGCACCGCGTTGATGGCGCGGATCCTCACACTCGATCTGTCCTGGTTGTCGCCGATCCTGATTCTGCTCGGCGTGCCGCTGTTCCTTTCGCGAAAGCAAACCCGTCTCGGCCAGGCCGGCCGAACGTTGATCGGCCTCGGCTTGATTCTGCTGGCGCTGCGTCTGATCGTCGAAGCTGCTCAGCCGATGATGCAAGGCGCCGGCGTGCGCGTGATGTTCGGTGCACTGACTGGCGACACCATGCTCGACGCATTGGTCGGCGCCGCGTTTGCCATGCTGTCCTATTCGAGCCTTGCCGCGGTGTTGCTGACCGCGACGCTCGCCTCGTCCGGTGTGATTTCGCTGAAGGTCGCCCTGTGCCTCGTGATCGGCGCTAATCTTGGCAGCGGCTTGCTCGCGCTCCTCGGCACCGTCGCACAAAATGCGGCGGCGCGGCGTCTCGCGTTGGGCAGCTTTGCGTTCAAGCTGGCCGGCGCGCTGCTGATCCTGCCGTTCACTACGCTGCTCGCGCGCGGTCTGCCGGTGCTGATCGCGAATCCGCGTGAAGCCACGGTCGGCTTCCATCTGATCTACAACACGCTGCGTTGCTGCGCGTGCCTCTCGCTGATCGATCCGGTGGCGCGCGTCTGTGTGCGCATCTTGCCCGACCGGCCGATGCCGAATGGCGAGCTGCGGCCGCTCCATCTGGATACCGCGGCGCTGTCCACGCCGACGCTTGCGCTCGCGCATGCCGCACGCGAGGTGCTGCGGATCGGCGACATTGTGCGCACTATGCTCGACAACGTCGCGGACCTGATCCATAACAACAATCTGGACAAAGCGCGCGAAACGGCGCGCATGGACGACGACGTGGACGAGCTCTACGCCGCCGTCAAAACCTATCTGACGCTTATCTCGCGCGAGCAACTCGACGAAGCCGACAGCCGCCGCTGGACCGACATCATTTCATTGACGATCAATCTGGAGCATGCGGGCGACATCATCGAGCGGATCGTGCGCGACATCGAGGAAAAGAAGATCGCCCACCGTCTGTCGTTTTCGGAGGAAGGGCTGGGTGAACTGGACGACTTGCAGGCGCGGCTCGTCAGCAATTTGCAGCTTGGCTTGTCGGTCTTTCTGAACAACGATCTGCGTTGTGCCGAGCGCCTGCTCGCGGAGAAGGAGCGCTTTCGTGATCTGGAGCGCGCGTATTCATACCGCCATCTGGACCGGCTCACCGGACAGACCTTGCGAAGCATCGAAACCAGTGCGCTGCATCTCGATCTGATCAGCGACATGAAGCGGCTCAACTCGTTGTTCTGCTCGACCGCCTATCCGGTACTCGACGCAGCCGGCGCGTTGCACGACACCCGCTTGCGCAAGCGTTCGCTCGACACGATGCATGTGAAGGAATAGACCTCGAGTCTCCTGACCTAAGGCCCAAGCCCTAAGCGAGCACGATCTCTTCGAGCTTCTTTTTCAGCGATGCAAACTCGGCGGCTTCGGCCGCCTTTTTGTTGGTGACGAGCACGTCGATCCGCTCGACCGGGCAGTACGAGATACGACTGTGCTGGCCGATCTTGCTGTAGTCGGCGAGGATCACCACGCGGTCCGCGTTGGCGACCATCGCGCGCGCGACTTCGGTTTCGGCGTGATCGTAGTTGGTCGCGCCATGCCGGTGATCGATGCCGACCGGCGACAGCAGCGCGAGGTCCGCGCGATAGCGCTGGATGTCGAGCACGGTGGTGGCGCCCGTGGTCGCCATGGCGCGGTCGCTGATCGAGCCGCCAAGCAGAATGACTTCGTTGGCGGCTTCGGTTTGATCGACGGCGCCGCGCATCTTCAGCGCGACATCGATCGAATTGGTGACGATGGTGAGGTTCGCGAGTTTCGCCAGTTCTTCGGCTAGCGCGGCGGTGGTGGTGCCGGCGTCGATGAAAAGCGTCTGGCCGCTCGCGATCAAACGCGTAGCCGCCTTCGCAATCGCCGTTTTGGATTTGACACGCATATGGGCGCGTTCGGCGATCGGCGCTTCGTCGGCGGGCTTGATCGCGCCGCCGTGCACGCGCCGCAGTTCACCTAGCGCTTCGAGATCGAGCAGGTCGCGCCGCACGGTTTCGCGCGACACCCCGAGATCCGCCATGATCCGTTCCGTGGACACACGTTGCAGCGTGGACAGCAACGCGCGAATTCTTTGATGCCGGTCTTCCTGCCACATGCATTTTTCCCTGGATGCGTACGCGCGTTGATTCAGCTTGTATTTAACTGCGACATCGTGGTCACGAATGTGTGTCCGGAGGATGTCAAGCGTACTACTTTAGCCGAATTGTGTTGTATTTTTTTGGCAGCTTGCAAGTTTGTGTATTTCAACTTAGCCTTCGCAGATCGAAGCGCTGAGTCTATTTCGAACATCAAATGTTCGAAAAGGAATTGAAATGTCCGGTTCCGAGCATTTCGCGGCGTTTTTGGCGATTTGATTGACCCGTGCCGCCGCCATAATGGCTCTTGGGGTTTGCCGTCCGGGCGATTGGCCGGTGATGTTTCGCGCTGCGGGATGACTCCACGCTTCGTCATCCTGACAATGGCATTGCAGTGTGCGGCGCGATGAGAACATGCAGCGTACGCCCGGGTATCGCCGCGCTCGCCTTAGCGCGATACTACGCACGGGCTCGCGCGTGGAGACAGCATGAGGCCGCGCTGCCTCATGATGGCCGAGGCAGCGGTGATGGCCGGGAACGTGTCGAGAGCATAGTCAACCCGCTCTATCTGAAAGGTAACGAGACGTGGGAAACGGGATTAATCGCACCTTATCCGCAGACTGGCCTTATCCGCGACTGGCCGCGCATCGCTGTGGCGGCACGCTGGCGCCGGAAAACACGCTAGCCGGTTTCGACGCCTGCGTGCGCTATGGGTACCGCATGGTCGAATTCGACGCCAAGCTATCCGCCGACAACCAACTCTTCCTGCTGCACGACGACACACTCGAGCGCACCACCAACGGCCACGGCGCCGCCGCCGAACACACATGGCAGCAACTGGCAACGCTCGACGCCGGCGCCTGGTACGGACCGCAGTTCGCCGGCACGCGTTTGCCGACGCTCGCCGAGGCGGCCGAGCGTTGCGCGCGCGACGGCGTTGCCGCCAACATCGAAATCAAACCGTGTCCGGGCCGCGACGAGATCACCGGCACTTTGGTGGCAAGCGGCGCGCTGACGTTATGGCAAGGCCAGACGCCGCCGTTGCTGTCGTCGTTTTCGTTCGAGGCGCTGGCCGCGGCGCGCGACGCGGCGCCGTCGGTGCAACGCGGCATGCTGTTCGACGAGGTGCCTGACGACTGGCTGCGCATCGTGCGTGAACTGGACTGCGTGTCCTTTCACGCGAACCAACGCTATCTCACGGAGCGGCTGGTTGCGGAGATTCACTGCGCCGGCCTGCGCGTGCTCGCCTACACGGTCAACGACACGGCGCGCGCGCAACTGCTCGCGCAATGGGGCGTCGACATGATTTGTACAGATCGCATCGATACACTGCGACCCGACATGTTCTCGGCGCCGGCCAACCCGGCCTGAACATGGCGTGGGCGCGCAAGTGCAGGAGTGCACGACGCGCCCCGAAGCTCGAATTAGAAATTTTCCAAACGTAGCAATTTCGGCAGAGGATGGGGAAAGACTATGAACCGCACCGCGTTAGCTCGCATACTTTCGATGTCGGCCGTTGCGGGTGTCACCGCCGCCGGCGTCAGCAGCAGCGCTTCGGCCGCGCCGCTCGACGCACTGATCGCCGCCGCCAAGCAGGAAGGCCAACTCACCGTGATCGCGCTGCCGCACGACTGGTGCAATTACGGTGAACTGGTGGCCGGCTTTCAGAAGAAGTACGGCATCAAGATCAACGAATTGAATCCGGACGCGGGTTCGGGCGATGAAATCGAAGCCATCAAGGCGAACAAGGGCAACAAGGGTCCACAGGCGCCCGACGTGATCGACGTGGGTCTGTCGTTCGGTCCGTCGGCGAAGGCGGAAGGTCTGCTGCAGCCGTACAAGGTCGCCACGTGGAACTCGATTCCGAAAGAGTCGAAGGATGCCGACGGCTATTGGTATGGCGATTACTACGGCGTGCTCGCGTTCGAAGTCAACGCCGACATGATCGACAAGGCGCCGTCGGACTGGAGCGACCTGCTCAAGCCGGACTATAAGAACGCTGTCTCGCTGGCCGGCGACCCGCGCTCGGCCAACCAGGCGATTCAAGCCGTGTACGCCGCCGGTCTGTCGCAAAGCAAGGGCGATGCGAGTAAAGCCGGACAGGCCGGCCTCACGTATTTCGCCAACCTGAACAAGAGCGGCAACTTCGTGCCGGTGATCGGCAAGGCCGCATCGCTCGCGCAAGGTACTACGCCGATCATCGTGCGTTGGGACTACAACGCGCTGGCCGACCGCGACACGCTGAAGGGCAATCCGAAGGTGGAAGTGGTGGTACCGAAAACGGGCGTGGTCGCCGGCGTGTATGTTCAGGCGATCAGCGCCTACGCCCCGCATCCGAACGCAGCCAAGCTGTGGATGGAGTATCTGTACTCCGACGAAGGCCAGATCGGCTGGCTGAAGGGTTACTGCCATCCGATGCGCTACAACGAACTGGTGAGCGGCAAGAAAGTGCCGCAAGCGCTGCTCGACAAGCTGCCGCCGCCGTCGGCTTACAAGAACGTGGTGTTCCCGACGCTCTCGCAACAGGACGCGTACAAGGACACCATCACGAAGCACTGGGACGAAGCGGTTGGCGCGAACGTCAAGTAAGCGGCATAGCGTGAGTCGCGGCGGCAACGCAGCACGCGCGCCGCGACGCCGAACCGAAGCCTGAAGTTTTGTCGCCCCGGCGCGCCGCCGCTCGTGATGAGCGCTGCGCGCCGGGTGCGTTTGCCAGATTGCCCCAAGGGTGAGCTATGAGCGCTTCATCGGATGCTGGATCGGTGCAGCCGGAATTGCTGGTTCC
This sequence comes from Paraburkholderia sp. RL17-373-BIF-A, assembly GCF_046030175.1. NCBI lineage: Bacteria > Pseudomonadati > Pseudomonadota > Betaproteobacteria > Burkholderiales > Burkholderiaceae > Paraburkholderia > Paraburkholderia sp. RL17-373-BIF-A. Next base: position 57,564 of record NZ_JARESO010000008.1, read on the forward strand.
GCCTGTGCCCACCCCAACGCCTCGCGTCAACGGTCCAAGCCGCGCGTCGTCGTTGCTCGCCTGGATCGGCGTGGTGCCGTTTTTCACGTTCGCGCTGCTGTTCCTGATTCTGCCGACCGGCTTTCTGATGGTCGGCGCGTTCCAGGATTCGCAAGGCCATTTCACGCTCGCCAATTTCCGCGACCTGCTCCAGCCGACCGTGATGGATGCGTACTGGATCAGCTTCAAGGTGAGCGCCGCCTCCTCGATCGGCGGCGCGGTGATCGGCTCGCTGCTCGCATGGGCGGCGGTGCAGGGCAAATTGCCCGGGTGGATTCGTCCGACCTTGATGACGTTTTCGGGCGTCGCGTCGAACTTTGCCGGCGTGCCGCTCGCGTTCGCTTTCATCTGCACGTTGGGGCGGGTCGGGCTCGTCACTGTGCTGCTGAAGAAATACCTCGGCTTCAATCTGTACTCGACCGGCTTCAGCATCCTGAGCTTTTCCGGTCTGACGCTGACCTATCTGTATTTCCAGATTCCGTTGATGGTGCTGATCGTCACGCCCGCGCTCGACGGCCTGAAGCGCGAATGGCGCGAGGCCTGCGATTGCCTCGGCGGCACCGCATATCAATACTGGCGCTACGTCGCGCTGCCGGTGCTGTGGCCGAGCGTGCTCGGCGCCGCGCTGCTGCTGTTCGCCAATTCGTTCGGCGCGGTCGCCACGGCCTATGCGCTGACCGGCAGTTCGCTGAACATCGTGACGATCCTGTTGTACGCGCAGATTCGCGGCGACGTGATGCACAACCAGAATCTCGGCTATGCACTCGCGCTCGGCATGGTGCTTGTCACGGGCCTTTCGAATGGCGGCTACATCTGGCTGCGCTCGCGCGCTGAAAGGGGACGTCGATGAAAAGCCAATCGCGTGTGGGTGCGTGGACCGCGATGATCGTCGGTTCGCTGTACTTTCTCATTCCGTTGATCGCGACATTCGAGTTCAGCCTGCGCATGAAGCGCGGCACCTATAGCTTCGAAGCGTACAGCGTCGTGCTCGGCGATCCGCGCTTTCAGGCCTCGTTCGGCTACTCGATTCTGATGGCGCTGCTGACGATCGTCGTCGGCGTGTTGCTGGTTGTGCCGACCGCGTACTGGGTGCAGTTGCGCTTGCCAAAGCTGCGGCCGCTGGTCGAATTCATCACGCTGTTGCCGCTGGTGGTGCCGGCGATTGTGATCGTGTTCGGTTATCTGCGCATCTATAACAGCAGTTCGATTCTGCCGCTCACGGGCAACGAGCGCGCCACCGATCTGCTGCTGGTGTTCGGCTATGTGACGCTCTCGCTGCCGTACATGTACCGCGCCGTCGATGCCGGGCTGCGTGCGGTCGACGTGCGCTCGCTCACCGAAGCGGCAGAGTGTCTCGGCGCGAACTGGCCGACCATTCTCTTCAAGGTGATCTTCCCGAACATCCGCTCGGGCATTCTGTCCGGCGCGTTTCTCACCTTTGCGGTGGTGATCGGCGAGTTCACGCTGGCGAGCCTGCTCGACCGTCCCGCGTTCGGTCCGTACCTGCAATTGATTGGTGCGAACCGCGCGTACGAGCCGTCGGCGCTCGCGATCATCGCGTTCGTGATCACGTGGGCATCGATGGGATTGATTCAGGTATTCGGCTCGGCCCGCGCGATGAGCGGCCAGAAAGTGTGACCAATGAGTTTGACGGACTGAGGCGGCGAATCATGGCATTTCTTGAGATCGAAAATCTGCATAAGTCCTTCGGGGCGAACATTGCGCTGCATCACTTCGACATGCAGATCGAACGCGGCGAATTCATTACTTTCCTCGGACCGTCCGGCTGCGGCAAGACGACGGTGCTGCGCATGATCGCCGGCTTCGAAACGCCGACGCGCGGCATCATCCGGCTCGACAACAAGGACGTCACGCACCTTCGCACGCGGCAACGCAAGGTCGGCATGGTGTTCCAGTCGTATGCGCTGTTTCCGAACATGACGGTGGCCGAGAACATCGGCTTCGGACTGAAGATCACGCATCGGCCGCAGGCGGAGATCAGTCAGCGCGTGGAGGAGATGCTGCAACTGATCAAGCTGCCGCATCTCGGCGGGCGTTATCCGTGGCAATTGTCCGGCGGCCAGCAGCAGCGCGTGGCGCTCGCGCGCGCGCTCGCCGGCAAGCCGCAGGTGTTGCTGCTCGACGAACCGCTCTCCGCACTCGACGCCAAGATCCGCATCTCGTTGCGCCAGGACATTCGCGCGTTGCAACGCGAACTGGGCATCACGTCGATTTTTGTCACGCACGATCAGGAAGAGGCGCTGTCGATTTCCGACCGCATCGTCGTGATGAACGAGGGCCGCGTCGAACAGATCGGCACGCCCTCGGAGATCTACAACTTTCCACGCACACGCTTCGTTGCGTCGTTCGTCGGCACGCTGAATATCCTGGCCGGACATGTGGTCGATCCGGCGACCGGCAAGATGATCGTGGACGGCCAGGAGCTGACCACCACGCAGGAGTTGCCGTCGAACGATGCGGGCAAGAAACGCCTGCTCGCGCTGCGGCCCGAAGCTATCGTGCTGGAGCCGGCCGCGCCTGGCCGCAACACGTTGAACGCCACCGTCGAGGAAGTGAATTTCCTCGGCGCCGTAGTGCGCATCCGAACCCGCGTGAAAGACGCCGTGATTTCGCTCGACATATTCAACGACCCGAATCGCGGTTTGCCCGAACGCGGGCAGCCGGTGTCGCTCGGTTTCTCGCACGAGAATCTGCTGGTGCTGGAAGAGGGCAGCGTTTAAACGATACGAGTCAGGCGGCGCTTGCGTCCGGCAGTGCACGCCGTAGAAAGCCCTACGGGTTATCCCGAGGCTGCCGCCACAATGGATTCCGGATTCCCCGACAGCCCTTGTCCGGATTTCCGGAATCCCGGACGGCACATAGGATGAAGCGCCAGAAAACCCATAAGAATCAAGGCGCCGAGCCCGGCATCAAGCTGGCATCGACCTTGCGAAATAGAAGCCGCGGCCGCAACGGTCCGACAACTAAAGCAAGGAGACAACGATGTCCGATTTCCCTTCCCGGTATTTCTGAATTCGTCGTCTTGTCGCGGCCTAATGCCGTGCACAGGCGTGACGACTATTCGTTCGCATGATGCGCAGCGTGGCAGGCCATTGAGCTCATCCACATCGCAGGAACCATCGTGAAGAAACCTATCCACAAAGTGCTGTACGTCCAGGTGATCGTGGCGATCATCATCGGCATCGCGCTCGGGCATTTCTACCCGAATTTAGCCGTCGACATGAAGCCGCTCGGCGACGGCTTCATCAAGCTGATCAAGATGGTGATCGGGCCGATCATCTTCTGCACGGTGGTGACGGGCATCGCCGGCATGGAAGACATGAAGAAGGTCGGGCGCGTCGGTGGCAAGGCGCTGCTGTACTTCGAAATCGTCTCGACCTTCGCGCTGGTGCTCGGCCTGATCGCCACGCACGTGTTGAAGCCGGGCGTCGGCTTCAACATCGACCCGGCGACTCTCGACGGCAAGTCGGTCGCGTCGTACGCCGCCAAGGCGCACGGCCAGACCACGGTCGACTTCCTGATGCACATCATTCCGGACACGCTCTCGTCGGCATTCGCGCAGGGTGAAATCCTGCAGATTCTGCTGATCGCGCTGCTGTTCGGTGCGGTGCTCGCGACGGCCGGCGAGAAGGGCAAGGTCGTGACGAACTTCATCGACGGGCTCTCGCATATCCTGTTCGGCATTGTGCGGATCATCACGAAGCTGGCGCCGATCGGCGCGTTCGGCGCGATGGCCTTCACGATCGGCAAGTACGGTATCGGCTCGCTGCTGCCGATGCTGAAACTGATCGGCACGTTCTATCTGACCTCGATCGTGTTCGTGGTGGTGGTGCTTGGCATCATCGCGCGTGCGGTGGGCTTCAACATCCTGCGCTTCGTGGCGTACATCAAGGAAGAGATGCTGATCGTGCTCGGCACGAGCTCGTCCGAAGCCGCGCTGCCGCAACTGATGCTGAAGCTCGAAAAGCTCGGCTGCTCGCGTTCGGTGGTGGGCCTCGTGGTGCCGACCGGTTATTCGTTCAACCTCGACGGCACCAACATCTACATGACGATGGCCGTGCTGTTCATCGCGCAAGCCACCAACACCGACCTCACGTGGACGCAGCAGCTCACGCTGCTGGCGGTGACGATGCTGACCTCGAAGGGCGCGAGCGGGGTGACCGGCGCGGGCTTCATCACGCTGGCCGCGACGCTGGCCGTGGTGCCGACCATTCCGCTGTCGGGCATGGTGCTGATTCTCGGTATCGACCGCTTCATGAGCGAATGCCGCGCGCTGACGAACATCGTTGGCAACGGCGTGGCGACCGTGGTGGTGTCGGCGTGGGAAAAGGAACTAGACCGCAACAAGCTGAACGCCGCCTTGCGTGGCGACGTGACGGTCAAAGAGCCGGCCGGCGTTTAAGCCGCGCATCGGCAACGTCTTGTAACGCAACCCTCCCGGCCGCGGACACCAGCGTATGAATCCGGTGCCCGCCGGCCAGACTCCCGCGCCGTCGGCCGACGAGGCTAGCGCCGACGACGCGTCGCCTTATGCCACAATAAACGATCCTCATCGATCGGATATTGCCAACGTGACGCGACGCCTGCTGATCCTCTTCGCGCTCGTCGCCGGGCTCGTGGTGGCGTGCGGGCTCACGTACAGCATCGCGTGGCAAAGCGGCATCGACCATTTGCGGCGCAACGCCTCGGTACGGGTCGACCGTACGACCAGCGCGCTGAAGAGCACGCTCGAACGCTACGAATCGCTGCCTTATCTGCTGGCCGAACATCCCATCGTGCAGGACGTGCTGGTTAGTCCCACTCCGGCCAATGTCGCGCGCGCCAATGTTTATCTTGAAGACCTGAACCGCCACGCGCGCGCCACGGTCACCTACATCATTCCGCTCGACGGCTTTTGCGTCGCGGCGAGCAACTGGCGCGGGCCGGGCAGCTTCGTCGGCGCGGGCTATCAATTCCGGCCGTATTTTCTCGATGCGGTCAAAGGCAGCGTGGGGCGCTTCTTCGGCATCGGCACGATCTCGCAGGCGCCGGGCTACTACATCTCGCAGCCGGTGCGGCGCGAGGGCAAGATCGTCGGCGTGGCGGTCGTCAAACTCGACCTCGAATGGTTTCAGGGCGCGGATGCGTCCGAGCCGCTCGTCGTGACCGACGACCACGGCGTGATCTTTCTGTCGTCGGTACCGGCGTGGAAATACCATACGATCCGGCCGCTGTCGGGGCCCATCGCCGATTCGATCTACCAGGCGCGTCAATACGCGCAGCAGCCGATCGCGGCGCTGCCGGTGTCGATCGAACGCACGCTCGAAGGCAACGCGCAGATCGTGCGCATTGGCGGCGGCCGCTACGCTCCGCGTTATCTGGCATCGCGGCGCGGCATGGGCGAGCCGGACTGGCATCTGATCACCCTGTCGCCCGTCGATCCGGTCGACGCCGACGCGCGCAAGGCGACCATCGTGACCGCCTTCGGCTACGTGTCGCTGGTGTTGCTCGCGTTCTACTGGAGAATGCGCCGGGCGCGCGTGCGCGAGGTGATGCGCAGCCGCGCGCTTCTGCAAAAAGCCTACGCTGAACTGAACCGGCGAGTGGCCGAGCGCACCGCGGATCTTTCTCAGGCGAATGAACAGTTGCAGAAGGAAGTGGCCGAACGCACGCGCGCCGAGCAGGAGTTGCGCGCCGCGCACGACGAGCTCATCCAGGCGAGCAAGCTCGCCGCGCTCGGTCAGATGGCCGCCGGTATCACGCACGAACTGAATCAGCCGCTCGCCGCGTTGCGCGGTTTCTCGGACAACACGCGTGTGCTGCTCGAGCGCGGCGACCAGGCGTCGGCGCGCGAAAATCTCGAAGCGATCGCCGCGCTCACGGAGCGCATGGGCAAGATCACCAATCAGTTGAAACTGTTCGTCGGACGCGCGCGGCCACGCAGTGCGCGCGCGCCGATCGTGCGGGCGTTGCGCAATGTCGTCGCGCTGTTGCAAAAGCGCTTGCAGGGCGTCGAGGTCGAATTTGCTTTGCTCGATGCGGACAGCGGCATGCGCACGCCGCTGAATCTCGCCGACGATCATCCCGAACTGATCGCGCATTGCGACGATCTGCGGCTCGAACAGGTGTTGATCAACCTGCTCGGCAACGCGCTCGATGCAACCGCCGACGTGCACCCGCCGCGCATTTCGATCGAGATCGAAGTCGCCGATGCGAATCTGTCGTTCGCCGTGAGCGATAACGGCCCCGGCATTCCCGACGATGTCCTGCCGCATCTGTTCGAACCGTTCTTCACCACCAAGGAAATGGGCCACGGGCTGGGGCTCGGCCTCGCGATCTCGTCGTCGATCGCGCGCGATTGCGGCGGCACGCTGGTGGCGCGCAACGCGCAGGACGGCGGTGCATTATTCGTGTTGACGCTGCGCCGTGCGCGCGTGCAGACGAACCACACATCGGACCCGCTGACCACGGGCTCCTGAATCACACGGAAGACGCCATGCTGAACCACGGCCTGCAAGTGCTGTATATCGAAGACGACGAACTGGTGCGGCGCGCCAGCGTGCAGAGTTTGCAACTGGCGGGTTTCGACGTGATCGGCCATGCCTCGGTGGAGTCCGCGGCGAAGACGATCAGCGCGGACTTCTCCGGCGTGATCGTCAGCGACATTCGCCTGCCGGGCGCAAGCGGCCTCGATCTGCTCGCGCAATGCCACGAGCGCGCGCCCGACGTGCCGGTGATTCTGGTGACGGGCCATGGCGATATTTCAATGGCCGTTCAGGCGATGCGCGACGGCGCGTACGACTTCATCGAAAAGCCTTTCGCGTCCGAACGTCTGATCGAAACCGTGCGGCGCGCGTTGGAGCGTCGCAAGCTGGTGCTGGAGAACCTCGCGCTGCGCCGTGAGTTGGCGGAACAGAACTCGGTGGCGCCGCGCATCATCGGCAGGAGTCCGGCCATCGAACAGGTGCGGCGGCTGATCGCCAATGTCGCGCCGACCGACGCCTCGGTGCTGATCAACGGCGACACGGGCGCGGGCAAGGAATTGATCGCGCGCAGCCTGCACGAACTGTCCCCGCGCCGTGACAAACCGTTTATCGCGGTGAACTGCGGCGCGTTGCCGGAGCCTATGTTCGAGTCGGAAATGTTCGGCTACGAGCCGGGCGCTTTCACCGGTGCGGCGAAACGCCGCATCGGCAAGCTCGAACATGCGTCGGGCGGCACGCTGTTTCTGGATGAAATCGAGAGCATGCCGCTCGCCTTGCAGGTCAAGCTGCTGCGCGTGCTGCAGGACGGTGTGCTGGAGCGGCTCGGCTCGAATCAGCCGATTCGCGTGAATTGCCGCGTGGTCGCCGCCGCCAAGGGCGACATGGCCGAGCATGTCGCGGACGGCTCGTTCCGGCGCGATCTGTTGTACCGGCTGAACGTGGTGACGATCGCGCTGCCGCCGTTGGGCGAGCGTCGCGAGGATATCGTGCCGCTCTTCGAGCACTTCCTGCTGGACGCGGCCGTGCGTTATCAACGTCCCGCGCCGATCCTCACCGATCGTCAGCGCGCGAGCCTGATGCAGCGCGACTGGCCGGGAAACGTGCGGGAGTTGCGCAACGCCGCCGACCGCTTTGTGCTCGGCATCGCCGACGATCCGGTCATGTCTTTCGGCGACGACGGTGCGGACACGCAGCCCTTGAAGGAGCGCGTCGAGCAATTCGAGCGGGCGGTGATCGCGGAGGCGTTGGAGCAGACCGGCGGCGTGGTCGCGGTCGCGGCAGACAAGCTGCAACTCGGCAAGGCGACGCTCTACGAAAAGATCAAGCGATATGGCCTCGCGGCCAAAGGGGAAGGGGAACGGTGAGGATATGAAAACGCCGGCCTTGAGATGCGAGGCCGGCGTTTTTTGAATCAACTGAATCCGGTCAAGCCGCTTTGAGCGCCTTTTCCAGCAACTGGTCGAGTTCCGCGAATTGCGGTTCGCCGACATAGCGCTTCAGAATCTTGCCGTCCTTGTCGATGAGGAACGTGGTCGGCGTGAGCTGGACGTTGCCGAACTGCTTGGCGGCCGAGCCGTCGTCCATTGCCACCTTGAACGGCAACTGGCGAGTTTGCGTGTAGTTGGCCACGTACATCGGTGCGTCGTAGTTCATGGCCACGGCAACGAATTCGAGACCTTGACCCTTGAAGCGGTTATAGGTCTGGACCATCTGCGGCATTTCCTTCATGCAGGTATCGCAGCTCGTTGCCCAGAAGTTGACGAGGTAGACCTTGCCTTTCAGGTCGGCGGTCGAGACTTTCTGGCCGGACAGCAACGTGAAGGTCGCATCAGGCACGCGCTGCTGGCCGGCAAACGCGAAATAACCGGCGATGGCGATCGCAACGGCCACGGCGGCGATGATGATGTAGCGAAGCGGACTCGCGCGCCGGGCGGCGGTGGACGGGGTGGAGCTCATGAACGGAACCTCGGAGTCGCGCGGAACGCGCGGGACAGTGCGTCGGTTTGGGCTTTCGGCCCGTGCTGAACAGCGTCGCTATTGTAGCCCCATTCCGGCGGCGCGGCAGGACGTCGGCCGGGAGCGGATAATAGGGTTTTACGTTCTCGTCAGTCCGATCTTCTGTCCCCATGTTCCGAACTGTTTTTCGCGTCAGTCGCGTTGGTCGCGTCAGTCACTTCCTCGCTCGAATTCCGTCCCGTCTTACTTCTGCCAGCCGCTCAACGGAGCGCTCTCCGCGTTGTGTGGCGGCCGGCTCCACGTCTCGGCTGTCGAGCGCGCGTGCAATCCTCGGCACGCTGGCTTGGACGGTGGTTTTGGGTGCCGCGCTGAGCGCCTGCTCGCCGACCTTCGACTGGCGGACCATCATGAATAACGACAACGGCTATACCGTCGACTTGCCGGCCAAGCCGGGCAACGATCAGCGGGCTGTGCAGATCAACGGCACGCCGATGCAGATGGCGATGCAGACGGCCGAAGCCGGCGACGCCGTCTTCGCGGTCGGCACCGTGATGCTGCCCAACGACGACGCGGCCACGCAACGCGCCGCACTCGATTTCTTGCGCAACGGCCTGGCCCGCAACGTGGGCGCCGCGCCCGAAGCGCGTGCCGTGCAGATCCCGCTGGCGGCCGGCGGCCAGGTGCTTGGCCTGGAAATGAAGCTGAGCGGCGAGGCGGGTTCGCAACACGAAGCGCGCACCGTCTACGCACGACTCGTCGCGCGCGGCCGGCACGTCTATCAGGCGGCGATCATTGCATCCAAGCCGATGCAACAGGAACAGATCGACCAATTTTTTTCGTCCTTCCAACTGTATTGAGAGCGGTATTTTTGTCCGATTCGGCGCGTGATGGGCGCTCAACTGAGGCGCTGCGCACAGTGAAAGTTCCTTCGCAGCATCGCGCGCTAATTCCCGGTTTACGTTGAAGTTTTCCTGTTACTCACCGCGCCTGTGGATAACTCTGTTGAGAACTCGGGCAAATTGGCCGGAGATGCCCATTCTATGGGCACTCTGTCAGATTCGTCTCGCACAAGGTCGTTAAAAAAAGTTAATTAAATCAATGCTTTTTGGATGCTGCCCGCGACGTACCTTTCAGTTGTTTCAAAATCTATCTGGAACGTGCGCGTGTGCATAAGTCAAGTCTTGACAGCAGATTTTTCACCTCATAGGGAGCCAAAAGCCCTGCGATATTGGATCGCTTCGCCGATCTGCGCGGCGCTCGGCATGGTCGCGCCGGCGAGGTCGGCGATGGTGCGCGCCACCTTCAGAACTCGGTAGTACGCACGCGCTGACCAGCCGAAGCGCTCGCCTGCTTCGCGCAGCAAGGCTTCGCCCGCTGAGTCGGGGCGGCAGACCTCGTCCACTTCTCGTCCTCCCAGTTCGCGATTGGTTTTGCCCTGACGGCTCAATTGCCGCTCGCGGGCGCGGCTGACGCGTGCCGCAATGGCCGCGCTTGTTTCGCCGGCCGCCGTTGAACGGGCGGACAGTTCCGCCGGCGTGAGCGCTGGTATCTCAAGTTGGATGTCGATCCGGTCGAGCAGCGGCCCGGAAAGCTTGCGCAAATAGCGCGCAGCGATCTCGGGTGTGCAGCGGCAGCGGCCGTTGGGATCGCCGCGCCAGCCGCATGGGCAAGGGTTCATGGCGGCGATTAACTGGCAGGCTGCCGGAAAATCCGCCTGCAACGCGGCGCGTGAGATCGTGATGCGCCCGGCTTCAAGCGGCTCACGCAGCGTCTCCAGGACTTGGCGATCGAATTCAGGAAGTTCGTCGAGAAAGAGCACGCCCAGATGCGCCAGCGTGATTTCACCGGGCTGCGGCGGATTGCGCCCGCCGACCAGCGCCGCGGCGCTCGACGAATGATGCGGGGCGCGAAACGGCCGTCGACGCCATTGCGAGGGCGTGAAACCGGCCCGGCTGGCGGACAGCAAGGCAGCGGAGGCGAGCGCTTCGTCGTCGGTCATGGGCGGCAGCAGGCCCGGCAGGCGGGCGGCGAGCATCGATTTGCCCGCGCCCGGCGGCCCGACCAGCAAGACGTGATGGCCGCCGGCCGCGGCGACTTCAAGCGCCCGGCGCGCGCCGCGTTGCCCGATGACATCACCCATATCCGGGACGACGGCGGCTGGGCTTTCGGCGAGGTCCGGCACGGCGATTGGATAGAGCCGCGCGTCCGGCGCTCCCGCGAGATGAGCGCACAACGAAGGCAGATCGGCCGCGCCGTAGACATCGACGCCGGGTACGAGCGCCGCTTCCGCCGCGCTCGCAGCGGGCAGATAGAGCTGCGGCGTGGAATGAGCGGGCGTCTCGCATGCGGCAAGCTCGCTTGCAATCTCGCCGGACTGCGCCGCACCGTCGCCTTGAGCCACGGCGCTGCGCGCCGTTCCGCACGCCATGGCGAAAGCGCCGCGCATCGGCCTGAGCGCGCCGGTCAACGACAGTTCGCCCGCGAATTCACGATGCAGCAAGGACTCGGCGGGAATCTGGCCGCTCGCGGCGAGGATGCCCAACGCGATTGGCAGATCGAAGCGGCCGGATTCCTTCGGCAGATCGGCGGGCGCTAGATTCACGGTGATGCGTCGGACGGGGAAGTCGAAATTGCAGTTCTGCAGCGCCGCGCGCACGCGCTCGCGGCTTTCGCGCACTTCCAGATCAGGCAGGCCGACGATCGAAAAAGAGGGTAATCCGTTCGCGAGGTGGACCTCGACGGTTACTTCGGGCGCGCAGCCAGAGGCCGGCGCGCGACTGCGCACCACGGCAAGCGACATGTTTTCTCCCGTCGGACGGCGCGCCGAGGGCGCGCGCAAGTCCCCTAAAACGCTGATGACGTCACGGCTCGCTTGCCTGTGATGTGCAGCACTGCGCGGCGACTCCGCCGCGAGCAAAGCGTTACGGCGTTTGCGTGACCGGCAGCTTCTGTTCGAGCTCGGCAACGCGGCGTTCCAGCTCTTCCAGACGAGCGCGCGTGCGCACCAGCACCTGGGTCTGGGTATCGAATTCCTCACGCGTGACCAGATCGAGCTTCGAGAAACCCTGCGACAGCATGGCTTTGACGTTGCGTTCGACATCTTTGGCCGGCGAGTTCTTGAACAGCTCGCTCATGCGGGCCTGAAAGTCGTTAAAAACATCGTTCGGTTGTTTCATGGTGTTCCCCTAGGTGCACAAAAACTGTGCATGTTTCGTTACGCCTGTGCTTTGTGACGGCAAATGGGCGGTGTTGGTGCATGGCCCGTTGCGTGCCGCTGCCGCATGAGCCCCTTTGGTGCGCGCCCGTGCGTTCAAAACCTTCGAACACTCTAGCAACGATCCATACGCCGCGCCAGCGTGCCCCCGCCAACGTTGGCCGTCCGGCCAGGGCGGCTTGCGCCCCTTTTGCGACGGCCACGGTGCGGTGTCTGACACAACATGGCATGCGAGTTGCTGTTACTGCCCCGCGCGCACTGCCCGGCGCCTTTTTACCGGCAGCGGAACGAGACCACGCGAACGTGTTACGGGAACGCACGAGAGTTACGCAACGAAAGTCAGGCAACACGGGTTACGCAAACGGGTTACGCAACTAAGCGAGGGATTTCATGAAACTCATTACCGCAATCATCAAGCCGTTCAAGCTCGATGAGGCGCGCGAAGCCTTGTCGGCCATCGGCGTCTCGGGCATCACGGTGACGGAAGTCAAAGGCTTCGGTCGCCAGAAGGGCCATACGGAGCTGTATCGCGGCGCTGAATACGTCGTCGATTTTCTGCCGAAGGTGAAGATCGAGGCCGCTGTCTCGGACGACATCGTCGACCAGGCGATCGAGGCGCTCGAACGCGCGGCACGCACCGGCAAGATCGGCGACGGCAAGATCTTCGTCACGCCGATCGAACAAGTGATTCGGATCCGTACCGGGGAGACCGGCGCGGACGCTCTGTAATACCAAAAGATAGCGACACAGATAGCGACAAGAGGAAACGAAAGATGCGCAAATTAATGATGTCCTTGCTGATGGCCGGTTCGCTGCTCGCGGGCGGTATCGGCGCCGCCCTCGCGGACGACGCTTCCGCCCCCGCAGCCGCCTCGGCCGCTGCTTCCGATACGACGGCGAGCGCGCCGGCGCCGGACGCTTCGGCAGCACCTGCTGCCGCCGCGGCTTCGGCACCGGCCGCTGACGCGTCCGCCGCACCGGCTGCCAGCGCGGCTGCCGCCGCACCCGCAGCATCGGACGCTGCGCCGGCTGCCCCGACCGCGCCGTTCTCGGTCGATTCGTCGAAGATCAATTCGGGCGACACCGCCTGGATGCTGACCTCCACCGCGCTCGTGCTGTTCATGACGATTCCGGGTCTGGCGCTGTTTTACGGCGGCATGGTCCGCAAGAAGAGCGTGCTCGCGATCCTGATGCAAAGCTTCGCGATCACCTGCCTCGTGTCGATCATCTGGGTCGTGGTGGGCTACAGCCTCGCCTTCACGCCTGGCGGATCGTTCATTGGCGGCTTCTCGCGCTTCTTCATGTCGGGCATGAACTACATCAAGGGCGACAAGGCCACGACGCTGACCGTTAGCCACCTCGCGCCGACGATCCCGGAAACGGTCTACGTCGTCTATCAGATGACGTTCGCGATCATTACCCCGGCGCTGATCACGGGCGCGTTCGCCGACCGTATGAAGTTCTCGGCCATGCTGGTGTTCATGACGCTGTGGTCGATCATCGTCTACTCGCCGATCGCTCACATGGTCTGGGAACCGACCGGCTGGCTGGCTAGCGCGGGCATCCTCGACTTCGCAGGCGGCACGGTGGTGCACATCAACGCCGGTATCGCGGCGCTGGTCTGCGCTCTGGTGCTCGGCAAGCGTGTCGGCTACGGCAAGGAAGCGATGGCGCCGCACAACCTGACGCTCACGCTGATCGGTGGCGCCATGCTGTGGGTAGGCTGGTTCGGCTTCAACGCGGGTTCGGCAGTGGCGGCTGACGGCCGTGCCGGTTTCGCGATGTTCGCCACGCAAGTGGCAACGGCGGCAGCAGCACTCGCATGGATGTTCGCCGAATGGGCAGCCAAGGGTAAGCCGTCGGTGCTCGGTATCGTGTCGGGCGCAGTGGCGGGTCTCGTGGCGATCACGCCGGCTTCGGGCTTCGTCGGTATGGCGGGTTCGCTGGTGATCGGTATCGTGGCAGGCGTGGTCTGCTTCTGGTCGGCAACCTGGCTTAAGCACAAGCTCGGTTACGACGACTCGCTCGACGCGTTCGGCGTGCACTGCATCGGCGGTATCGTGGGTGCGCTGCTGACCGGTGTGTTCGCGGTGAAGGACATCGGCGGCGCGGACGGCAGCGTGATCCTGCAAGCCAAGGGCGTGCTGACGACGCTGATCTACAGCGGTGTGGTGAGCTACATCCTGCTGAAGGTGATCGACATGGTGATGGGCCTGCGTGTAACCGAAGAACAGGAACGCGAAGGTCTGGACGTGACGCTGCACGGCGAACACGTCGAATAAGCAACGCACGGCGAGCCCGCGCTCCCGGGCTCGTTGGATCACGAATAAGCGCAGCGATTTTGGCCCGCCTTCATGGCGGGCTTTTTTCTTGCGGGCTATCTTGTAAACGGTAGTTTTCCCCGCCTATCATGGCGATAGCGAGAATGCATTCGCGTCCGCTTGCGAATGGAGAAACCGTCCCCAAATGGACAAAGCATTTGCTCTACAATCTTTTTTCTCCAGTCTGCGAGTGATCAATGGTTCCGCACCTAGTTACGGCGTTAAACGGCCCGCTGCTCGATCTTGAGCGGAAGATCCTCGACGCTACCCCCGCCATCGAACGCTGGTTCCGGCTCGAATGGCAGGAGCACACGCCGCCGTTCTACTGTTCCGTCGATCTGCGCAACGCGGGCTTCAAGCTCGCGCCGGTCGACACCAATCTGTTTCCCGGCGCATTCAACAATTTGCCGCAGGAAGTGTTGCCGCTCGCCGTGCAGGCCGCGATGGCATCGATCGAGAAGATCTGCCCGGACGCCAAGAACCTGCTGGTGATTCCCGAACGCCACACGCGCAACGCGTTTTATCTCGAGAATGTCGCCCGTCTGGCCGCGATCATGCGCCAGGCCGGCTTGAACGTGCGTTTCGGCACGCTCGACGAAACCATCAATGGGCCGGTCACGATCGCGCTCTCCGACGGCCAGAAGCTCGTGCTCGAACCGCTCGAGCGCTCGCAGCGGCGCCTCGGCCTGAAGAATTTCGACCCGTGCTCGATTCTGCTGAATAACGATCTGTCGGGCGGTATTCCGCCTGTGCTCGAAAATCTGCACGAGCAGTACCTGCTGCCGCCGCTGCATGCGGGCTGGGCCGTGCGCCGTAAATCGACGCATTTTTCCTGCTACGACGACGTCGCGAAGAAGTTCGCGAAGATGGTCGAGATCGATCCGTGGATGATCAATCCGTACTTTGCGCACGTGGAAGGCGTCGACTTCCAGGAACGCACCGGCGAGGAAGCGCTGACGGACGCGATCGACGGGGTGCTGAAGAAGATCGCCAAGAAGTATCGCGAGTACGGCATCTCCGAAAAACCGTATGTCGTCATCAAGTCGGATGCGGGCACGTACGGCATGGGTGTGATGACCGTGCACGACGCGTCGGAAGTCGCCGCGCTTACCAAGCGCGAACGCGCCAAGATGGCCGCGACCAAAGATGGCCTCGAAGTGCATGACGTGATCGTGCAGGAAGGCGTGTACACCTTCGAGCGCATCGGGGAAGAAGTGGCCGAGCCGGTCGTGTACATGATCGACCGCTATGTCGTGGGCGGCTTCTATCGCGTGCACGGCAGCCGCGAGCGCGATCAGAATCTGAACGCGCCGGGCATGCACTTCGTGCCGCTCGGCTTCGAGCATACGGCGCTGCCCGACGCGCACGCCAAGCCCGGCGCGGCGCCGCCGAACCGCTTCTATATGTACGGCGTGGTGGCGCGGCTCGGACTACTGGCCGCATCGGTGGAACTGGAAAAGACCGATCCGGAAGCGATTCAGGTCTAAGCCACCTTGGGTGGTCGATGGCGGCATGCGTGCCGCCATCGCCATTTTCAACGACTATATTTACGATCAATGCCAAGCCCGTCAGGGCGCACCGGGACCTTCATGGACATTCTTTTCATCGCCGATCCGCTCACGCAATTCAAGATCTACAAAGACTCGACCTACGCGATGATGGCCGAAGCGGCGCGCCGCGGTCACGTGGTGTACACGTGCGAGCCGAAGCATCTGGCGTGGACGGGGGGCGACGTCGAGGCGAACGTGCAGCGCTTTGCGATTGTCGGCGACGTCACCGATCTGCATCGCGAAGTCTGGTACGACGCCGAACCGGCCGCGCCGCGCACGCTCAAGAGCTTCAGCGCCGTGGTGATGCGCAAAGACCCGCCGTTCGACATGGAATACGTCACGTCGACTTGGCTGCTCGAAATGGCCGAACGCGGCGGCGCGCGCATCTTCAACAAACCGCAGGCGATTCGCGATCACTCGGAAAAGCTCGCGATCGGCGAGTTCGCGGAGTTCGTCGCGCCCACGCTGGTTACGCGCGACGCAACCCGCTTGCGCGCCTTCCATGAGGAGCACGGCGACGTGATCCTGAAGCCGCTCGACGGCATGGGCGGCATGGGCGTGTTTCGCGTGAAGGCCGACGGCATGAACCTCGGTTCGATCATCGAAATGCTGAGTCATGACGGCGCGCGTTCGGTGATGGCGCAAAAATTCATTCCCGAGATCAAGGAGGGCGACAAGCGCATCCTGCTGATCGGTGGCGAAGCCGTGCCGTATTCGCTCGCGCGTATTCCTCAGGGCAATGAAGTGCGCGGCAATCTCGCGGCCGGTGGCCTCGGCGTGGCGCGTCCGCTGACCGAGCATGACCGCAAGATCGCCGATACGCTGGCGCCGGTGCTGGCCGCGCGAGGTTTGGTGCTGGTGGGGCTGGACGCGATCGGCGACTGGCTGACCGAAGTGAACGTGACGAGCCCGACGTGTTTCCGCGAGATCATGGATCAAACCGGCTTCGACGTCGCCGCCATGTTCATCGACGCCTTGGAGCGCGCGGCGGCTTGATGGCGCGGCCGGTTGGCGGCACTTGAATGCCCGCCATGTTCCCCAAACTGTGTAGTAAATCCGCATCACGCAGCACGCCCGATTTGGCGCGAAAATGAGCCTGATACAATGCCCGCTCCTCCGCGCCAGGCGCAATCGCTGGCACCTGACGGGTGTCATAGGCATGGTTTGCGGACTGTAGGCGAGCAGTGTTTCGCCGGCGCAGGCACGAGGCCATGCGCGGCGGGCCGCTCGTCAAACGATGCGTTCCGGCCCTCATGGCCCACGGCCGGCAGAGGGCGCTGACGAACCGGGCTTGGGCCCGGTCCACGGTTCGGGGCCGTTCTTTTGCAGTAAGGCTGACATGGCAGGCATTCTGATCATTGCGCACGCTCCGTTCGCCACCGCGTTGCGCGATTGTATTTCGCACATCTATGGTGGTTTGCCGGCTCGCATCGGCGTAATCGACGTATCGCCGGATTGCGATCCCGTACAGCAGGTTGCGTTTGCGAACTCGGAAATCGAGCGCCTCAAGGAAGAAAACGGCGCGCTCGTCCTCACGGATATGTTCGGCGCCACGCCGGCGAATATCGCCGGACGGCTCGCGTCGCTGCCAGACGTGCGCGTACTGTGCGGCGTCAACTTGCCGATGCTGGTGCGCGCGGTCTGTTATCGCGCCACGCCGCTCGACACGCTGGTCGACAAGGCACTCGCCGGCGCCACCAAGGGCGTGCATGCGATCGGACCGGCGACCCCGGCGCCCGTCGCGCCCACTGCGGAGTCCGGCGACTGTTTGCCGGCTCTGCCGCCCGATGCGGCGTGCGGTGGCGCGTGCTTGCCCGCCTTGCCGGCCGACGCGGACCTGACGCAGAAAGCCGACTCGGCTGGCTTGTAGATAGATCGGCCGACTCATCAGGGTGTCAAACGCATTGCAACCGCTTAGCAGTTTCACTTTTCACAACACTTACCCGCGCTTCGGACCATCACATGCTGCAACAGGAAACGACTATTGTGAACAAGCTGGGGCTGCACGCGCGCGCGTCGGCCAAGTTGACGCAACTCGCGGGCAACTACCAGGCGGAAATCTGGATGAGCCGCAATGGCCGCCGCATCAATGCCAAGAGCATCATGGGTGTGATGATGTTGGCCGCGGGCATCGGCAGTACGGTGCTGATCGAAACGGAAGGCTCGGACGAAAAAGAAGCGATGAACGCATTGTTGAAACTGATTGCCGATAAATTCGGCGAAGGGCAGTGAGCTAACGCGTCCACGTTGCGATGAGCAAAAAACGCCGCGGTTGTCCGCGGCGTTTTTTTTAGCGCGTGACAATGGCCGGACGAAACGCGCGTGAGGGCGCGCGCGTCGAGATGCACATGCAGGATTCGCATTGCCGAAACGCGAGACGGATGAAGGCGTATCACTACGGCTGCTTACGGTATTCGTGCTGCACTGCACACAGCCCCAGCGCACCTGCAAAGGGCGCGGAATTTATAATGACGACCAGTGTCTGAGAGCATTGCAGCGGTTTGCCGCGGCATTACACAACTAGAGGAGGTGCGCGTGTCCTTCACGCTGCATGGAATTCCCGTGTCACGCGGTATCGCCATCGGGCGGGCTTATCTGATCGCCCCGGCTGCACTTGACGTAGACCACTATCTGATCGAACCCGCCCAGATCGAGAGCGAGATCGAACGCTTTCGCGCGGCCCAGCAACACGTGCATCAAGAGCTCGACACGCTGCGCGCCGATCTCGCCGCGGACGCGCCCAGTGAAATGGGCGCGTTCATCACCGTTCATTCAATGATCCTGAACGATGCGATGCTCGTGCAGGAAACCTTCGACCTGATCCGCACGCGCCGCTACAACGTGGAGTGGGCGCTGACCGAACAACTCGAGCGCCTGTCGCGTCATTTCGACGATATCGAAGACGAGTACCTGCGCGAGCGCAAAGCCGACATCGAACAGGTGGTGGAGCGCGTGCTGAAGGCGCTTGCCGGTGCGTCGGTGGCGCTGGGCGCTGGCGTGCACGGCGCCTGCGACGAGATGATCGTGGTCGCCCACGACATCGCGCCGGCCGACATGATGCAGTTCAAGACCCAGACGTTTCAGGGTTTCGTCACGGACCTCGGTGGCCGCACGTCGCATACGGCGATCGTCGCGCGCAGCCTGGGCATTCCGGCCGCGGTCGGCGTGCAGCACGCGAGCGCGCTGATTCGTCAGGACGACCTGATCATCGTCGACGGCGATCACGGCATTGTGATCGTCGACCCCGCGCCGATCGTGCTGGAAGAGTACTCATATCGGCAGAGCGAGAAAGCGCTCGAACAGCGCAAGCTGCAGCGGCTGAAGTTTTCGCCCACGCAGACGCTGTGCGGCACCCGCATCGAACTGTGCGCGAACATCGAGTTGCCGGACGACGCGCTCGCCGCGATCGACGCGGGTGCGACGGGCGTCGGCCTGTTCCGCACCGAGTTCCTGTTCATGAATCACAAGGACCGTTTGCCGGAAGAGGAAGAGCAGTTCGGCGCGTACCGTCGCGCGGTCGAGTTGATGAACGGCCTGCCGGTCACGATCCGCACGATCGACGTGGGCGCCGACAAGCCGCTCGATTCGATGAGCGGGGGCGACGGCTACGAAACCGCAGCGAACCCGGCCTTGGGGCTGAGAGCGATTCGCTGGAGCCTCTCCGAGCCGCAGATGTTCCTCACGCAGTTGCGCGCGATTCTGCGTGCGTCGGCGTTCGGCTCGGTGAAGATTCTGATTCCGATGCTCGCGCATGCGCAGGAAATCGACCAGACGCTCGATCTGATTCGCGAAGCCAAGCGCCAGCTCGACGACGCGGGCATGGCCTACGATCCGAACGTGCAGGTCGGCGCGATGATCGAGATCCCGGCTGCCGCGATCGCGTTGCCGCTGTTCCTGAAGCGGCTCGATTTTCTGTCGATCGGCACCAACGATCTGATCCAGTACACGCTCGCGATCGATCGCGCGGACAACTCGGTCGCGCATCTGTACGACCCGCTGCATCCGGCCGTGCTGTATCTGATCGCATTCACGCTGCGCGAAGCGAAGCGGGCCGGCGTACCGGTCTCGGTGTGCGGTGAGATGGCGGGGGATCCGGCCTTGACGCGTCTATTGCTCGGCATGGGCCTCACCGAGTTTTCGATGCATCCCAGCCAGTTGCTGGTGGTAAAACAGGAAGTGCTGCGCTCGCATCTGAAGACGCTGGAGAAGCCGGTGGCGGATGTGCTGGCTTCGTTCGAACCGGAAGAAGTGCAGGCTGCGCTCAAGCGCGTGATGCTGGCCTGAGTCGCCGCGCTCGCTCCGTCAGATAAAGAAACGCCGCACGTTGTGCGGCGTTTCTGTTTTAGCGTGCGGTTGAGGCGCTGGCGTCAAGCCGTGTGCGTCTGCCCGCATACCGGGCAATCCGGCTGGCGCGCGATGCGCATCGTGGTCCACTCCATCCGCAGCGAATCGAGCATCATCAGGCGGCCGAGCAACGGCGTGCCGATTGCGCCGATCACCTTGAGCGCTTCGGCGGCCTGCATCGAACCGACGATGCCGACCGTCGGCGCGAACACGCCCATGGTCGAACACGCGACTTCCTCGAACGGCTGGTCTTCGGGAAATACGCAGGCATAGCAGGGCGACGCTTCGTCGCGGAAATCGAAGGTGCTGATCTGGCCGTCGAAGCGCAACGCCGCGCCCGACACCAGCGGCACGCCGTGCTTAACACAGGCGCGGTTGATCGCATGGCGCGTCGCGAAGTTGTCGGTGCAATCGAGCACGACGGTCGCATTCGGCACGTGCGCGTCGAGCCACGCGTCGTCGACGCGCTCGGCCACCGCGTTCACCACGACCTCGGGATTGATCTGTGCGATCGCGTCGCGCCCGGACTCCACCTTCTTGCGTCCGACCGATGCGGTCACGTGCAGGATCTGCCGCTGCAGGTTGGTCAGGTCGACCGTATCGGCATCGACGAGTGTCAAGCGGCCGACGCCGGCCGCCGCCAGATACATCGCAGCGGGCGAACCCAGGCCGCCAGCGCCGACGATGATCGCGTGCGCGTCGATAAAGCGCTGCTGCGCCTCGATACCGATTTCATCGACGAGGATGTGGCGGGAATAGCGAAGGAGTTGATCGTCGTTCATGGCGGGGCGCGTGAATGTGTCGCGCGCTGAGATGCAGGACCGATGCGCCTGCCGTGCGCGTTTTCGATATTTTAATCGCGCCGGGAGCGGGTGTTCTTACTGGTGCCGGGTATGACAGCGTGTCTTCGCAGCATGTTCCGCTACGAAGACACGTCAGGTTTGCTGCTTAGTTGCTTTGCGAAGCAGGCGCCGGTACCGGGCCCGATGCGCCCGGCACCGGTTGCGTCGGCTTCACCGCGACCGGCGCGGACGCCGACGTGGCCGGCTTGTTCTGCGCGAGACGGCGCTCGGTCAGCGACTTCGATTCCTGCACCTGCTTGCCCTCCAGCTTGTTCAGAGCCTGTTGCAGCATGAAGTCGTCGGTCGAACCGAATTCCACCGGCTTGCGCTCACGATCCTTCTGACGCTGTTCCGGCGTCTTCTTATCGTTCTGCTCTTCGAGCTGGCGCAACTGGTCCATGCGTTCCTGTTCGCGCTGTTCCGCTTCCTTCTTCTCGTTCGGGTCTTGCGTGTTCGCAAGGTGATTCGAGTAGTCGACTTCGCGGGTGACGAGTGCGTCGTCCGGATCGCCTTCTGCGTATTGATCGACCGCGATGTCAGGACGGATGCCCTTGTTCTGAATCGAACGGCCGCTCGGCGTGTAGTAGTACGCCGTGGTCAGACGCAGCGCGGTGTCGGCCGTCATGGGGCGCACGGTCTGTACCGAACCCTTGCCGAACGTAGTCTTGCCGACGATCAGCGCACGATGCTGATCCTGCAGCGCGCCCGCGACGATTTCCGACGCCGACGCGGAGTACGCGTTGGTCAGTACGATCATCGGCACGGTCTTGAAGATCGGCGCTTCGTCTTTCAGCGGATCGCTGTCGAAGGATTGCAGGCGGTAGTTGTCGTAGGTGTCGCGATAGACCTGTTTCGAATCCGGAATCTGGCCGTTGGTGGACACCACAACCGAATTCGGCGGCAGGAACGCGCCGGCCACGCCGACTGCGCTTTGCAGCAGACCGCCGCCGTTGTTGCGCAGGTCGAGCACGAGGCCCTTCAGATTCGGCTGCTGACGCGCGATGTCTTGCAGTTTCGCGGCCAGATCAGGCGTGGTGCGCTCCTGGAAGCTGGTTACCCGCACATAGGCGTAGCCCGGCGCGAGGATCTTCATCTTGACCGACTGGACCTTGATGATTGCGCGCGTGACGGTGAGCGGGAACGTGCGGTCGTCGGTCTTGCGGAAGATCGTGAGCGTGACCTTGGTGCCCGGGTCGCCGCGCATCTGCTTGACCGCCTGGTCGAGCGTCATGCCGCGCACGGGTTTGTCGTTGATACGCGTGATCAGGTCGCCCGGACGGATGCCGGCGCGGAACGCGGGCGTGTCCTCGATCGGCGAAATCACCTTGATCAGCCCGTCTTCCGACGAAATTTCGATGCCGAGACCGGCGAAGCGACCCTTGGTCTGCTCCTGCAGTTCTTCGTAATCGGTCTTGTCGAGATACGACGAGTGCGGGTCGAGGCTCGACACCATGCCCTTGATGGCGGCGGTGAGAAGCTTTTTATCGTCGACCGGTTCGACGTACTCGTGCTTGATTTGCCCGAAGACTTCGGCAAAGAGCCTGAGCTGGTCCAGCGGCAGCGGTGCAGCAGCGTTCGACGCTGCGCTGGCGGGTTGCTGGGCCGAAGCCGAGAGTTGCAGGGTGGCAAATACACCGGTAGCAAGGCCCGCGGCAATCAGGCCGATATTTTTCAGGTTCTTTCGCATAGAGTCTGTTGCGGTCGGAAGCGCGTGGCAGCGTCGATAGAGATGGGGACGGACAAGTATAACTGCACACCCGCCAACTCAGGGCGCGGCGCAGCCAATCGTGATTCGACAGCGCGCGCCGGGCCCGGTTCGTGGGATTGCGCGCACAACGATGAAGTAATGTGCCGTAACGGACTGATGGCGGCCAGAAGAGCGCTCGCAAATGACATGAGCCGCGCTGACCGGTACGTCTTGCCGGGCGGCGCGGCCCTTCTGCCGCCATTGCGCTGCATTTCTGACAGCAGCATGTCGGCGAGATGGCAGATCAGCCCGCCGCCTTACCCTGCTTGGCGACGGCGGCCTGCGCTTTGGCGATCGCTTCCTGGTCGCCCAGATAGTAGTGCTTGATAGGCTTCAGGTTTTCGTCGAGTTCATAGACGAGCGGCACGCCGTTCGGAATATTCAGGCCGACGATGTCGTCGTCCGAAATATTGTCCAGGTATTTCACCAGTGCGCGGATCGAGTTGCCGTGAGCGGCGATCACGAGCTTGCGGCCCGACTTGATGGCCGGCGCAATCGACTCGTTCCACAGGGGCAGAACGCGCGCGACCGTGTCTTTCAGGCATTCGGTGAGCGGCAGTTGCTCGCGCGGGACCTTGGCGTAGCGCGGATCGTCGTACGGTGCGCGCTCGTCAGTCGGTTCGAGCGCCGGCGGCGGC
The DNA here is from genome assembly GCF_046030175.1 of Paraburkholderia sp. RL17-373-BIF-A. NCBI lineage: Bacteria > Pseudomonadati > Pseudomonadota > Betaproteobacteria > Burkholderiales > Burkholderiaceae > Paraburkholderia > Paraburkholderia sp. RL17-373-BIF-A. The sequence goes on from NZ_JARESO010000008.1 coordinate 80,700, forward strand.
GTGTCGTAGCTGCGGCGCCAGACCAGCACCTGCTCGTCGCCGAACTTGGCGGCCGTTTCCGCCTTGTTCAGCCCCGACAGCGCGCCGTAGTGGCGTTCATTCAGACGCCACGAATGCACCACCGGCAGGTACATCAGATCCATTTTGTCCTGCACGTGCCACAAGGTGCGGATCGCGCGCTTGAGCACCGATGTGTAGGCGATGTCGAACGTGTAGCCCGATTCCTTCAGCAGCACGCCCGCTTGCTGCGCCTCATTGTTGCCCTGCTCGGTAAGGTCGACGTCGACCCAGCCCGTGAAGCGGTTTTCCTTGTTCCACGTCGATTCGCCGTGGCGGATGAGAACGAGTTTGTACATGAGATTGCCGGTCGGTAGTGAAGAAGCCGTCAAGCGCCGCGGAGGTCCTCTAGAGGAGCGCCGCCATCGCGTCAGATGGTTATTTTATAATGGCTGGATTGCCCTTTCCGATTTCTCCCTTTTTCGGCGGATTTTCCGTGAAGTTTTTCACTGATTACACAAACCTTGTACTGATCGCGATCGTCCTCATCTCCGGTGGGTTGCTGCTGTGGCCGACGATCAGCCGGCGCGGCCGTGGCGGCCTGTCGGCCGCTGAAGCCACGCAACTGATCAACCGGCGCAATGCGGCGGTCATCGATCTGCGTCCGTCCGCCGACTACGCCAAAGGGCATTTGCCCGCGGCACGGCACCTTGAATTTGCAGAGTTGCAGGCAAAAGTCGCGCAACTCGTGAAAAACAAGAGCAACCCGGTGCTGCTGGTATGCCAGACCGGCCAGCAGTCGAACAAGGCGGCGCGTATCGTGCAGGATGCAGGTTATGCGGAAGTCCATGTTCTCGAAGGCGGTGTCGACGCCTGGCAGAAAGCCGGCATGCCGGTTGTGAAACAAGGAGCAGCGAAGTGAACAAAGTGATCATGTACAGCACCCAGGTGTGCCCGTATTGCCAGATGGCCGAACGTCTTTTAAAGTCGCGCGGCGTTGAGCACGTTGAAAAGGTACTGATCGACAAAGACCCGGCCCGTCGTGAGGAAATGATGACCCGGACCGGTCGCCGCACGGTGCCGCAAGTGTTCATCGGCGAGACGCATGTGGGCGGGTACGATGACCTCTCCGCGCTCGATCGCGCGGGCGGTTTGATGCCGCTGCTCGAAGCAACCGCCTGAATTCGCGCGCCCGCGGGCGCGCGAGCAGGGCGGGTGAACACCAAGCCGGCGTGGCCTCGCCTCTTCAGGGCGGGCGGTGCGCCGCAACGATCTGGCGGCCCATGCAAGCATGGGCCGCCGCCATGCATACCTATCAGGGAATCACTTCATCATGTCCGACGAGAATAACCAGCCGTTCTTCAACATCCAGCGCATCTACCTGAAGGACATGTCGCTCGAGCAGCCGAATTCGCCGGGCATCTTCCTCGAGCAGGAAATGCCCTCGGTCGAAGTCGAAGTCGACGTGAAGGCCGAGCGCCTCGCCGACACCGTGTTCGAAATCCTCGTCACGGGCACGGTCACGGCCAAGGTGTCGGACAAGGTTGCGTTCCTGATCGAAGCCAAGCAAGCCGGCATTTTCGACATCCGCAACATTCCGGCTGAGCAGATCGATCCGCTGGTCGGCATTGCCTGCCCGACCATCCTGTTCCCGTACCTGCGCTCGAACATCGCCGACGCGATCACTCGCGCCGGTTTCCCGCCGATCCACCTCGCCGAGATCAATTTCCAGGCGCTGTACGAGCAACGCCTCGCGCAGATGGGTGGCCAGGACGGCGCGGCGCAAAACGGCGTCACGCACTAAAGTGCCGCAGGCAGTGCCGGCTATGAAGGTTGCTGTCCTTGGCGCCGGCGCGTGGGGCACAGCCCTCGCCGGCCATCTGGCCGTACGGCACGACACGGTGTTGTGGGCGCGCGAGCCTGCGCTCATTGCCGATCTCTCCGCTTCGCACGAAAACGCCCGCTATCTGGCGGGCGTTGCTTTGCCGCCGGCGCTTCGCTATGAAGCCGATCTGAACGCGGCGCTCGACCACGCGCTCGCCGACGATGCGTTATGCGTCGTGGCGACGCCCGTCGCCGGACTGCGCGGTTTGTTTCAGGCCATGCGCGACGCGGGCACAGTGCCGGCGCATGTGGTGTGGTTGTGCAAAGGTTTTGAAGCCGATTCGCAGTTGATGCCGCATCAGGTGGTCGCGGCCGAATTGCCGGAGCACGGCAGTAACGGCGTGTTGTCCGGTCCGAGCTTTGCGCGCGAAGTCGGGCAGGGCTTGCCGGTCGCGCTGACCATCGCGAGCGCGTCGGCGGCCTGCCGCGAGCGCACGGTCGCCGCGTTTCATCATGGCGCCATGCGCATCTATACCGGCGACGATGTCGTCGGCGTGGAAGTGGGCGGCGCGGTGAAAAACGTGCTGGCCATTGCAACGGGCATCGCCGACGGCCTCGGCCTCGGTCTGAACGCACGCGCGGCGCTGATCACGCGCGGCCTCGCTGAAATGTCGCGCCTCGGCGTGACGCTCGGCGGACGGGCGGAAACGTTCACCGGTTTGACCGGCCTGGGCGATCTGATCCTGACCGCAACCGGCGATCTGTCGCGCAATCGCACGGTCGGCCTGCAACTCGCCGCAGGCCGCACGCTCGACGATATTCTCGGCGCCCTCGGTCACGTGGCCGAAGGCGTGCGTTGCGCGCAAGCGGTCCTCGCGATCGCCCGCGCTCATTCAATCGAGATGCCGATCACGCAGGCGGTCTGTGCCGTGCTGTTCGACGGCGTGGCGCCGCGCGACGCCGTCAGCGCCTTGCTGCGGCGCGACTCCAAAGCTGAATAAGCCTTGTCTTTCAGCCGTTTAGCGCACAAATGCGCTGAACGGCTGCCCGCTATCGCTGTCCACGTTTTTATCGACGCTTCGGATCAGCGAGGTTCCCATGCTCAGATTCAATCGTTGCACGCTGGAAGCACGCGTGGTCGACATCACCACGCTCGCCGTGGATGCGATCGTCAACGCCGCGAATACGTCGCTATTGGGCGGAGGCGGCGTGGACGGCGCGATTCATCGCGCGGCCGGCAAGGATTTGCTGCGCGAATGTGAAACGTTGGGCGGTTGCGCGACCGGCGACGCGAAGCTGACCGGCGCCTACCGTCTGCCGGCTAAACATGTGATTCATGCCGTCGGCCCGGTCTGGCGTGGCGGGACGCATGGCGAGGCCGACTTGCTCGCGTCCTGCTATCAGCGCTCGCTGGAGGTGGCGCGCGAGGCGCAGTGCAAAAGCATCGCGTTCCCCGCGATTAGTTGCGGCATCTACCATTTTCCCGCTGACGAGGCCGTGCGAATTGCGGTCGGCACGGTGCTCGACACGTTGCCGCGCATGCCGCAAATCGAACAGGTGGTGTTCGCCTGTTTCGACGACGCCATGTTCGCGCGCTACGCGGCCGAATTGAAACGCCGTCAGGCGCCGCCCTCAAAGCCGGTCTGACGCCACGCTTCGAACACCACGACCGCGACGGTATTCGACAGATTGAGACTACGGTTGCCCGGACGCATGGGCAGGCGCACGCGTTGCTCGTTGGCGAACTGGTCGAGCACCGAGTCGGGCAGGCCGCGCGTTTCGGCGCCGAACACGAACCAGTCGCCGGATTGAAACGCGTGCTCGTGAAAGCGGCCCGAGCCGCGCGTGGTGAAGGCGAACATGCGCGCCGGGTCCGGCGATTCCTTGGCGATGAACGCCGCCCAGTCAGCGTGCACGTTCATCTGCGCGTACTCGTGATAGTCGAGGCCGGCGCGGCGCAACTTGGCGTCGTCGAGCGGAAAGCCGAGCGGCTCGATCAGATGCAGCCGGGCGCCGGTGTTGGCGCACAGGCGGATCACGTTGCCGGTGTTCGGCGGGATTTCCGGTTCTACGAGAACGACATTGAACATGGTGAACTCAGGTGGAGACTAGTTTTTCGGTGTGCGCAACGCGACGAAGTTGGTGACCCGCCGCGCGCCGGCTGCCTTGAGCGTGCACGCCAGCGCTTCGAGCGTGGCGCCGGTCGTCATCACATCGTCGACGATGCCGACGTGCAGCCCTTGCACGGACCCGGCGACCTTGAACGCGCGACCCACGTTCAGGCGGCGGGCGTCGAGATCGAGCCGCGACTGCGGCGCGGTGTGAATCACGCGATTCAGCAAGGTCGCGTCGCTGTGTACATTCAGCGCGCGGGCCAGCGGCCTCGCGATTTGCCAGGCCTGGTTGTAGCCGCGCTCGGTGAGACGTTTGCTTGCAAGCGGCACGGGCGCGATCACATCCGGCCATTCAGCAAGTTCTTGCCAGGAGTCCTGTGCAAGACGTGCGAGCCGTTGTGCGAACTCGCGCGCCAGCAGCAGGCGGGCGCGGAATTTCAGGCCGACCGCCAGTGTGTCGAGCGGCGCCCGATAGTCGGCGAGGGCGAAGGTCGCGTCGAACGGCGGCGGCTCGCCGATGCAATCCGCACAGCAATATTGCGTGCGCGCCGCCCATCGCGAACTGGATAAGGGCACCGCACAGACGGTGCAGCGCAACCGGCTTTCGTTCCAGTAGGCTTCGTCGCAACCGGCGCACAGCGTCGTATGCGACAAATTGCCGCATAACGCGCAGAGGTTCGGCAACGCGGCGTGCATCACGCGCGGCCAGGCCGATTGCAAGGTGCGCGCGAAACGCGCGAATCTGCCGCCGGAAAATGACGAATTGGGTCGGAATGGCATGATTGGACCGCCCGCGAAGGCCTCTCACGCTGAATTGAAGGAAGCGAGCGAGTATACTTCCTGCTCCACGCCAGCACGACACTCATGTCCCCAACTCCCGCTCAATCAGGCCGTCCGGCCTATGATTCCCGGCGCCTCCGGCGGATCTTCGACCGCCGCGCAGCGACGTTCAGCGACGTCGCGTTCCTGCCTCGTGAAATCGCGCAACGCATGCGCGAGCGGCTCGACTACATCAAGGTCACGCCGGCGAGCGTGCTCGACGCCGGCTGCGGTGCGGGCGAAGACATCCCCGCTTTGCGCGAGCGCTTTCCCGAAGCGCCGGTGTTCGGCTCCGACCTGTCGCACGGCATGCTCACGCGCGCGCTGCAACACGATTCCGGCGACACGAGCTGGCGGCGCTTTCTGCCGGCCTCGCTCGGCAAAGCGCTCGGCGCCCGCGGTCCGCGTTTCGCGCAAGCCGACTTTTCGGCGCTGCCGTTCGCGGCCGGCGCCTTCGAATTCATCTGGTCCAACCTGGCGCTCCATTGGCACTCGCGGCCCGATCTCGTGTTTCCCGAGTGGCAGCGCGTGCTCAAAGTGAACGGCCTGCTGATGTTCAGCACGCTCGGTCCAGACTCGCTCAAGGAATTGCGTGGCGCCTACGCCGAAGTCGAGGCTGCGCACGGCGTTGCCTCGCGCAAGCACGTGATCGACTTCGTCGACATGCACGATCTCGGCGACATGCTGGTCGAAAGCGGCTTCGAGATTCCTGTGATGGACCAGGAAGTGCTCACCATTACCTATAAGTCGCCGCAGTCGCTGCTCGCCGACGTGCGCCGCTGGGGCGCCTATCCGTTCGAGCGCGAAGCGTCGTCGAGCGCCGCCGCGCGCCGGCTGCACAAGGCTTTGCTGGCGGCCCTCGAAGCCCGTCGGCGTGCCGACGGGACGATCGCGCTGACCTTCGAAGTGATCTACGGACACGCATGGAAAGCCGTGCCGCGCACCACGGCGGAAGGTCATGGCATCGTCCGAATCGAGGACATCGGACGCGGTTCGTCGAGGAATCGTTGAGGAATCGACGAGGCGGTAAAGAGGACATCTGTTATGTCTGAAATTACCGCTTCAAAAGACGCGCAAAAGGTGCGTCAAAACGGCGCGGAGGCTTGTCGCGCCTGGCTTGTGGGCCAATAGAGGCTTGCTTGTGGATGCTATGGATCGCGCCTATAATGCGTCAGTTTGTCGCCCGGAGTTCCCACATTTGGGGCGGCAGGCCCGAGGCACAGGGCAGCAAGATAAGATGGCGCAGCGGTGATCGAGCGGCCGGAATAATGGTCGCGAGCAATGGCCGCGGGCGGCGATTGGAGACAATCGGCGGGAGGCAGCGATGGGAGCATCAGATCTGCTGGCGGATTCAGAACCAGTTCTCAAAGACTGGACGATGAAACGCAACTGTTCGATATCGCCGCGGCAGTTCGTATGTTTCTACGTGTCGCTTGCGTTGTTCTCGTTGGCAATTGCTTTCATGCTGGTTCTGGTCGGCGCCTGGCTGGTGTTGCCGTTCACCGGTGTCGAATTGCTGGCGGTGGGCATCGCGTTTGCCATATATGCGCGTCATGCTGTGGATTACGAGCGTATCCGGTTGTTTCAGAACCGGCTCGTCATCGAGCAGGTCAGCGCCGAGCAGCTTACGCAGTTCGAGTTCAATCCGCGCTGGGTGCGGATCGAGGCGGGCGCAACACCGCGTGACCGGATCAAACTGGTCTCGCGCGGGCAGACGATCATGATCGGGCAACATCTCGCGCAGTATCGGCGCGCGCAGTTCGCAGGCGAATTGCGTATGTGGCTCACGCGTTGTTAGGGGCCCCCAAACCTGGCGCTTGGCGCCGGGCCCTCCAAGGGGGAAGAAAACCTGGGGCGACCCAGACGTTTTCTTAGACGCGTGGAGTCGCGCGGCGTTCACGGGGAGCGCGAGGCAACCTGCCAGCGGGGTCGAGGGTTTGAATGGAAATTTTGGGTAAGGAAGCTATGAAAACAATCAAGCGAGCCCTCATGGGCGTGCTGGCGATGAGCGGACTGCTTTTCGCCGGCGCGGCCCTGGCAGTGGGCGATGTTCCGGGCGGCCCTGCCGTCAACGAGATCAATCTCCAGCCGCCTGCGACGAAAATCGCTGAGGAGCTTTTCAGCCTCCACATGTTCATGCTGGTTCTTTGCCTGGTCATCTTCGTCGGCGTGTTCGGCGTGATGTTCTATTCGATCTTTGCGCACCGCAAATCGAAAGGCCACAAAGCTTCCAACTTCCACGAAAGCACCACCGTCGAAATCATCTGGACGATCGTGCCGTTCATCATCGTCGTGCTGATGGCGCTGCCCGCCACCAAGACGGTGGTCGCGATGAAAGACACCACGAACGCCGACGTCACCATCAAGGTCACCGGCTATCAGTGGAAATGGGGCTACGACTACGTGAAGGGCCCGGGCGAAGGCATCAACTTCCTGTCCACGCTGGCCACGCCGCGTGCGGAAACCGATGGCCGTGAGCCGATTTCCACCACGTATCTGCAGGAAGTCGACAATCCGCTGGTCGTCCCGGTCGACAAGAAAATCCGCATCATCACCACCGCGAACGACGTGGTCCACTCCTGGTACGTGCCGGCTTTCGGCGTGAAGCAGGACGCGATTCCGGGCTTCGTGCGCGACACGTGGTTCAAGGCTGAGAAGGTCGGCACATTCCGCGGCTTCTGTACCGAACTGTGCGGCAAGGAACACGCGTTCATGCCGGTGGTGGTCGAAGTGCTGTCCGCCGACGACTACGCGAAGTGGGTCGACACGCAGAAGAAGAAAATGGCCGCCGGCCAGGACGATCCGAACAAGACCTACACCATGGCCGAGCTGATGGAGCGCGGCGGCAAGGTCTACGCGGCGAATTGCGCGGTCTGCCACCAGCCGACCGGCAAGGGCGCGGGCGCATTCCCGGCGCTCGACGGCAGCAAGATCGCCAACGGCGCGATCGCCGAGCACGTCAGCCTGGTGCTGAAGGGCAAGAACGCGATGCCGTCGTGGGCGCCTACGCTGAACGACGTCGAAATCGCTTCGGTGGTCACGTACGAACGTAACGCGTGGGGCAACCACACCGGCGACATTCTCCAGCCGAAGCAGGTTGCGGACGCCCGTAACGGCAAGCTGCCGGAAGGCGGCAACCATCTGGCCGATGCAGGCGCAGCGGCGAGCGGCGCAGAAGCGGCTTCGGGGGCGGCGGCAGCATCCGGCGCCTCGGGCGCGGCAGCGGCGGCACCGGCAGCTTCGGACAGCGCGGCAACGCAAGCAGCATTGCCGGCGAGCATCTACTTCGAAACCGGCAAGAGCACGTTGCCGGCCGACGCGAAAGCCGCAGTCGACGCAGCCGCGGCCTACGCGAAGGCGCATCCGGACGCGAAATTCACGCTGTCGGGCTTCACCGACGCCACCGGCTCCGCCGACCTCAACGCGAAGCTCGCGAAGAGCCGCGCCGAAGCCGTGCGCGACGCGTTGAAAGCAGCCGGCATTGCCGAAGACCATATTATTTTGAAGAAGCCGGAAACGATCACGGGCGGCAGCGACGCGAAAGAAGCCCGGCGTGTTCAGATCAGCCCGGCTGCCTGACGTGTTCATGGTCAGCACCGCAGTATTCGCTTTAGGAGATTGTCATGTCTAGCATCGGACACGATGTAGTCGCAGGCCACGAACACGTGCACGGCGACCATGCCCACGAAACGCCGCATGGCTGGCGTCGTTGGCTGTTCGCAACCAATCACAAGGACATCGGTACGCTGTACCTGATCTTCTCGTTCACCATGTTCCTCTCCGGGGGCGTGATGGCGCTGATGATCCGTGCAGAACTGTTCGAACCGGGCCTGCAGATCATGCGTCCCGAGTTCTTCAACCAGTTGACCACCATGCACGGCCTGATCATGGTGTTCGGCGCGATCATGCCGGCTTTCGTCGGCTTCGCGAACTGGATGGTGCCGCTGCAGATCGGCGCATCGGACATGGCTTTTGCCCGCATGAACAACTTCAGCTTCTGGCTTCTGCCGGTGGCGGCTGTCCTGCTGGTCGGCTCGTTCTTCTCGCCGGGCGGCGCGACCGCCGCGGGCTGGACGCTCTACGCGCCGCTTTCCACGCAGATGGGCCCGGGCATGGACTTCGCGATTTTCGCGGTCCACTTGATGGGTGCTTCGTCGATCATGGGCGGGATCAACATCGTCGTGACGATCCTGAACATGCGCGCACCCGGCCTCACGCTGATGAAGATGCCGATGTTCGTGTGGACGTGGCTGATCACCGCCTACCTGCTGATCGCCGTGATGCCGGTTCTGGCAGGCGCGATCACCATGGTGCTGTTCGACCGCCACTTCGGCACGTCGTTCTTCAACGCGGCAGGCGGCGGCGACCCGGTCATGTACCAGCACATCTTCTGGTTCTTCGGGCACCCCGAGGTGTACATCATGATCTTGCCGGCGTTCGGGATCGTCTCGCAGGTGATTCCGGCGTTCTCGCGCAAGCCGCTGTTTGGCTATAGCTCGATGGTGTACGCAACCTCGTCGATCGCGATTCTGTCGTTCATGGTGTGGGCGCACCACATGTTCGCAACCGGCATGCCGGTGACGGGCCAGCTGTTCTTCATGTACGCGACCATGTTGATCGCCGTACCGACGGGCGTGAAGGTGTTCAACTGGGTCGCGACGATGTGGCGCGGTTCGCTGAGCTTCGAGACGCCTATGCTGTTCGCGGTCGGCTTCCTGATCGTGTTCACGTTCGGTGGTCTGTCGGGTCTCATGCTGGCAATGGCCCCGCTCGACATCCAGTATCACGGTACTTATTTCGTCGTCGCGCACTTCCACTACGTGCTGGTGGCGGGCTCGCTCTTCGCGCTGTTCTCCGGCTGGTACTACTGGGCGCCGAAGTGGACCGGCTGGATGTACAACGAAACGCGCGGCAAGATCCACTTCTGGGCATCGCTGTTCTTCTTCAACCTCGCGTTCCTGCCGATGCACTTCGTTGGCCTCGCAGGTATGCCGCGTCGTTATGCTGACTACCCGGCACAGTTCACGGACTGGAACCAGGTCATCTCGATCGGCGCGTTCGGCTTCGGTCTGGCGCAGGTCTACTTCCTGTTCGCGGTTGCACTGCCGGCCTACCGTGGTGGCGGCGAACTAGAAAAGGCTGGCGACAAGCCGTGGGACGGCGCAACGGGCCTCGAATGGACCGTGCCGAGCCCGGCTCCGTTCCACACGTTCGAAAACCCGCCGACCGTCGAGTAACCGGTAGTTGGTGAGGTAGCGGGTTCTGGTGCCGCAAGTAATATCGCCACCAGAACCTGACAGCCGCCTAAGCGGTGGCTGTCGACCGGTAGTCACGAAAGCAGGTATTCAGAAAGTCGAGCATGACGCGCAATTCACTGGAAAGACGTACGCCGGAACAGATTCGTGCAGGCAACCGGCGTATCGGTTTTGTGATGTTCGTAATCGCCGCGGTCTTTTTCGCGAGCGTCATCATCCATCAGAAGTGGTTTTCCTGACGGACTGATCCAAGTCTGTGTGCAGGTTTGTTGAGGATTGAGATGTCGACGCAACCGCCGGCTCAGGCCGACCGCTCTTTTAACCGTTCGATGCTGATCAAGCTGTTCATCGTCGCGTTGATGATGTTCGGTTTCGGTTTCGCGCTGGTGCCGATGTACCGCGCAATCTGCCAGATCACCGGCATCAACAACCTCGTACAGCGTGACGCCACGGTGCGCGAGGCGAAGAATACGCAGGTCGACATGAGCCGCACGATTTCGATCGAATTCGATGCGAACGCGCGCGGCCCGCTGGGTTTCAAGCCGGAGCAGCGCAGTCTCGACGTGCATCCGGGCGAAGTGACGACGGTGATGTACGAGGTGAGCAACGAACAGGCGCGCACGATTCAGGCGCAAGCCATTCCAAGCTACGCGCCGAAGCAGGCCACCGAGTACTTCAAGAAGATCGAGTGTTTTTGCTTTACGCAGCAGACGTTGACGGCGAATCAGACGAAGCGCCTGCCGGTGGTGTTCGTGGTCGATCCGAAGTTGCCGAAAGACGTGAAAACGATCACGTTGTCGTACACGTTCTTTGAGTTGAGTACGCCGGCAGCGGCGACGGCCGGAAGCGCAGCACCCACGGCCAATACGGATACACGCGCGGCGGCCACCGCCGCCAATCCCGCCTGACGGCTCGCGCCGCAGGCGAAGGAAGAAGAAAAGAGATGAGCGATAACGGCGGCAGCCCGCGCAAGAGCAGTTTTGGTCAGTCGATGCGTGCGGTGCTCTGGTCGTTTTTCGGGGTGCGCAAGCGTCGCGATCTGGAGGCGGACGCCACGCAGTTGAACCCGCTGCACGTGATCGCGGCAGCGTTGATCTGCGCGGCAATTTTTATCGTGGTGCTGATTCTGATCGTACGGGCCGTAGTAGGGTGAAGTGCCAGACGCACACGTAGAATCGGGCGAACAGCGCCCACGAATTAGAGCGAAGCGGTGCGGTATCGACGCGCCGCCGAAGATACAGCCGGAGATTCCGGAACAACTGGACTGAAGTGGAGAATCAAGAATGAGCGGTCAAAACGAGAGCCCGTACTATTTCGTACCGCATCCGTCGCGGCATCCGATTAGCGCCGCCGTTGGGTTGCTGGTCATGCTCGGATCGCTTGCGGCCTGGATCAACGAACATGACTGGGCGCCGATCGGCGTCGTCGCCGGTTTGTTGTGGCTGCTCTTTACGCTGTGGCACTGGTTCGGCGACGCGATCGCCGAGTCGGAAGGCGGCATGTACGGCAAGAACGTCGACAAGTCGTACCGCTGGAGCATGAGCTGGTTCATCTTCTCCGAAGTGATGTTCTTCGGTGCGTTCTTCGGCGCGCTGTTCTATGCGCGTGAGATCGCGCTGCATCAATTGGGCAGCCTTGATTACAAGCTGATCTGGCCGGATTTCTCGGCGGTGTGGCCGAACAACGGTCCGGCAGCGCTGGTTTCGACCTTCAAGTCGATGCAGCCGTGGCCGGTGCCGACCATCAACACGGCGCTGCTGCTTTCCTCGGGCGCGACGCTGACGGTCTCGCACCATGCGTTGCGTGAAGATCATCGCAAGAAAGCGATCATCTGGCTGGCTGCAACGCTCGTGCTCGGCGTCTGCTTCCTGTTCCTGCAAGGCTTTGAATATTTCCACGCGTACAACGAACTGAATCTGACGCTGTCGTCGGGCGTGTATGGTTCGACGTTCTTCCTGCTGACCGGCTTCCACGGCTTCCACGTGTTCCTCGGCGGCACGATGCTGGCGGTCGTGCTGGCGCGTATGATTCGCGGTCACTTCACGGCGGAGCATCACTTCGCGTTCGAAGGCGCGGCCTGGTATTGGCACTTTGTGGACGTCGTGTGGCTCGGGCTGTACGTCGTCGTGTACTGGCTGTAACGCAGTCCCGCCTGCGCCGACCGGCAAGCCGGAATGTGTGCAGGCCATGTGCGCCACGCCCTTCGGGGCGCGGCGCACGAGCAGTATGCAAGACCTATGCAGCGCCGCCCTCGACCCTGTCAGGGCGGCGTTTTGTTTGGCGGCGTGGAGATTTTTCCGCCGGGCTCAGCGCCCGTAAGGAATACCGGTCGACTGAATCCAACCCATCCAGTGAGCGAACAGGATGAACAGGAACAGCGAGATCGACAGGCCCACCCGCGTGGCGAGCGACCAGACCATCCGCTTGGTTTTGCCCTTGTCATGCATCATGAAGTACAGCGCCGACACCATGCTGGCGATGATCAGGACGAAGGCGATGGGAACGAGAATGTGCATGGAACCGGCTGAAACCAGGAAGCGCAGAGGCAAGACGTTTATTATCGCACCGCGAGCCTGCGTTTGCCGTGCGTTCCCCGTGACGTCGCAGGCGACGTTGGAGCGTGCGCGATGAAGTTCCGCCTCGTTCCCGCGCTGTTGATTCTGCTGGTGATCGTGGTGACGGTGCGGCTAGGTTTCTGGCAGCGCGACCGCGCGCATCAGAAGGAAGCGCTCGAAGCGCACATCACGCAGTTCGAGAACGCGCCCGCGCAAACGGTGAGCGCCGCGCCGGTTCGGTTGAAGGACATCGAGTTTCATCGCGTGAAAGCGCGTGGCAGTTTCGTCGCGGACAAGGTCGTCTACCTCGATAATCGTCCGTATAACGATCAGCCGGGCTTTTACGTCGTGATGCCTTTTAAACTGGCCGACGGCGGTTACGTGCTGGTCAATCGCGGCTGGTTGCCACGCAATATGAACAACCGCGAGACCATCGCGCCGTACACCACGCCGCAAGGCGACATCGAAATCGAAGGCATTGCGCGGGCCGACGCGTCGCGCGCTTACGAGTTGGGGCAGGGCGGTTCGGCCGAGCATCAACTGATCCGTCAGAATCTGGATGTCGCCGCGTACGCCGCGGAAACCGGCTTGCCGCTGCAATCGTTCGTGATTCAGCAATTAAGCGACGACGGCGACAAGCTGGTGCGCGATTGGCCCGCGCCGACTAGCGGCGTCGAACGCAACTATGGCTACATGTTCCAGTGGTGGGGCATGGCGGCCGCGGCGCTGGTCTTCGGCCTGTATGCCGCACGCCGCGCCGCGAAGAAAGAGCACGCGCCGGGCGTGTAACGCAGCACATGCGGTTTGTGGCCAGGGTTCGAGTCACAAGCCGCGCAAATCATTGATAGAGGTCCAGTAGTGTCGACGCAATCTCCCCGTTCGCCGCAAGCCGGCAAACCCTCAACGTCTCAAGCCACGCCCGGCCAACCCAACGGCAAAGGCTCGTGGCAACGCGGCCGCTGGATGCTGCTGCTAGTGGCGATCATCTGCGCCGCACCGATCGCCGTGTCGTATTTCACGTACTACGTGATCCGGCCGACCGGCGGCACCACGAGCTACGGCACGCTGGTCGAACCGCAACGCCCGATTCCCGATTCGCTCACGGTCACCGGCGAGGATGGCAAGCCCATCAAGTTCGCCACGCTGCGCGGCCACTGGCTGATGATTTCCGTCGACAACAGCGCGTGCGACAAAGCGTGCGTCACCAAGCTCTACTTCATGCGACAAATCCGCGCAGCTCAGGGCCCGGAACGCGAGCGCGTCGTGGAAGTATGGCTGCGCACCGATGCAGGCAACGTCGCGGACGTGATACAAAAGGCCTACCCCGACACCGACATGATGATCGCCGATCCGGCGCAGGTGTCCGCGTGGCTGCCAACGGATAGCGGCACCAAAGTCACTGACCACATTTACCTGGTCGATCCGAACGGCAATCTGATGATGCGTTTCCCGAAAGATCCGAACCCCGGCAAGATCAAAGGCGACCTGACCAAGCTGCTCAAATGGTCGCGCATCGGCTGACGCCGCAATATAGGTAAGAGAGATGTTCGTACTGCAACTGGCTTTGATCGGCTTGTGTATCGCGTTGTTGCCGCTGTCCTACGTGTGGGTCAGGGCCGACGACAACAAATTTCGCAAGCTGGTCTGGCTCACCACCTTCCTCACGCTCGATCTGGTGATGTTCGGCGGCTTCACGCGGCTCACCGATTCCGGGCTTGGCTGTCCGGACTGGCCGGGCTGTTACGGCACATCATCGCCGTTCATCGCGCATGCGGCGATCGCGGCCGCACATCAGGCGATGCCCACCGGACCGGTCAGCATGACGAAGGCCTGGATCGAAATGATCCACCGTTACTTCGCGATGGCGATCGGCGTGCTGATCATCGCGCAGACCCTCATCGCGTGGACGGCGCGTATCAAGCGACGCCCGCTGCATGTATCGCCGTGGTGGCCGACCTCGCTGTTGCTGCTGATTCTGGTGCAAGGCGCGTTCGGCGCCTGGACCGTGACGATGAAGCTGCAACCGATCATCGTGACGACACACTTGCTGCTCGGGCTCGCGCTATTGGGCACCCTCGGCTGGCTGGCCGCGCGGCAAACGCCGTTGCCCGCTTACGAGCCCGAGGCCGCGCGCTGGCGTGCGGCGGCGATCGCGGGTCTCGTGCTGCTGATCGCGCAGATCGCACTGGGCGGCTGGGTCAGCACGAACTACGCGGTGCTCGCGTGCACGGATTTCCCGACCTGCAACGGCCAATGGGTCCCGCCGATGGATTTCGCGCACGGCTTCCACCTGTGGCGTGCGCTGGGCATGACCGGCGACGGCGACATGATCACGCAGGATGCGCTGGTGGCGATCCACTGGACGCACCGCACGTTCGCCATCGTCGTGGTCGCCTATCTGGCGTGGTTCGCGCTCAAACTGCGCCGCTTCGAGTCGCTGCGGCGGCCCGCAAACGGCGTGCTGCTGGTCGTGCTGATCCAGTTCATCACCGGGCTGTCGAACATCGTTCTGCAATGGCCGTTGCCCATTGCGGTCGCGCATAACGGTGGGGCCGCGATCCTGCTGCTTCTGCTCGTTATGTTAAACTTTCGGATCGCTTATAGCCGTCCCGGCCGCGCCGTGCTCCCTGCGCGCGATGCCGCGCCAGCGTGACTCCACATGGACAGCACAACACTCTCCCAAACGCCCGGTAGCCGGGTCTCCCAGTACATCGCCCTGACGAAGCCGCGCGTCACGCAACTCGCCGTGTTCTGCGCCGTCATCGGCATGTTTCTGTCGACGCCTGGCATGGTGCCGTGGACTCCCCTGATCGGCGGCACCGTCGGCATCTGGTTGCTGGCCGGCGCGGCGTTCGCCATCAATTGCCTCGTCGAGCAGAAAATCGACGCCAAGATGCGCCGCACCTCGTGGCGCCCGTCCGCGCGCGGCGAAATCACCACCACGCAGATTCTGCTGTTCTCGGCCGTGCTCGGCGGCCTCGGCATGTGGACGCTCTACACGTTCGCCAATCCGCTCACCATGTGGCTCACGCTGGCCACGTTCGTCGGCTATGCCGTTATCTATACGCTGCTGCTCAAGCCTGCCACGCCGCAGAACATCGTGATCGGCGGCGCCTCGGGCGCCATGCCCCCGGCGCTCGGCTGGGCCGCGGTCACCGGCCACGTGCCCGGCGACGCCTGGATCCTGGTGCTGATCATCTTTGTGTGGACGCCGCCGCATTTCTGGGCGCTCGCGCTGTATCGCCGCAAAGACTACGAAAACGCCGGCCTGCCGATGCTGCCGAACACGCACGGCGAGAAGTACACGCGCCTGCATATTCTGCTGTACACGGTGATCCTGTTCGCGGTCACCATGATGCCCTTCATCTCCGGCATGAGCGGCGTGGTGTACCTCGCGTCGGCCGTGCTGCTGGGCGCCGTGTTCCTTGCCTATGCGTGGAAGATCTATCGCGAGTACTCGGACGATCTGGCGCGCAAGACCTTTCGTTATTCGATCGTCTATCTCTCGCTGCTATTCGCTGCGCTGCTGATCGACCACTATGCGCGCGTCCTGATCGGCGCGTAATACCATGCTCAATAACCGCTTCGCGCGCATGGCGCGTGCTGCCGTGATCGCTTGCGCGCTCGGTGGCGCCTCGCTGGTCGCAGGCTGCGGCAAGCAGCCGCCGGCGTTCCAGAATCTCGACATCACGGGCAATACCCAGTTCGGCAGCAACTTCTCGCTGCCCGACACGGCCGGCCACCTCCGCAGCATGGCGGACTACAAGGGCAAGGTCGTGGTGCTGTTCTTCGGCTACACGCATTGCCCGGACGTTTGCCCGACCACCATGGCCGAGCTATCGCAAGCGTTGCAGCAACTCGGCCCGGAAGACGCGAAGCGCGTGCAGGTGCTGTTCGTCACCGTCGATCCGGATCGTGATACGCCGGCCTTGCTCGCGCAATACGTGCCGGCGTTCAACCCGACGTTCGTCGGCTTGCGTCCGGCCGATCAGGCGCAGCTCACCAAGATCACGAAGGACTTCCGCGTCTACTACGCGAAGGTGCCGGGCAAGACGCCTGACAGCTACACGATGGATCACACGGCCGCGAGCTATGTGTTCGACACGGACGGCAAGCTGCGTCTGTTCGCGCGCGACGGCCAAGGCGCAACGCCGTGGGTGCACGACATCAAGCTGCTGCTCGACTGACACGCGCAGCCGTAAGGGCGCGTGTCGTATCACGCGCCCGTTTTCAAATTTCCCTGCGCTTCAAGACTCAAGCTGGCATCGGCAAATTCAATCCGGGCGCTAGCCGCGTCGCCTTGAACTCCGTCACCACGTAACGCGCAAGGTTCTGCTGCGCGAACGGGTCGCTGGCGAGAATCTCATCCAGCTTATCGCGCTCGATGCGCACCGCCAGAATGATGCCGCCGTCGCGCGGCACTTTCGGTCCGGCGGCGACGAACACGCCTGCTTCGAACTGCTGCGTCAGAAACGCGCGATGGGCTTCCAGCGCGTCGTCGACGCGTTCGAGCGGTGCGGTGTAGGTAAGGTCGATGACGTACATGGGCGTTCTCTCCGCAATGGAATGTGCCGCTAAAAGGTGCGGCCGCAGCCTCGGATTATCGGTCAGAGAACGATTCAGCGCGTGTGATCTGCCTGCACGCACGCCGCCCTCGCCAGGCGGCTGGTTTCCTTGCAGCGTCTCTCAAGTTGCCCGTTTGTCTTGCCGTTATATCTATAGCAATCGTTTGCGCGCGATACGCAGTCGCGTGCTTGCGACCGCGAACGGAACACGAATCACACGAGAGAGACCACAACAATGAGCAGGATGAGTTTGAATCGCAAACTATGGCTGTCGCTCGCGCTCGTCTGGCTGGGGCTGCTGGGCGTCGGGCTGTGGAGCGCGGTCGAAACGCGCAGCACGATGCTGGCCGAGCGCAAGGCGGGCATGGTGAATCTGGTCGATGCCGCGCAGGGCATCGTGAACGGTTATTACGCGCTCTCGCAAAGCGGCAAGCTGAGCGAGGCCGATGCGCAGCGCGAAGCGCTCGCCCGTCTAGCGACCATGCGCTACGGCGAATCCGGCTACCTGTTCGTGATGGATTCGAAGCCCGTCGTGCTGATGCATCCCACATTGCCGCAAATGACCGGCAAGCCGGTCGGCGACTTCAAGGACCCGGACGGCAAGCTCCTGTACGTGGCGATCGTCGACGCGGCCAAGGCGAGCGGCCGTGGTTTCGCGGAGTATCGCGGACGCCTGCCGCACAGCGAAACGGCCGTGCCGAAGATCAGCTACGTGGTGCGTTTCGCGCCGTGGGACTGGAACATCACGAGCGGCGTTTTCATCAAGGACATCGACACGGTGTACTACGAGACGCTGCTCGGCCACCTGGCTGTGGTGCTGGTGATCGGCGCGATCATCTCGCTGGCGATGGTGCTGATCATCCGCAACGTACGTGCGAGCCTCGGCGGCGAACCTGACCAGGCGGCGCGGCTTGCGGCAAGTATCGCGCAAGGCGATCTGACGCAGGTGGTCGAGGTTCGTCCGCAGGACAAGACCAGCATGATGGCGGCCATGCATGAAATGCAGAACCGTTTGCAGCGGACCATCGGCGAGATTCGTCGCTCGGCCGAATCCATTGCGTCGGCGACGCAGCAGATCGCCGCCGGCAATGGCGATCTGTCGCAGCGCACCGAGCAGCAGGCGGCTTCGTTGCAGGAGACAGCGGCGAGCATGGAAGAACTCACCGCGACGGTCAAGCAGAACGCCGACAACGCGCGGCAGGCGAGCGGACTCGCACATAACGCGTCCGAAATCGCGACGCGCGGCAACGACGTGGTGAGCCGCGTGATCGGCACGATGGGCGAGATCAACGACAGCTCGCGGCAGATCGCGGACATCATCGGCGTGATCGAAGGCATTGCTTTTCAGACCAACATTCTTGCGTTGAACGCGGCCGTGGAAGCGGCGCGCGCCGGTGAGCAGGGCCGCGGTTTCGCGGTCGTCGCGGGCGAGGTGCGCAGCCTCGCGCAGCGCTCGGGAACGGCGGCGAAGGAGATCAAGCAGTTGATCAGCGCGTCGGTCGAACGCGTGCATAACGGCTCGACCTTGGTGCAGCAAGCCGGGAGGACGATGGGCGAAATTCTGCAAGCCGTGCAGCGTGTCACCGACATCATGGGCGAGATCGCGGCGGCATCCGAAGAGCAGAGCAGCGGCATTTCGCAAGTCGGGCGCGCCGTCACGCAAATGGATGAGGTGACGCAGCAGAACGCGGCGTTGGTCGAGCAGGCGGCCGCCGCAGCCGCTTCGTTGCAGGATCAGGCGGGGCGGCTGCGTGACACAGTGAGCGCGTTTCGCGTGAATAGTGCGGACGTTGCCGTGCAGAATTCGGCTGCGGTCGCGGCGCGGAGAGTGACGGCTACGGCGACGGCTGCGGCGCCGCAAGCAGCCGCAACGGCAGCGGCAATGCGCGAAATCGGCACGGCACTGCACTCTGCGTCGGCATTGTCGCGCGCGGAGCCGAAGCTGTCGGCTCCCGCCAGAGCGTCCGCCGCGCCGACCTCGGCATCGCCCGCGCATGTGACGAGCGCCAAGCCTGCCGCCTCGACCGCGCCACGCGCGTCAACCGTGGCAGTGAAAGCCACCCCGCCCGGCGACGACTGGACCACCTTCTGATTCTCCGCTGCAGCGCCCGCGTGCCTCTCATGAGCACGCGGTCCCGCGCCGTTCAACGCGCATAACCATATGCGATCGTGATATTTCCCATCTCGCCGGGACTATGAGACCATTTCAGGTCCAGTCGGCTGCGCATTGTCAAAAGCAATGTCCGCCGTCGGCTTCCACCCGAATCTGACACCGATCAGAAGTCGATGAGCGGTCGATCAAGTCACCGATCCAGCCATCGATTAGAAACAAGCGAGAATCACATGCAGCGCAGAAACATCCTCAAAGCCCTCTCGGCAGTCGTCGCCAGCACGGCGATCTTCACCAGCTTCGGCGCGCACGCCGACGACAAAGTCATCAAGGTCGGCACCATCGGCGGCCCGGACGCGCAGATCTGGGAAGTCGTCACCAAAGTGGCGAAGCGCGAAGGCCTGAACGTGAAGGTCGTCGAATTCAACGACTACGTGCAGCCGAACGCCGCGCTCGACGCCGGCGACCTCGACGCAAACAGCTTCCAGCATCAGCCGTACCTCGATAGCCAGATCAAGCAGCGCGGCTACAAGATCGTCAATGCCGGTCTCACGTACATCTCGCCGCTCGGCATCTACTCGAAGAAGCTGAAGTCGCTGAAGGATCTGCCGCAAGGTGCGAAGGTCGCGGTGCCGAACGATCCGTCGAACGAAAACCGCGCGTTGCTGTTGCTGCAAGCGCAAGGCGTGCTCAAGCTGAAGACCGGCGCGGGCACGAACGGCAATAACGCGACGCCGCTCGACGTCGCCGACAATCCGAAGAAGATCAAACTGGTCGAACTCGACGCCGCACAACTGCCGCGCTCGCTGTCGGACGTCGACGCCGCCGCGATCAACACGAACTTCGCGCTGGCCGCCGGCCTGCAGCCGACCAAAGATGCGATCGCGCTCGAAGACGTGCATAGCCCGTACGCGAACCTGATCGCCGTGCGCACGCAGGACAAGGACAAGCCGTGGGTCAAGAAGCTGGTTGCCGCTTACCAGTCGGAAGACGTGCGCCAGTTCATCAAGACGCAGTTCAAGGGTTCGGTGGTGCCGTCGTTCTAAGCGGCGACGCTTGCTACAAGCCTAATTCCCATCGCTCGATCATCAGGTCCTTGCCGAAACGGCGCTCAGCCGCCGTGCCGGCGAGCCTGAACCCGGTGCGCTCGCACAGGCGCCGTGGTTGTTCGAGCGAGGCGGCCGTTGTCAGCGTGAGCTTCGTATAGCCCGCGCGCCTCGCAAAGCGCACGCATTCGCTCAGCAACTGCGTGCCGATGCCCAGCCGCTGCACGTCCGGCTCGACCCACAGCAGCCGCACGCCGGCCACCGTCGTCGACACGCCGACGATGCAGACCGAGCCGACCACCATGCCTTCCTGATCGGCGACCCAGCACATCTCCCGCACCGGATCGTTGCGTTGTGTGTAATCGGCGACGACCCGCGCGAGCAATCCCTCGAACGATGGATCCCAGTCGTATTGCGCGGCGAACCATTGCGCCTGCCGATGCACGAGCCAGCCGCATTCACCTGGGCGCGGCTGGCGGAGCACCACGAGTTCGTGCCGCGGCTTGTCACCGAGCAGCCGCTCGATGGTCTTCATCGCGGTGATCAACTGATCCTGAGAGAGGGCCGTGAGGCCGGAAAGCAGTATCGACACTTCTTCGATCGCCGCGTTATCGAGCGGTGCGTACGCGGCGTGGCCGCTGTCCGTGAGCGCGATCAGCGACTGGCGCGCGTCCGTCTCGGACGGGCGGCGCGTGATCAGATCGCGTCGTTCGAAGCTGGTCAGCAGACGGCTGAGATAACCGCTGTCGAGACCGAGGGAACGCCCGAGCACCGAGGCCGTTTGAGGACGTCCGCGGGAGAGCTCGTGCAGTACGCGCACCTCGGTCAATGAGAACGCGCTCTTTGCCAAATGCTCATGCAGTGCGCCAATGTGTCGGGTATAGAAGCGGTTGAAATGGCGGACGGCCTGAGCGCGCCTCAGCGCCTCGGAATCTGTCAAATGCTGCTCCCAGGGGATTTTTATAGCTTGCTACTCAGCACTATATTGGAACGCACCCCATTACAAAAGCCACGCCGGCAAAGGCTTGATCGGCACTGGTATTAAAAAGGTATCGATCACGGCAGAGTGTCAGTGTACTGAAACCCTGCTTAAAGCCGGCCAGATGCCTTCCCAAAGCCCAATACGGGTAAATCCTGGGCTCCAAAAACCCTCTCCAGCGCCTCCGAATGCCCCTCTAAGCCTTATTCAGCAAGGCTTTGCGCCAAATCATACCAGCATGGAACCAGTTGGTTGACTGGTATTATGTTGGTTATATAATGGGCTCTCATTTTTCGTAGGCCTACCTTTTCGCGAAGGCCGCCGGAGCCCCATGGAAACTCGCTGGTCCGCACTGATGCCTGACGCCCGCAACGTCACGCCGCTCTATTTGCAGCTCGCGCGCAATCTTGCGACAGCGATCCACTGCGGCGTGTGGTCGGCCGGTGAGGCGCTGCCCTCGGAGCGCACGCTCTCGGACGCGATCGGCGTGTCGCGCATCACGGCGCGCAAGGCGATCGAGTTGCTGGTCGAGCAAGGGTTGATCCGGCGCGCTCGCGGCGCAGGCAGCTTCATTACGCCGCGCGTCGAAGACCCGCTTTCGCGGCTCACCGGCTTCACGAAGAAGATGCAGCAGCGCGGTTTCCGGCCGGATTCGGTGTGGCTCGAGCGCGATATCCGCGCCGCCAACCGCGACGAGCTGGTGCACCTCGGGCTGTCGCCCGGCGCGGCGGTAACGAGTCTGCGGCGCCTGCGGCGCGCGGACGGCATCGTCATGGCGGTCGAGCATTCGGCGTTGCCGGCGGCGATCGTGCCCGATCCGCACGCCATCGGCGACTCGCTTTACAGCTATCTCGAACGCCGTGGCGCCGCCGTCGTGCGTGCCTTGCAACACTTCCGCGCGGTCAACGCTTCGAGCGAGATCGCTTCGTTGATGGACATCGAACCGCGCTCGGCGCTGCTGGTCATTACCCGTATCGGCTATAGCGCCGACCAGCGCGCAATCGAACTGACCGACACCTATTGCCGCGACGATTACTACGACTTTGTCGCTGAATTGCGCACCTGAACTGCTCGACCGAGCAGAGCGCGAAGCCCGCAAGTTCAGGTGCGGCGCCGCCGTCAGGCGCCATTCAGTCACGCCCCGTATCACGCCTCACCAGAGAGACTCATGCTGACCGGAAACATACTCACCACCGATGGGTGGATTCACGGCACGCTCGAATACGAAAACGGCCGCATCACGGCGCTCACCGGCGAACGCGTCGATCCGTCGACGAACGACGCGCCGTACATCCTGCCCGGCTTCATCGATCTGCACGTGCATGGCGGCGGCGGGTCCGACGTGATGGAAGGCGGCAACGCGATCGAAACCATCACGCGCACGCATGCGCGTTACGGCACGACCAGCCTGCTCGCCACCACCATGACCGCGCCGCGCGACGAACTGATGAGCGTCGTCGCTGAGTTGGGCAACAACGCGCGGATTCGCACGCCAGGCGGCGCGCGCGTGCTCGGCGTGCATCTGGAAGGGCCGTACATCAACCCCGGCAAGCTCGGCGCGCAACCGGATGCGGCGGTCTCCGCGGTGATGGACGAAGTGCTGAAGTATCTGTCCATCGCGCCGATTCGCGTGGTGACGCTGGCGCCGGAAATTGCCGGCCATATGGAGATCATCTCCGAAATGGCGGCGCGCGGCGTGCGCGTGCAACTGGGCCATTCGCTCGGCACTTACGACGATGCCGTCGCCGCGCTCAAGCACGGCGCCTGCGGCTTCACGCATCTGTTCAACGCCATGTCGCCGCTGCACCATCGCAATCCAGGCCTCGTCGGCGCGGCGCTCGCGCACGCCGAGTTCGCCGAAATCATTCCCGATCTGCTGCACGTCCATCCTGGGGCGATCCGCGCGGCCTTGCGCGCGATTCCGCGTCTCTATGTGGTCACGGACAGCACCTCGGCCACCGGCATGCCCGACGGCGAATACCGCCTCGGCAGCCAGCATGTGACGAAGTGTCTCGGCGGCGTGCGTCTCGCCGACGGCACGCTCGCCGGCAGCACCCTGACCATGGATCAGGCGCTGCGCAATCTTGTGTCGATCGGCTTGCCGATCGCCGATGTATCGAACCGTTTGTCGCGCTACGCCGCCGACTACCTGGGCATTGAAGACCGCGGCCGCATCGCGCGCGGTGCATGGGCCGATGTGGTCGTGTTCGATCGTGAATTGGCGTTGACCGCGACTTACGTCGAAGGAGAAGCAATTGTCGAATATGCTTAAAGAGGCGCTGGCGTCCGCTGATACGGTCGCCGCGCAACTCACGGACACCTCGCGCGTCGAGGCGCTGGCGGCGAAGCTCGCCCAGCAGCCGCGCCATGTCGCGCTGACGGTCGCGCGCGGCAGCTCCGACCATGCGGCGAGCTACTTCGCCAGCCTGACGATGAGCCGCCTTGGCGTGCCGGTCGCCTCGCTGCCGATGTCGGTCGCCACGCTGCAACAGGCGCCGCTGCAGGTGCGCGATCAACTCGCGCTGGCGTTCTCGCAGTCGGGTAAGAGCCCTGACCTGGTCGGCACCATGGAGGCATTGCGCCAAGCCGGCGCGCTGACCGTTGCCGCCGTGAACGTGTCGGGCTCACCCTTGGCCGACGCGTGCGAATTCGAGTTGCCGCTCGAAGCCGGTCCGGAATTGAGCGTCGCGGCCACCAAGAGCTATATCGCGATGCTGTCGATTTCCGCGCAGCTCGTCGCGCATTGGCAGCAGGACGCCGAATTGCTCGCTGCGTTGAAGACGCTGCCCGAAGCACTGCGTGCCGCCGGTGAACTCGACTGGTCGGCAGCCGTGGAGGAATTGCGCGGCGTCGAGCGCATGATCGTGATCGGCCGCGGTTTGGGTCTTGCCATCGCGCAGGAAGCCGCGCTGAAACTGAAGGAAACCTCCGGCATTCAGGCCGAAGCGTTTTCGAGCGCGGAAGTGCGTCACGGTCCGATGGAATTGATCGATCGCGACTACCCGCTGCTGGTCTTCGCACCGCGCGGGCCCGAGCAGGCCGGCTTGCTGCAACTCGCGCGCGATATGAAGGCGCGCGGCGCCCGCGTTCTGCTCGCGGCGCCGGCTGACGTGCCGGAAGCCACGTTGCCGCTTGCACCCACCGCCCATGCGGCGCTCGATCCGATCGCTGCAATCCTGTCCTTTTACGTGATGGCCGCCGGTCTTGCCGCCGCGCGCGGGCGCAATCCCGATGCGCCGCGCCATCTCAACAAAGTCACCGAAACTCACTGACGAGAAATCAGATGCGACGTGTCGAGGAGTCCCGCTTGATGAGCCATTCTGAAGGCCATATTGTTTTACTCGCGCCCATGACCGGTCCGGTCGTGCCGCTCGCGAACGTGCCCGACCCTGTGTTTTCGGGCGGCATGTTCGGCGACGGCATCGGCATCGATCCGCTCGAGGGCCGACTCGTCGCGCCGTGCGACGGTACCGTCACCCATCTCGCGCGCACCGGTCACGCCGTGACGCTGGCCACGGCCGAAGGCGCCGAAATTCTGCTGCATATCGGTATCGATACGGTCGAACTGAACGGCAAGGGCTTTGCGCCGATGGTCGCTCAAGGCGCTCACGTGCGCGCTGGCGATGTGCTGATCGAATTCGATCAGGATCAGGTCGCGCTGAATGCGCCGAGCCTCGTGTCGGTAATCGCGATCGCCAATTCGGATGCGTTCGAGATCGTCGAACGTGTGCAAGGCGGCTTGCTGAAGGCGGGTGAAACGCCGCTGCTGGTGCTGCGTGCGCGCGGCGGCGCGGCGGCCGAGGCCTCGCGCCAGGCGAGTGCAACGAACGTGACGGAGGAAGCGCGTCAGCAGGTCACGCTGGTTCACGCAGGCGGTCTACATGCACGCCCGGCGGCGCGTGCACGTGAAGCGGCACGCGGCTTCGACGCACGCGTCGAAGTGCGTTACGAAGGACGCAAGGCGGCGATCGAAAGCGTGGTCGGTTTGCTGGGCCTCGGTGCAGGCGAAGGCGCGACCATCGAGTTGCTCGGCGTCGGTCCGCAAGCAAAAGCTGCGATCGAAGCGATCGCGCATGAATTGACGCGCGAAGCGCACGGCGAAGTCGAAGAAAAACCGGCGCGCCAAAGCTCGCCGGCGCCGCAAGCCGTTGCGCGTCCGGCGGGCGAACCGCTCGCGCCGAATACACTCGCCGGCGTCTGCGCGGCGCCGGGCGTCGCGGTCGGCAAGCTGGTGCGCTGGGACGACGCGGACATCGATCCGCCCGAAAAAGCGAACGGCACGTCGGCTGCGGAGAGCCGCTTGCTCGACAAGGCGATTGCCACCGTCGATGCGGACCTCGGCACGACCGTCCGTGACGCCTCGCAACGCGGCGCGGTTGGCGAAGCGGGCATTTTCGCGGTGCATCGCGTGCTGCTCGAAGATCCGACGCTGCTCGACGCCGCGCGTGATCTGATCAGCCTCGGCAAGAGCGCCGGTTTTGCGTGGCGCGAAGCGATCCGCGCACAGATCGCCATCCTGACGAATATCGAAGACGCGTTGCTCGCGGAACGCGCCGCCGATCTGCGCGACATCGAGAAGCGCGTGCTGCGCGCGCTGGGTTACACGAACGCCGCGGCGCGCACGTTGCCGGAAGAAGCCGTGCTAGCGGCTGAAGAGTTCACGCCGTCCGATCTGTCCACGCTGGATCGCTCACGTGTCACCGCCTTGGTGATGGCGCGCGGTGGCGCGACCTCGCACGCGGCGATTCTCGCGCGTCAGGCCGGCATTCCCGCGCTGGTGGCAGTCGGCGACGCGTTGCATGCGATTCCCGAAGGCACGCAAGTGGTAGTGAACGCCACGACCGGCCGCCTCGAATTCGCGCCGACCCAACTCGATGTCGAGCGCGCGCGCTCGGAGCGCACTCGCCTCGCCGATGTGCGCGAAGCGAATCGCCGCACCTCGCAGCAAGCGGCGGCCACGTCCGATGGCCGCGCGATCGAAGTGGCCGCGAACATCGCCACGCTCGACGACGCGAAGACCGCCGTTGAAAACGGCGCCGATTCCGTCGGCCTGTTGCGCACCGAACTGCTGTTCATTCACCGCGCCGCTGCGCCGACCACGGACGAACATCGTCAGAGCTACCAGGGAATCGTCGACGCATTGAGCGGCCGCACCGCGATCATCCGCACGCTGGATGTCGGCGCGGACAAGGAAGTCGACTATCTGACGCTGCCGCCCGAACCGAATCCCGCGCTCGGATTGCGCGGCATCCGACTCGCGCAAGTGCGTCCGGATCTGCTCGACGATCAGTTGCGCGGCCTGTTGGCGGTGCAGCCGCTCGGCGCCGTGCGCATCCTGCTGCCGATGGTGACCGACGTCGGCGAATTGATCCGTATCCGCAAGCGTATCGACGAATTCGCGCGCGAGTCGGGCCGCACGGAGCCGATCGAAGTCGGCGTGATGATCGAAGTGCCGTCGGCGGCGCTGCTTGCCGATCAACTGTCGCAACACGCGGATTTCCTCTCGATCGGCACCAACGATCTGACGCAATACACGCTCGCCATGGACCGGTGCCAGGCCGACCTCGCCGCCCAGGCGGACGGCTTGCATCCGGCTGTGCTGCGGTTGATCGCGGCCACCGTGCAAGGCGCGAACAAGCACGGCAAATGGGTCGGCGTGTGCGGCGCGCTGGCGGGCGACCCGCTCGCCGTGCCGCTGCTGGTCGGCCTTGGCGTGACCGAGCTTTCGGTGGATCCGGTGTCGGTGCCGGGCATCAAAGCGCGGGTGCGCAACCTCGATTATCAGCTGTGCCGTCAACGCGCCCAGGATGCCCTGGCGCTCGAATCGGCGCAGGCGGTAAGAGCAGCAAGCCGCGAAACCTGGCCTTTGGACTGAACCCCATACGGTCCGCAGCCAGCTTCGCTCAGTCATTACTCGTAGCTACAAAACTCAACGACGCCGTTTAATCACGGCGTTCAACAAAGAGACAAGGATTGGAGGTGTCAATGGATGGGAATCCGTTTCTGAAGATTCAGCGGCTGGGACGCGCGCTGATGCTGCCGATTGCGGTGCTGCCGGTTGCCGGCCTGCTGCTGCGCCTCGGTCAACCCGATGTGTTCAACATCAAGATGATCGCCGACGCCGGCGGCGCGATCTTCGACAACCTGCCGCTCTTGTTCGCGATCGGCGTGGCGGTCGGCTTCGCGAAAGACAATAACGGCGTGGCGGGTCTGGCCGGCGCGATCGGTTATCTGGTCGAAGTCGCGGTGATGAAGGACATCAACGACAAGCTCAACATGGGCGTGTTGTCCGGGATCGTGGCGGGTATCGTCGCGGGCTTGCTGTACAACAGATACAAAGACATCAAGCTGCCCGATTACCTCGCGTTCTTCGGAGGGAAACGCTTCGTGCCGATTGTCACAGGGGTGGTCTGCCTCGTGCTCGGCATAGCGTTCGGCTACGTGTGGCAACCGGTGCAAGCCGTGATCGATACGGCCGGCCACTGGCTGACCACCGCGGGCGCGCTCGGCGCGTTCGTGTTCGGCGTGCTGAACCGCTTGCTGCTCGTCACGGGTTTGCATCACATCCTCAATTCGCTGACGTGGTTCGTGTTCGGCACGTTCACGCCGCCGGGCGGCGCCGCCGTGACGGGCGACCTGCATCGCTTCTTCGCGGGCGATCCGACTGCGGGCACTTTCATGACGGGCTTCTTCCCGGTCATGATGTTCGGCCTGCCGGCTGCCTGTCTGGCAATGTTCCATGAAGCGCCGAAGGAGCGCCGCGCGCTGGTCGGCGGCCTGCTGTTCTCGATGGCGCTCACGTCGTTCCTGACGGGCGTGACCGAGCCGATCGAATTCAGCTTCATGTTCCTCGCACCGGTGCTGTACGTGATCCACGCGCTGTTGACGGGCCTCTCGCTCGCCATCTGTTCGGCGCTCGGCATTCACCTCGGCTTCACGTTCTCCGCTGGCGCGATCGATTACGTGCTGAACTACGGCCTGTCGACTCGTGGCTGGTGGGCGATTCCGATCGGTCTCGTCTACATGGTGGTGTACTACGGGCTGTTCCGCTTCTTTATCCGCAAATTCAACATGGCGACGCCGGGCCGTGAACCCGCTGCAGCCGATGAGCAAGTCGACTCGTTTGCTGCTGGTGGTTTCGTTTCGCCGGTCGCCGGTGCGGCTGTGCCGCGTGCGCAGCGTTATATCGCTGCTCTCGGTGGTGCGTCGAATCTGTCGGTGGTTGATGCTTGCACGACACGACTGCGTCTGTCGGTGGTCGATTCGAACAAGGTCTCTGAAAACGAACTGAAGACGATCGGTGCGCGTGGTGTGCTCAAGCGCGGGTCGACCAACGTGCAGGTGATCATTGGACCGGAAGCGGACATCATCGCGGACGAAATCCGCACGGTGATCGCGCAGGGTGGTGGTGAGGTGGTGAAGCCGGTGGCTGCTGCTGCGGCTCCGGCTGTGGCGGCTACGCGGGTTGCAGCTTCGGGTGCTCAAGGTAGCGGTCCGCTCGATCCCGATCCGCTGCGCTGGCTCGCCGTGTTCGGCGGCGCGGGCAACGTGGTGTCGCTTGATGCGGTGGCGGCCACGCGTCTGCGTATCGTCGTGCGGGATCCGTCGGCGGTTGATCGTCAACGTCTGGCGACGCTCGATACGGCGTGGATTTCTGCGGACACGTTCCATATCGTCGTCGGCGACGCCGCGCAGCGCTACGCTGAAAAGCTGGCAACGCGCACGACGCAAAGCGGCGGTGCAACGCCTTTGCCGGCATGACGCAGTGCTGAAGCAGGAGCGGCTCGCGCTGCTTCACCTCCAGTAGTCATGCAGCAATAAAAAAGCGGCACTTTGAATCATTCAAGGTGCCGCTTTTCCGTTTACCGGCCCGTGGCCGGCACAGGCTGTTTTAGCGTCTCTTCTGTGCGCCGGCTTTTGACGGCCGATGCGATTCCAGCCACATCACATTGATGATGCCGAACGCCAACGCCACGCCGATCCCGAGAATCCAACTGAAATACCACATCGCAAACTCCTGTTGAGCGTGTTGCGGATCAATACATCGTATGGTGATTTTCTTCGAGCGCGGCGGCGGTCACCTTGCCGCGCATCACGCGATACACCCAGCTCGTATAGATCAGGATGATCGGTAGGAAAATGATCACGGCGATCAGCATGATCTGCAGCGTCATGCGGCTCGAGGTCGAATCCCACACGGTGAGACTGCTGCGGCCGTCGAGCGAGGAGGGCATGATGAACGGGAACATCGAGAAGCCCGCCGTCAGAATCACGCCGATGATCATCAGCGAAGTCGACAGGAAGGCGCTCTTTTCGAAGCGCGAGCGCGCGAGCAACGTGGCCAGCACGCCGCCTACGAGACCGGCCACCGGCGCGCTCACCATCCACGGATAGTTCGCGTAGTTGGTGAGCCACAGGCCGGGTGCCCCAATTACGTTCTTCATCAACGGATTGGCGACCGTGTCGAGCGGCGGGGCGTCGATCACCTGATAGCCGCCGATCATCGTGGAGATCAGCGCGCCGGCGATCAGGAACAGCACCACGCAAGAGAGCGCAGCGATCCGCAGCGCCAGCGAAGCGCGCTCGGCGACGATGTCGTCCGCTTTCATCTTGACGAAGGCGGCGCCGTGCGCGGTCAGCATCGAGACGCTGACGAGGCCGCACAACACGGCGAATGGGTTGAGCAGCGCGAAGAAGCCGCCGTGATAGGTGACGCGCAGGTCGGTGTCGAACGAGAACGGCACGCCTTGCAGCAGGTTGCCGAACGCGACGCCGAACACCAGCGCCGGCACGAAGCCGCCGACGAATAGCGCCCAGTCCCACGCCGTGCGCCAGCGCGGGTCTTCGCGTTTGCTGCGGTAGTCGAAGCCGACCGGCCGGAAGAACAGCGAGAACAACACCAGCAGCATCGCGAAATAGAAACCGGAGAACGACGCCGCGTACACCAGCGGCCACGCGGCGAACATCGCGCCGCCCGCCGTGATGAGCCAGACCTGATTGCCTTCCCACGTCGCGCCGACCGTGTTCACGACGATGCGCCGCTCGGCGTCGGTCTTGCCGATGAACGGCAGCAGAATCGCCGCGCCCATGTCGAAGCCGTCGGTGAGCGCGAAGCCGATCAGCAGCACGCCGATCAGCACCCACCAGATCAGTTTGAGGGTTGCGTAATCCATGATGATCTTTTCCCTTGAAGCTCAGTGGCGGCGAATCATGCGGCCGTGTTGGTCGGCAGCGGCTGATTCAGCGGCTGTTGTTCGTGGTGATAGCGGCCCGTATGCAGCGACGAGGGACCGAGCCGCGCGTACTTGAACATCAGCATGATTTCGATGATGAACAGCACCGTGTAGAACACCACGAAGCCCGCGATACTCAGATACAGGTCATTCGGTGTCAGGCTCGAGGCCGACAGGTTGGTCGGCAGAATGCCCGCGATGGTCCACGGTTGACGGCCCACTTCAGCGACAATCCAGCCGAACTCTGCCGCGAGCCAAGGCAGCGGAATCGCCCACACGGCCCAGCGCAGGAACCAGCGGCGCTTCTCCAGCAACAACGAGCGCTGCGCGCAGAACCAGAACGCCAGCACGAAAGTGGCGAGGAACAGAATGCCGAGGCCCACCATCAAGCGGAACGAGAAGAACACGGGTGCCACAGGCGGGATCGTTTTCTTCGCGGCCTGGGCGATCTGATCCGGCGTGGCGTCGGTGACGTTCGCGGTGAACTGCTTGAGCATCAGGCCGTAGCCGAGATCCTGCTTGTGCGCGTCGAAGTCGGCTTTGGCTTCGTCGGTGATATCGCCTTGCTTCAGTTTCTGCAGCGCGGCGTAGGCGAGCATGCCGTTCTTGATGCGCTCTTCGTTGCGCGCCATCAAATCCTTCAGGCCGACCACGGGTTCATCGAGCGAACGCGTGGCGATGAGGCCTAGCGCGTAGGGAATCCGGATAGCGTAATCAGTGCGCTCTTCCTTCTGATTCGGAATCCCGATGATCGTGAACGGAGCCGGCGCGGGCGCGGTTTCCCATTCGGATTCGATCGCGGCCAGTTTGACCTGTTGGACTTCGCCGGTGCGGTAGCCGGATTCGTCGCCGAGCACGATCACGCATAACGTAGACGCCAAACCGAAGCCGGCGGCAATCGCGAACGAGCGCAATGCGAATTCAGTGTCGCGGCGCTTCAGCAGATACCACGACGACACGCCAAGCACGAACATCGACGCCGTCACATAACCGGCCGACACGGTATGCACGAACTTGACTTGCGCGACCGGATTGAACAGCACGGAGAAGATGCTGTCGAGCTCCATGCGCATGGTCTGATAGTTGAAGGTAGCGCCGACCGGATTGTTCATCCAGCCATTGGCCACCAGAATCCACAGCGCCGACAGGTTCGAGCCGAGCGCCACGAGGAACGTTACGAACACATGCTGGGTCTTCGAGAGCCGGTTCCAGCCGAAGAAGAACAGGCCGACGAAGGTCGATTCGAGGAAGAACGCCATCAACCCTTCAACCGCGAGCGGCACGCCGAAAATATCGCCGACATAGTGCGAGTAATACGACCAGTTTGTGCCGAACTGAAATTCCAGCGTGAGGCCGGTGGTGACACCCATCGCAAAGTTGATGCCGAACAGCTTGCCCCAGAACTGGGTCATGTCCTTGTAGATCTGCTTGCCGGTCATCACATAGACCGACTCCATGATGACGAGCAACCAGGACAGGCCGAGCGTGAGCGGGACGAACAGAAAGTGGTAAAGCGCGGTGATGGCGAACTGGAGGCGCGACAGTTCTACGACTTCGCTAACGGGCATGTTGATCACCTTGGGACGGATGCGAGGCAGGCACGGACAACAGCGCCTGCGCGACTTGCTCAGGCGGCAGCGACATGTGCTCCGCCTGTGGATGATTGAAGAACGTGTACTTGAGCGCCATCAGCAGTACGAATTTGATGGCGAGGACGATGGCGATATCCCGCGCCAGCGTCGGACCGCGCACCCAGCCGTGGAACCGTTTGCGCAGGCTCGGGCGGCGGGTGGTGCTGCGATTGAGGGCTGTGGTCATGATCGGTAGAAGGCAACTTCACACCGGTGAATCCGGCTGGCGCCAGGCCGCTTCGGCGGTTTGGCGAGTGCATCCCGATTCTAGGAGTAGAACCTCGCGCGCAACAGTTCGGCGCTGCGGCATTGGGTCGCGAGACTTGCCCCGTTCAAGCAGTATTGCTATCTGGTTTGTGATACGTCAAGAAACGCGTGTTGCTTGGTGATGCTCTTGCGTCAGTGTGCGCGTGCGCGAAAACGCCGCGGCGTGGGCGAAAAAAAGCCCCGCCGTCTTGCGAGGGCGGGGCTTGGCGGCCGGATAGCGCGCGCCGGACGAACCGGCATGCTGACAATCTTCAAGCTTTACGCGTATTCGGTCAGTGCACCGCGCATCTTCTTCATTGCGCTTGCCTCGATCTGGCGAATACGTTCGGCGGACACACCGAATTCGTCGGCCAGTTCGTGCAGCGTCGAACCGCCGGAACCGTCGTCTTCCACTTTTAGCCAGCGTGCCTCGATGATGCGGCGGCTGCGGGCGTCCAGTGCGTCCAGCGCGCTCGCGATACCGTCGCTTTGCAGCTTGTCGCGCTGACGCGAAGCCAGCACGGCGGTCGGCTCGCTATGGGAGTCGGCCAGATAGGCGATCGGCGCGTACGACTCTTCGCCGTCCTCGACCTGCCCTTCCAGCGCGATATCGCCGCCCGAGAGGCGCGTTTCCATTTCGGACACTTCTTCGCGCTTCACATTCAGCTCTTTGGCGAGACCTTCGATCTCGTCCGGCGTGAACGCGCCCAGCCCTTGCTTGTGGCTGCGCAGGTTGAAGAACAGCTTGCGCTGCGCCTTGGTCGTGGCGACTTTCACCATCCGCCAGTTGCGCAGAATGTATTCGTGGATCTCAGCCTTGATCCAGTGCATGGCGTACGACACGAGGCGCACGTTCTGCTCCGGGTCGAAGCGCTTCACGGCCTTCATCAGGCCGATATTGCCTTCCTGGATCAGGTCGGCGTGCGGCAGTCCATAGCCCAGATAGTTGCGCGCGATCGATACGACCAGCCGCAGGTGCGACAGGACGAGACGGCGCGCGGACTCTAGGTTGTCCTGCTCGCGAAATTCGGTGGCGAACTGGCGTTCTTCCGCCGGCGTCAGCATCGGAATCCGATTTACGGCCTGGATGTAGGCGTCGATATTGCCCAGTTGACCGGGCAGCAGCGAGGAATGCGAGAGCGCCAGTGCACCTGCCGAAGCGGCCTTAGCCGACGACGGGCTCAAAGTACTCGGAAGGGTCATTGCATGGCTCACGTAGGAAACTCCTTTGGAATCAGACAAAAGCTTATTCAGGTAACGACTCCAGCGTTGGATGTTAGCACTCTGAATTGCCGAGTGCTAATACTTAGAGGCTGTAGGGGCATCCAAGTTCCGTAAATTCCTATTGAAATTCACGATTCAATAGCCATGGTACGCCTCCCTCGGCTTCTTTGCTCGGAGCGTAGAACTTACCTAACAGATCGCCTTCATTGTTATAAATGACCGACTTTTGCTGGTTTTGAGGTGACTAATTGCGGAAAGACGGGTTTCTTCATACGATCCACTAAATTGAGATTGTCTTTACAATACGCAAAACGGTTAAGGATTGTTCAACGTTCGGCGGAGCTCGGGTGTTAGATGAACAACAAGAAGAATGCTTTGCGTGGTCTGGCTCTAAATATCACGGCTGGCGCCGTGCTGGTGGGAACTTCAGGATGGGCTTCGGCGGACCAGTTTGGCGTGCAGGTGGCCGGCGGCCTCGGCGATCGCCACGTCAAGAAATTCGACCTCGGTTTCGTCTGGGACCCGGATCTGACCTGGTGGCAGATCGGTGATTGGCATTTCTCGCTGATCGGCGAAGCGCACGTGGCCTGGTGGCACACCAACGAAGGCAATGTGCACGACAACATCGGCGAAATCGGCGTGACGCCGATCATCCGCTTCATCAAGGGGTCGGGCTCGATCCGCCCGTACGCCGAACTGGGCGCGGGCATCCGGCTGCTGTCGAGTCCCCGGATTTCTTCGACCTTCACATTGGGCACTGCGTTCCAGTTCGCCGACATGGCCGGCGTGGGCATGCAGTTCGGCAGCCACCAGCAGTACCAGGCAGGCTATCGCTTCCAGCATATTTCCAACGGCGGTATCAAAGAGCCGAATCCTGGTATAAATTTCCACCAGCTATATCTGCAATATAACTTCTGACGACCGTGGCCACGTTCGGCTCACCGGTGCGAGGGGCTGAGCGATGGCGGCAAAGATAATCGAAGCGGTTCGCGAGCTCGAGCGAGAGCGTTTTCGCGCGATGGTCGACGGCGACGGGCAATCGCTCGACACGCTGCTCGCGGACAACGTGAGCTACGTTCACACGAACGGCAAGCGGGAAACGAAACGGCAGTTCATCGACGGGATTACCGCGGGCCGCCGCCGCTATCGGCAGATCGAGATTCAGTCGCAAGAGGTGCTGCCGGTCGGGCGCGAGACCTGCGTCGTGACCGGCCGGGCGCTGATCGAAATGGAAGCCAATAACGGAGCGCTGCTGTTTCCGATCGCCTACACGGCGATCCATACGCAGGAAGACGGGCGATGGCGCCTGATTGCCTGGCAGGCAACGCGTTGCGCAATCGAGTGAGCCTTTTGAGCTTACTGTTTCCGGGCTGGCCGCGCCTCGTGAGCGGGTTGCTCCGGCTGACGCGGGCACGCGGGTAGCGCGCTTGTGCGTCGGTTTTTGCGTCACTCGCCCTGATTCTCAGGCAGCGACGCTTTCCTCATCCACACCGCTCCACTCGCGACGATCGGCCGCACCGGCTTCGGCCACTTCCGGCTCATGCGCCGCGACGCCTTGTCGCTCCCCGCTTTTCGCACGAATGACCGCATCGCCCGCATACGGATGCCGCGGATGCACCGGCAACTGATTGCAGCGCTCCACGACGCGCCGGACCGCCTCGATATCCGAGAAATCGAGCCCGGTATCGACGCCTTGCGCAGCCAGATTCATCGCCAGCGTCACGAGATCGACGTTGCCGGTGCGCTCGCCATTGCCGAACAGACAACCTTCGACGCGGTCCGCGCCCGCCAGCAGCGCCAGTTCCGCGGCGGCCACCGCGGTGCCGCGATCGTTATGCGGATGCACCGACAGCACGATGCTGTCGCGATAGCCGAGATTGCGGTGCATCCATTCGATCTGGTCGGCGAATACGTTCGGCGTCGCCGCTTCCACGCTCGCGGGCAGGTTGACGATCATTTTGTGATCGCGCGTGGGCCGCCACGTCTGCGCCACTGCGTCGCACACCTCGCGTGCAAATGGCAGTTCGGCCGCGTTGAACGTTTCCGGCGAGTACTGGAAGGTCCAGTGCGTGCCGGGCCGCGCCTGCGCATGCTCCTTGATGATTTGCGTGCCTGCGACGGCCAGCGCCTTGATCTCGGCCTTCGACTGGTTGAACACGATCCGGCGAAACGACGGGCAGATCGCGTTGTACAAGTGCACGATGGCGCGCGGCGCGCCTTCCAGCGCCTCGAACGTGCGCGCGATCAATTCCGCGCGCGACGGCATGAATACCTCGATGGTCACGTCGTCGGGAATGCGCTTTTCTTCGATCAGCTTGCGGACGAAATCGAAATCCGTTTGCGACGCCGACGGATAGCCGACTTCGATTTCCTTGAAGCCGATCGCGACCAGCATCTCGAAGAAC
Source organism: Paraburkholderia sp. RL17-373-BIF-A (assembly GCF_046030175.1). NCBI lineage: Bacteria > Pseudomonadati > Pseudomonadota > Betaproteobacteria > Burkholderiales > Burkholderiaceae > Paraburkholderia > Paraburkholderia sp. RL17-373-BIF-A. The sequence goes on from NZ_JARESO010000008.1 coordinate 116,703, forward strand.
TCGAGCTTTTGCGCCGCGTTCATCGGCTCGATCAGCGCCTGATTGCCGTCGCGCAGATCGGTGCTCATCCAGACCGGCGCCTGGTCGATCGTGCGGCTCGGCCATTTGCGGCCGGTCAGCCGCACGGTGGGGAAGGGGCGATATTTTTCAGCGGGATTTTGCAACATGGTGAGCCTCGTTCGTTGTGTCGCATGCGAAAGGATGTGGCGTCGAGCGGTTGGCGGACTGCCACGGGTGCACGGGCCGCCAGCCGGGGGCTAGCGGCAACAACGAACGGGCGCGAACGAACAGCGTCATCGTGACGGCGAAAACGGACGTGGATAAAGCCCATGCGGCGTGCATTTGATCCTCGCGCTTCGTCCGCGCGATAAACGGACGAATGCAAACGACTACAGGTTGTGAAGAACTACGCTTAGGGGGTGAAACGGAACAACGGAACTGCTGGAGAGACCGCGCTTCGAGCAACCTGAGCTGCCAACGCGCGGCGCTACGCCTGACTTACGCTAGGCGTAGCGATAGGGGCCGCGCTAGGCGGCCGGAGGTAATTCGGAGGGTGTTCGGAAGGGAACGCATGGGTCTAATGTATGACGGCGCGTCGCGGCGTGTCAACCCGCGCAGGTCGCAGCGGGCGACGGCAAGCGCACCGCAGCGCTTACGCCGAGGCGGTTACGCCGGCATTCTCGCGACGTCCACGATCAGTTCGACCTGCCGTTCGATCGCGCTCGGCACGGGCGCTTCGCCGCGCAATACGGCGCTGATCCAGGCCGCTGTCGTCGGCGCGTCTTTAGCCTCGGGCAAGTCCACTTCCGGCGCATCCGGCGACGAGCGTTCATGCGGCACGCGCGTTTCGCAGACGCCGTCGTGCAACCAGTCGACTTGCACCTGGCGCCGCGTATCGGCCACCGCTTCGCCTTCTGTGCCGCGCGCAAGCAGCGCGCCGCCGGCGGCCGCGTCCGGATGCGTGTTGAACAGTTGCGTGAGGCTGTCGCGATACGGCGGGTGGGTGTAGTTGACGAGGCGCAAACCCGCGGGCGCGAACGGCTGCAGGATTTTCACCAGCGTGTGCGTCGAGTTACGCACGCCCATGCGCCGGCGCAGCGCAAGCAGCCGCGCGAGCTTCGGCGCGAGCACGCCGATCGGAGCAAACGCAAGGCGGTGCTCAGCGAGACCGTCTTCGATATCGGCGTGCGATCGCGCGTGCGGAATTTGCAGATGCGTGAAGATCTCCGCGCTCGTCACGCGGCCCGGATCTTCGGTGACGCCATGCACCAGCACCGGCACGCCTTCGCGCGCCAGCAGCAGGGCGAGCAGCGGCACCAGATTCGGCTGCTTGCGCGCGCCGTTGTAGCTGGGTATCGAGACGGGCCGGAACGTGCCGTGCGGCAGATGAACCGGCTCGAACGACGCATGCGCGCCGGCCAGCATTGCGGCGAGTTCGTCGGCGGTTTCGCCCTTCACGCGGTACGCGAGCAGCACCGCGCCGAGTTCGAGCTCGGCCACGCGGCCGTCGAGCATGGCGGTGTAAAGCGTGCGTGTATCGTCGGCGGTCAGCGCGCGGGCGCCGTTCGGGCCGCGGCCGATTTCCTTGATGAAGCGGGCGCAGGGGAAGGGATTGACGGTGTCGGCGGAGTCGGTCATCGGGCGCAGTGGGACGTGTTGACGTGCCGCCTCGGAGCGGTCGGCCACGGTATTCAGGAGACGCTATTGAGTGTGAGTATCGCATCTATGGCGATCCCGCGAGACAGCGCGCCCGCGATGCCGGCCGCGCCGGTTCATGCCGAACGGGCGCGCGCGGCGCTTTGTCGCGCGTTACACTCGATCTTTTATCGTCGCGCTGGCGGCACACATCAAGAAACGGAGAACGGGATGAGTTACGTTTTTGCACCCGCACCGGTGGTCGCGGTGCCGGTTGTGGGGTCCAGCGAGCAGTTCGCGGTGCGTCGCATCTACTGTGTGGGCCGCAACTACGAGGCGCATGCGCGCGAGATGGGACACGATCCCGACCGCGAACCGCCGTTCTTCTTCGCCAAGCCGGCCGATGCCGTGCTGTACGTCGCGCCCGGCGCCACCGGCGAGTTTCCCTATCCGTCGCAGTCGAAAAACGTCCACTTCGAGATGGAAATGGTCGCGGCGATCGGCAGGGGCGGCAAGAACATTCCGGCCGGGAGCGCGCTCGATCACGTCTACGGTTACGCGCTCGGTCTTGACATGACACGCCGCGATCTGCAGGCCGAAGCGAAGAAGCTGGGCCGTCCCTGGGATACCGCGAAGGGCTTCGATCACTCGGCGCCGCTCGGTCCGATTCACCCGGTCACGACCGTCGGCCATGTCGACAAGGGCGCGATCTGGTTGTCGGTGAACGGCGACGAAAAGCAGAACTCGGACGTGTCGCAACTGATCTGGTCGGTGGCCGAGACGATCGCTTATCTGTCGACGCTGTTCGAACTGCAACCCGGCGATCTGATTTTCACCGGCACGCCGGAAGGCGTCGGCGCAGTGGTGCAGGGCGATCTGATGAAGGGTGGCGTGGACGGGCTCGGCGAGCTCAGCGTGCGCGTCGTCTGACGGCCAGTTGGGGGAGACAGACAACATGAAGCTCTACAGCTATTTCCGTAGCTCGGCGTCCTATCGCGTGCGCATCGCGCTGAACGTGAAGAATCTGCCGTACGACTACGTGCCGGTGCACCTTGTGCGCGACGGCGGCGAGCAGTTGAAGCCCGAATACCGCAAGGTGAATGCGGACGGGATCGTGCCGACCTTCATCGACGGCAATGACGTGATGCCGCAGTCGCTCGCGATCATCGAGTATCTGGAAGAGACGCATCCCGAGCCGCCGCTCCTGCCCGCGACGCCGGCCGATCGCGCATATGTGCGTGCGCTGGCGTTGCAGGTGGCGTGCGAGATCCATCCGCTGAACAATCTGCGCGTGCTGAAGTATCTGAAGCACACCTTGTGTCTCGACGACGATGCCAAGGACGCCTGGTACCGTCACTGGGTGGAAGCGGGTTTCGCAACGTTCGAAACGCATCTGGCGGGCGATTCGCGCACCGGCAAGCTGTGCTTCGGGGATACGCCGACCGTCGCCGACACCTGTCTGATTCCGCAGGTGTTCAACGCGCAGCGCTTCAAGGTCGACACGGCGAAGTTTCCGACCATCCAGCGCATCTACGATCACGCGATGCAACTCGACGCGTTTGCCCGCGCGGCGCCCGGCGCGCAACCGGACGCTGAGTGACCTGTCCTGATCCGGCAGGCGGGATGCAAAAAGGGCACTCCTCGGAGTGCCCTTTTTGCTGCTTTAGCCGCGGACGCTGTTTGGGGTTCAGCCGCCCAGCAGTGCGTCGGAAAACTCTTCCGCGCTGAACGGCTGCAAGTCCTCGACCTTCTCACCGACACCGATGAAATACACGGGAATCGGACGCTGCCGCGCGATCGCGGCCAGAATGCCGCCCTTCGCCGTGCCGTCGAGTTTGGTGACGATCAGGCCGGTGAGGCCGAGCGCGTCGTCGAAAGCCTTCACTTGTGCGAGCGCGTTCTGGCCGGTGTTGGCGTCGATCACCAGCAGCAGTTCGTGCGGCGCGCCGTCTTGCGCCTTGCCGATCACGCGCTTCACCTTGCGCAGTTCTTCCATCAGATGCAGCTGGGTCGGCAGGCGGCCAGCCGTGTCCGCCATCATCACGTCGATCTTGCGCGCGCGCGCGGCGCCGACCGCGTCGAAGATCACCGCCGCCGGGTCGCCGCTTTCCTGCGACACCACGGTCACGTTGTTGCGCTGACCCCAGATGGCCAGTTGCTCGCGCGCGGCGGCGCGGAACGTGTCGCCCGCGGCCAGCAGCACCGACTGGTCGAAACTCTGCAGATGCTTGGCGAGCTTGCCGATGCTGGTGGTTTTGCCCGCGCCGTTGACGCCGGCGATCATCATCACGAGCGGCTGCGCGCGGCCGAGCATGAGCGATTTTTCCAGCGGCTTGAGCAGGTCGACCAGCAGCGTGCGCAGCGCCGCTTTGACCTGCTGGGGATCGGCGAGGCGCTCGGTGCGCACTTTTTCGCGCAGCGCTTCGAGCAGGAATTCGGTGGCGTCGACGCCCGCGTCCGACATCAGCAGCGCGGTTTCGAGTTCTTCGTACAGGTCTTCGTCGATCTTCGTGCCGACGAAAATGCCGGTCAGGTTCGAACTCGTCTTCGACAAGCCGGTCTTCAGACGCGTCAGCCAGGAGCGTTTCGCGCCTGCGTCCGGCAGCGGCGGCGGCACGATTTCGACGGTTTCCTCGAAGGCGAATGCTTCCGGCTCGGGTTCGGGCTCGATCGCGGACGGAGCGGCCACGGGTGGCGTCTCGACGCGAACCGGCGCATCGGCTGGGCGCGGGGCAGCCGGCGCGACGGGCGCAGGCGCCTCCACGGCGGCGTCAAGCGTCGAGCCTTCTGGCGCTGTTTGCGACTCTTCTGGCGCGTTATCGGACTCTTTCGAACCCTTGAATCGTTTGAAAAAGCTGAACATGATCTGGCGTGGTGAGAGCGCGCGCCGATGCGCGCAGCCGGCATAAGACCGGCGGGAGCGGCAGGCAGCGTTGCGATGCGGGATGCAAGGCGCTGGAAGCCGCACATTTTATCAGGCGCGCCGCCGCCCGTCGTATCGGCCGAAAGGCCAGGCTGGACGCGGGGCGTCGCTGTGGTAACGTTGGCGCTCCGGCCCGCACGTGTCGACGTTGCGGGCGCCTTCATCACGTAATCGAAACTGCATGCCCCGTTCAGCACCTTCACGCGCCCACGGCGCTTCGTCCAAAGGCGGCAAGCCGCACGCCATCCGTATCATCGGCGGCGACTGGAAGCGCACGCCTTTGCCCGTGCTCGACCTCGACGGCCTGCGCCCCACGCCCGATCGCGTGCGCGAGACGCTGTTCAACTGGCTCGGCCAGAATCTGGACGGCCAGCGCTGCCTCGATCTGTTCGCCGGCAGCGGCGCGCTGGGCTTCGAGGCGGCGTCGCGCGGCGCGGCACGAGTCTTGATGGTGGAGCGCAATGCGCGGGCCGCCAGCCAGTTGCGCGCGAATCAGGAACGCCTGTCGGCGCGCACGATCGAAATCGCTGAAGCTGACGGTTTGCGCCTCGCCGCGAGTCTCGCGCCCGGTTCGTTCGACGTCGTATTTCTCGACCCGCCGTTCGGCGACGATCTGCTCGGCAAAGCGCTCGCGCTGGCGGTGCCGCTCGTGAGCGCGGACGGATTTCTGTATGTTGAAGCGGGCGAGGCGCTCGAACTCGATGAGAACGAGACGCTCGCCGGGTGGGAAATCGTGCGGCAAGGTAAAGCGGGCGCTGTCCACTTTCATTTGCTGCAGCGCGAAAATAAGGAATAATGCGCGTTCCAAAACAAGCGCCGGGCGGTTTGCCGTCACGGGCGCGGTCGGTGCCAAATGCGTCGCGTGGACGCTTTGACGTGCCCCTTTGTCTGAAGAGAGGAGAAGTCTCATGGTAGTCGCCGTGTACCCGGGCACGTTCGACCCGCTGACGCGCGGTCACGAAGACCTCGTTCGGCGCGCGTCGAGCATTTTCGACACGCTGGTGGTCGGCGTTGCCGACAGCCGCAACAAGAAGCCGTTTTTCACCCTCGAAGAGCGCCTCGACATCGCTCACGAAGTGCTCGGGCACTACCCGAACGTTCAGGTGATGAGCTTCAAGGGGCTGCTGAAGGATTTCGTGCGCACCAATAACGCGCGGGTGATCGTGCGCGGGCTGCGCGCCGTATCGGACTTCGAATATGAGTTCCAGATGGCCGGCATGAATCGCTATTTGCTGCCCGACGTCGAAACCATGTTCATGACGCCGTCCGATCAATACCAGTTCATCTCCGGCACGATCGTGCGTGAAATCGCGCAACTCGGCGGCGATGTCAGCAAGTTCGTGTTCCCGTCGGTCGAAAAATGGCTGACCGAAAAGGTCGCCGCGATGGATCCGGCTAGCGGCGCGTCGGCGGGACAGCCGTAACCGGCGTAAACTGTCGGTTTGACGGATCAAAGCTGGCTGCGGCCGGCGTGAAGTGAGAGAAGTATGGCCTTGATGATTACCGACGAGTGCATCAATTGCGACGTGTGCGAGCCCGAGTGCCCGAACGACGCAATTTCGATGGGCCCGGAAATCTACGTGATCGACCCGAAGAAATGTACCGAGTGTGTCGGGCATTTCGACGAGCCGCAGTGTATTCAGGTGTGTCCGGTCGAGTGCATTCCACGCGACCCGGACCATCTGGAGACGCCCGATGGCTTGATGGCGAAGTACCACGCGCTGCAGGCTGCGAAGGGCGCGTGAAGTACGGAGTCTAAAAAACGGCGAGGCTTTTGGCCTCGCCGTTTTTTTGGCGGCAACGCTTTGCGCCGTGCTATCCGACGTATGCGCTGAAGATCTCGCGCAATGCGTCCAGCAGAATGTCGCATTCGGCGTCGGTGCCGACCGAGATGCGCAGATGCTGGTCGATGCGCGGCGCCTTGAAATGGCGCACGAAAATCTCCTTTTCCCTCAGTCGCAGCACGAGCGTTGCGGCGTCGTAGCCTTCGTGACGAGCGAACAGCAGATTTGCCGCCGACGGCACCACCTCGAAGCCCAGCGCCGTCAACCCCGCGGCCAGTCGCTCGCGGCTTGCAATGACCTTGGCGCGGGTGTCGCGAAACCACGCGTCGTCTTCGTATGCCGCCGTGGCCGCGACTTGCGCCAGGCGGTCCAGCGGATAGGAGTTGAAACTGTCCTTCACGCGGTTCAGCGCGCCGATCAATTCCGGGTTGCCGAACGCAAAGCCGATGCGCATTCCCGCCAGAGAACGGGATTTCGACACAGTCTGAACGACCAGCAGATTCGGATAGCGGTCGATCAGACCGATAGCCGATTCGGCGCCGAAATCCACGTAGGCCTCGTCGATCACCACCACGGAATCGGGATTGCTCGCCACCAGGCGCTCGATATCGGCGAGCGGCAGCGGACGTCCGGTCGGCGCGTTCGGGTTCGGAAACAGGATGCCGCCATTCGGCGACACGTAATCGTCGACGTTGATCGCAAAGCTGTCATCGAGCGGGATGGTCCGGTAGTCGACTTCGAAAAGTCGCGCATACGTCGGGTAGAAGCTGTAGGTGATGTCCGGGAACAGCAACGGTTTGTCGTGCTTGAGCAATGCCTGGAACGTGAGCGCGAGCACTTCGTCCGAGCCGTTGCCCGCGAACACCTGTTCAGCGCGGATGCCGTGGTACGCGGCAACCGTTTCGCGGAGCTTTTGCGCGGTCGGATCAGGATAGCGCCGCAGCGATTCGGCGGCGTCGCCCAGTTCCTGCCGGATCGCCTCGAGTACGCGCGGCGACGGCGGATACGGATTCTCGTTGGTATTCAGCTTCACCGGATGCGCGACCGCGGGCTGTTCGCCCGGCACATATGGCGTCAGACGGTGAACGATGTCACTCCAATAGCGGCTCAAGCGATTCTCCTGTGTTGACCGGAGTTTGCGCTTTAGCGCTTAGTCCGGTCCCATGCAACATAGTTGCGCGAAGACGGTACAGCGAATATCGATTCCAGCGGGCATTCTACGGATTGCGATGCAGTTGCATCATCGCGCGTTCCAACTCGCCCTTGATGATTTGCGGCATGACGGCGAGCCCGCGCTCGATCGACGCATCGATCACGTCCTGCTCTTCGCGCCGCGGCGGCTTCAGCACGTAATTGGCGACGTCGGGCTTGGCGCCGGCGCGCGCACTTTCGGGAATCAGGTCTCGCGGATGGCCAATGCCAATCCGCAGCCGCCAATACTGTTGCGACGACAAATGCGCGGTGATGTCCTTGAGCCCGTTGTGGCCGCCGCTGCCGCCACCGAGCTTCAGCTTGACGCTGCCGGGCGGCATGTCGAGTTCGTCGTGCGCGACCAGGATTTCGTCGGGGAGAATCTTGAAGAACTGCGCGACCGCCACGACCGATTGGCCCGAACGGTTCATATACGTCTGCGGTTCCAGCAGATGCACTTCTTCGCCGTGAAGCCGTGCTTTGGCATAGAAGCCGTGGAAACGCCGCTCGTCGCGCAGCGTCGCGCCTGCTTCGCGCGCCAGTTGATCGACCAGCCAGAAGCCGGCGTTGTGGCGCGTCGCGGTGTATTCGGCGCCCGGATTGCCGAGGCCGACGATCAGCTTGATCATGATTGCGTAGGTCCATCTGGCTCAGCAGCCGAACGCAGCCGAGCCGAAAAAAACCGAAAAAAAACCCGCCGGGGCGAACCTCGGCGGGTCACGTCGACCGTTTCATTGAAACGGATCGAGAGGATTTCTTGCTCTTCGCGTGAGGCGCCCTTAAGCAGCCGGCGTTTCGCCTTCGCCTTCAGCAGCGGCGGCTTCGCCTTCAGCGATTGCGCCAGCCGGGATCGTTGCAGCTGCGACCACCGGGTTTTCTGCTTCGACGTGAGCAACCAGCGACACACCTGCCGGCAGCTTGATGTCCTTGGCGTGAACCGAGTGACCCGCTTCGATCGTCGCCAGATCAACTTCGAGGAATTCCGGCAGTGCCGACGGCAGGCACTCGATTTCGATTTCGTTGATAACGTGCGAGATCACCGCGCTCGACAGCTTCACTGCCGGGTTCGATTCCTGGTTCATGAAGTGCAGCGGCACCTTGGTGTGCAGCTTCTTCTTCGCGTCGACACGTTGGAAGTCCACGTGCAGCACGAGCTGACGGAACGGGTGGTATTGCACGTCGCGCAGCAGAACTTGTTGCGACTTGCCTGCCACTTCCAGATCGAGGATCGACGAGTGGAAAACTTCTTTCTTCAGCGCGTGCCACAGCGCGTTGTGGTCCAGTTCGACCAATTGCGTTTCAGCACCAGCGCCATATACGATGCCCGGGGTCTTGCCCGAGTTACGCAGGCGGCGGCTCGCACCCGTACCTTGCAAAGAACGCTCGAAAGCGACTACTTTCATTTTGAATCTCCAATGCACTGCCCGCGACCAGGCAGTAAAAACGGGGCCTCCAAGCCAGATGGCTGAGGCCCCAGAGCTGCGGCACGAACCTTCGTTCGTTCATGCCGATTGTGCAAAAGCGCAGCGTACCGCATGGTGCGGCGCGCTGCGCCTTCGCAAATACTTAACTTTCAGCGAACAGCGACATCACCGAATCGCCGCGGCGAATCCGCGAGAACGTTTCGGCAAGCAGGCCGGCGCTGGTCAAAGAACGGATCTTCGCGCACGAGCGGGCTTCGTCGCCGAGCGGGATCGTGTCCGTCACAACGAGTTCGTCGAGTGCGGAAGCGGCGATACGCTCGCCTGCGCCACCTGACAGAACCGGGTGCGTAGCGTAAGCGAACACCTGCTTCGCGCCGCGTTCCTTCAAAACTTGTGCTGCCTTGCAGAGCGTGCCGGCGGTGTCGACCATGTCGTCCATGATCACGCAGGTACGGCCTTCGACTTCACCGATGATGTTCATCACTTCGGCAACGTTCGCCTTCGGGCGGCGTTTGTCGATGATCGCGAGATCGCAATTCAGTTGCTTGGCCAATGCCCGCGCGCGCACCACGCCGCCGACGTCCGGCGAAACGACCAGCAGGTTCTCGTAGTTCTGCTTGCGCAGATCGCCGAGCAGCACGGGCGTCGCGTAGATGTTGTCGACCGGAATGTCGAAGAAGCCTTGAATCTGGTCGGCGTGCAGATCCATCGTAATGATCCGCTCGACGCCGGCGATTTCCAGCATGTTCGCCACGATCTTCGCCGAGATGGCGACGCGCGCGGAACGCGGGCGACGATCTTGACGGGCATAACCGAAGTAGGGGATGGCTGCTGTGATCCGGCCGGCGGATGCGCGCTTGAGCGCATCGACCATGATCATCAGTTCCATCAGATTGTCGTTCGCCGGTGCGCACGTGGACTGCAGGACGAAGACATCCTTGCCACGCACGTTTTCCTGAATCTCGACCTGGATTTCACCGTCCGAGAAACGGCTAACCATTGCTTTGCCGAGGGGAATACCGAGGATTTTGACGACTTCCTGTGCAAGCGCGGGATTTGCGTTGCCAGTAAAAACCATCAGGCCGTCATGGCTGCTCATCGTGCACCTACTTCAGGCTGGGGGCGAGGGAAATGCGAGAAATTTTGGCAGGGGAGAAAGGATTCGAACCTTTGCATGCCGGAATCAAAATCCGGTGCCTTAACCAGCTTGGCGACTCCCCTACACTAACTCTGAGCTTCGTCGAACGTGGAGTTTCGTTCGACGATGCAAAACTTATGACGCGAAAGTAAAGAGTGGATGTTGATCGAGACTTGCGGCCACTGCGCTGTTCCATTCGGCTGGCAGTTTGGCTTGCACCGCTTCTGCTTCAGCTTTACTACGGAACGCTGCAAAAACACTTGCACCTGATCCAGACATCCGCGCTGGCGCGATGTTTTCAAACCATCGCAACACTTGCGCTACTTCCGCGTATTTCCCTACGACAACCTGCTGCATGTCATTCCGGCCGAAGCTTTCTGGCCATTCAATGTTGCAGCTAAGTTCTGCAGGAAAGTCCGTAATTGTGAGGGGTTTTGAATCTCTTGTCAACGCTTTTTCAGAAAAAATCGCTGCAGTCGGAACATGAACCCTCGGCGTCACTACTAGGAAATGGCGCGGCGGCAATTGTACAACGTCTAGTGCTTCTCCGACACCCTGCGCAAACGCATTTTTTCCAAACACAAAAAATGGCACATCCGCGCCGAGTTTCAATGCCAGCGCCTGCAATTCGAGGCGCGGCAAGTTGAGCTTCCACAGACGGTTCAGTGCGAGCAGTGTCGTCGCTGCATCGGAACTGCCGCCGCCGAGGCCCGCGCCCATCGGCAGACGCTTGTCGATTTCGATATCGACGCCTTCAGGCGAGCCCGTATGCGTTTTGAGCAGCGTCGCGGCGCGCACGGTCAGGTCATGTTCCGGCGGCACGTTGGCGATCTCGGTGCTGCGCGTGATGAGCCCGTCGTTGCGTCGCGTGAAGTGCAGCGTGTCGCCCCAGTCGAGCAACTGGAAGACCGTTTGGAGCGTGTGATAGCCATCCGGCCGACGGCCGGTAATGTGCAGGAAGAGGTTGAGTTTCGCTGGCGCGAGGCAATCGCGCAGCGAATCGGTCGTTTCAATCATGAGTCGAGGCTACATGCGCCACATGGCGTCAAAGAAGCGGCAAGGTCGCGCGCGAAAAAGGTGCGTGAAGCGGCGCGGGTTACTGATCCAGCACGAGCTTGATGTCGAGCGGTGGATCCGAGCGGGTCAGGTTGATGCGCTTCACGCCGGTGGCCGGCGCGTCGGCATAAGCCAGATAGTCGATCGTCCAGCCGTCCTGCGTGATTTGCTTCAGCCGCGACGGTTGCTCCGGATCCTTCTCGGTCTTGGCGCGCGAGGTGGGCGCCGGCGACGGTTGCAGCCAATAGCGCAGCCCTTCGACCGGCAGCGCGAAGCCGAGCGCATTCTGCATCAGCGTGGAGACGTTATCCGCGGTGAGCGGCTGGCGATTCGGCAGTTCCAGCGTGGCCGAAGCTGGCGACGACGTCACCACTGCCAGCGTCTGGCCGAGCGGATTGCGCAACTGCAGGGTCACGGTGTCGCCGGTTTCCTGCCACGTGAAGTTGCCGTAAGCGTTGCGCTGCTGGCCGTTCTGATCGTTGTACTGGACCGCGAAGCGGCCCTGGTAAGCACGGCTCGTTTGCGCGGTGACGGAGGTCGCGGCATTCGACGTGGACGGACCCTGCGGTTTGACTGACGCACAACCGGCCAATACGACGACCGCTGCCGCTGCGAACCCGAGCGCCGCGCCACGCGGCGCCCGGGGAAAGAAAATCAGACGGGAAAGACGCATCAAAGATCGTTCACCTGAAGACGTTGGAGCGTTTTGACAAGCGTGTCGTTGTCCGGTTCGAGCTTTCGCGCATCGCGGAAAGCAGCGCGTGCCTGATCCTGATTGCCGGTTTTCCACAGCACTTCGCCGAGGTGCGCGCCGATTTCGGCGTTCGGCTGCATGTCGTACGCTTTGCGCAGCAGCTTGATCGCGTCCGATGTATCGCCCATCCGGTATTTGACCCAGCCGACGCTGTCCATGATGAACGCGTCGTTCGGCGCCAACGAGGATGCCTTCTCGACCAGCTTGTCCGCTTCGGCGAGGCGCTGATTGCGATCAGCCAGCGAGTAGCCGAGCGCGTTATACGCTTGCGGATTGTCGGGCTGCGTCTGGATCAGCTTGCGCAACTGCGCTTCCATGACGTCGTAATGGCCGGTTTTTTCAGCGGACATCGCGTAGTCGTAGGTCAGATCGGGGTCGTCGGGGAATTGCGCCGTGGCTTGCTGCAGACGTGTTTCCGCCTCCGGGTAGCGCTTCGCGTCGAACAGGATCGCCGCGTCGGTGCGGGCGATCAGCGCCTGGTCGCGCGGGTCCGACGCGGGCAGGTTAGCCAGCAGCTTGCGCGCGTCATCGGTCTTGCCCTGCTTGGCGAGCAATTGCGCGCGCGTGATCTGCGCCGGCACATATTGCTGGCTCGACGGCGAGATCTTGTTCAGCCAATCGCTCGCGGCCGCTTCGTTCTTCTGTTCGAGCGACAATTGCGCAAGGTAGATATACGCCTGGCCCGGATCGGCGCCCGGCGTTTTTTCCGCTTGCTGGGCGTACTGAGTCAGGTACGTTTGCGCGTCGTTGAAATTCTTCTGCTGGATCTTGATCAACGCGAGCGCCATGAGCGGCGTCAGTTCGTTCGCGTTGTTCTTATGCATGATCTCGAACTGCTTCTGCGCGTCGTCCAGACGGTCGCTCGCGAGATACATCTGCGCGAGCGCGAGACGCGCGTCATGCGATTTCGGATTCTGCTGCACGTACTTTTCGAGCGAGGCGATGCCTTCCTTGCGCTCTTCCGGGCCCATTTGCGACAGCATCAGCGCCGCCGGCAAATAGTCGGGCTTGAGCGTGAGCGCCTGTTCGAGCGACTTGCGCGCGCCCGGCGCGTCGTCCGACACGAGCTGCTGGCGTGCGATCGCCAGTTGCGCTTCGGGCCGGTTCATGTCGTTCTTGAGCAGATCCTGCAGCACGTGCAGGCCGCCGATCCGGTTCGGGCCGCGCGACAGCAGCAGTTGCAGTGCCAGAATCGCGCTGCCGCGATTGTCGGCGGGCACCCGTGCGAGTTCGCGGGCGAGGATCGGCGAAGCGTCGTCAGGTTTGCCGGACAGCACGAGCAGCGACGCGTCGAGTTGCGCGGCGCGTTCCGAGTTGGGCGCATACTGCTGCCACAATTGCGCGGCGGCCAAAGCGTCCGACGGGCTCTGCGCGGCCAGCGCGATCTCGGTGGCGCGCTGCGCCATGCGGGGATCATGCGTGTCGCGCGCGAGGGCGAGGTAGGTCTGATAGGCGGGCGCCGGCTGGTCGCGCTGCAGCGCGACTTCGGCGGCGAGCACCTGGAATACGATCTGGCTCGTCAGCGGCACGCCGGGCAGGGACTTCTGGTCTTCCGCCGAGGCCGGGCCGAGCGGATCCGGCAGGGTGACCGAAGTGTCATCCGAGTCCGGCGATGGGTCCTGCGCGTGGGCGGGCACGGCAGCCAGCGCCCAGACGGCGAGCGCCGCCGCACCGAGCATCCGGCGAGCGGACACGGCGTGCGGTACGCGGAATGCGCTAGCCGGGCGCTTCAAAAACAGCTTCACGAAGGACAAGTTCATGGAAATCCGTTCAATGTTTCGGACGATTGTAACGCGCTCGCTACAATACGCGCACAACCACTCACGCAAGTTGCAGACCAGTTAGACATGCCAGAGTTGCCAGAAGTTGAGGTTACCCGACGGGGAATCGAACCGTATGTGTCCGGGCGCAAGGTTGAACGCGTCGATGTGCGCACGCCCGCATTGCGCTGGCCGATTCCGGCCGACCTTGCGAAAACCTTGCGCGGCCACGTCGTGCGCAAGGTCGAGCGGCGCGGCAAGTATCTATTGTTCGAGATCGACGCGGGCTGGTTCATCGTGCATCTTGGCATGACTGGGACGCTACGGGTGCTGCGCCATGTGCCGCATCCGCCGGCCGCGGCGAAACACGATCACATCGACTGGATTTTCGACGAGTTCATTTTGCGTTATCGCGACCCGCGGCGCTTCGGCGCGGTGCTGTGGCACCCGCGCGAAGCCGGCGACGTGCTCGAGCACCCCTTGCTCGCGAGCCTCGGCGTCGAACCGTTTTCGCCCGCGTTCTCCGGCGCGCTGATGCACCGGCTCACGCGCGGGCGCAAAGTCTCGGTGAAGCAGGCGCTGCTGGCCGGTGAAATCGTGGTCGGCGTGGGCAATATCTACGCGTCGGAGAGCCTGTTTCGTGCAGGCATCCGGCCGACCACCGCGGCGGGGCGCGTCTCGCTCGTGCGCTACGAGTTGCTGGCGGACGCTGTGCGCGTGACGCTCGCCGCCGCCATCGAGAAGGGTGGCAGCACGCTGCGCGATTTCGTCGGCAGCAACGGCGAAAGCGGTTACTTCCAGCTCGACTATTTCGTCTATGATCGCGCCGGGCTGCCATGCCGTGTGTGTGGAACGCCGATCAAACAGATCGTGCAGGGGCAGCGTTCAACGTATTTCTGTCCCACCTGTCAGCGCTAAATCCCCAATGCCTTCTCGCTTAACTCCGCGTTCAACCCCGTCCGCCGCGCCTCGAGCGCCTGCTTTTCCGGTCATGTCTGATTTTTCCACGCGTCTGATCGCGTGGCAGCGTCAGCATGGCCGGCATGATTTGCCGTGGCAGAACACGCGCGATCCGTACCGCATCTGGTTGTCGGAAATCATGCTGCAGCAGACGCAGGTGTCGACGGTGATTCCGTATTACGCGAAATTTCTCGCGCGTTTTCCGACCGTTGCCGCGCTCGCCGCCGCGCCGTCTGACGACGTGATGGCGTTGTGGGCCGGCCTTGGCTACTACACGCGTGCCCGCAATCTGCATCGCTGCGCGCAGGTCGTGGTCGAGCAGCATGGCGGCGGGTTTCCGGCATCGGTCGAGGATCTGGCGGAGTTGCCGGGCATCGGCCGTTCGACGGCGGCGGCGATCGCGTCTTTCGCGTTCGGCGCGCGCGCGACGATTCTCGACGGCAACGTGAAGCGCGTGCTGGCGCGCGTGTTCGGCGTGGAAGGTTTCCCGGGCGAAAAGAAAGTCGAAAACGCGATGTGGACGCTGGCGGAGTCGCTGCTTCCGTCGAACGCATCGGACGCCGAAGTCAGCGCGTACACGCAAGGCTTGATGGATCTCGGCGCGACGCTGTGCGTGCGCGGCAAGCCCGACTGCCTGCGCTGCCCGTTCGCCGCCGACTGCGTCGCCAACGTGACGGGACGCCAGCGGTTGCTACCCACGGCGCGTCCGAAGAAGACCGTGCCGACGCGCCGTACGTGGATGCTGGTGCTGCGCGATGGCAACGCGGTGATGCTGGAGAAGCGCCCGCCGTCCGGTATCTGGGGCGGCTTATGGAGCCTGCCCGAAGCCGCCGATGAAGCCGCGCTCGCCGACCGCGCGCGCGCTTTCGGTGGCGACGGTGCGGTCTCGCCGCTTGCGCCGCTCACGCATGTGTTCACGCATTTCAAACTGGACATCGAGCCGCGGCTCGCGGAGCTGGATCGAGGCGTGGGCGCCTTGGCTGCGCTGGGCGACGCCGACACTGCGTGGGTCGCGCTCAGCGATCTCGATTCGTTCGGTGTGCCTGCGCCGGTACGCAAGCTGCTAGACAGTTTGCAGGGCTCGCTGATCTGATCAATCCGGCGGCCACGCGGCCGCCGTCACAGCAGTTGATGCTGCTGCATGTAGTGATGAACCACGTCGATCCGCGCGCCGGCGTCCAGTAACTCCATCAGTTTCTGGCGAGCACGCAGCGCAATCGGCAGCACTTCGGCAAGACGGTTCGATACCCATGACGGATCTTCGAGCCTGAACGGTTCCGCGAACGGCAGGCTTTCCGGATCGCGCTCGCGGATCGTCGCGATGATCCGTTCGAGCACCTCCGCGCATGCGCCGAACTTGGCCAACTGCTCGTTGCCTTCGAGCGGCATATCCTCGCCGAGCGGCTCCGCCATGCCGACCAGCAAACCACTCGACTCGACGCGATGCGACAGCAGACGAAAACGCCGCGTGCCGCGTGCGCGAATCAGCAGCATGCCGAAGGCTTCGACATCGCACTCGTCGATTTCAGCTAGACAGCCGATTGCTTCGGGCACCGAAGGCTCTTCTTCGCGCGCCACTTCCGCACCGCTTTTCAGCAGGCACACGCCGAACGGCGTTTTTTCGCGCAGACAGTCGCGCGCCATGTCGAGGTAGCGCGCTTCGAAAATCTTCAGCGGCAGCAGTCCATCGGGAAACAGCACCGTATGCAGCGGAAACAGCGGCACATCGGCAAGCACAGTAGAAGAAGACATGGCGCAACGCTTCGAGTTGAGGCCGCGCGATGCGGCCGGTTAAGCCACTAACTTCGATGATTCGCCGGCTTCGACCGGCGCATCGCGATGCCGCACAATGACATTCGCCGACGATGCGAGACGCGCGGCGAGCGTCTCCGCAATGAACACTGAACGGTGCTGGCCTCCCGTGCAACCGATAGCGACGGTCAGATAACTGCGGTTGTCGTCGCGGAAATGCGGGAGCCACTTGGCGAGAAAGTTCTCGATGTCGTCGATCATTTCATGCACGACCGGCAGTGCATCGAGAAAATCGATCACCGGTTTGTCGAGGCCCGTGAGCGGCCGCAATTCATGATCGTAGTACGGGTTCGGCAAGGTGCGGACGTCGAACACGAAATCCGCGTCGAGCGGCACACCGCGCTTGAAACCGAACGACTCGAACATCAGCACGAGTCCCGAATCTTTCTGCTCGATGAAACGCTTGACCCATGCGCGCAGCACGTTCGCGCGCAGATTGCTGGTGTCGATCTGATGGCCGAATTCGGCCAGGCCCGCCACGAGTTCACGTTCGCGTTCGATCGCTTCGGCGAGCGAGGTGAGCAGGCCGACGTCGGCGTCGTGCGAAGTGGAACCCGAGAGCGGATGGCGGCGACGCGTTTCGGAGAAGCGTTGAATCAGCGACTGCGTGCTCGCGTTCAGGAACAGCACACGCACGTCGTGGGCGCGCGACAGGTCGCGGATCATGGCGGGCATTTCGTCGAGCGAGGCGCTCGAGCGCGCGTCGATAGCGACCGCGAGACGGTCTTGCCCGTCTTCGGCGAGATAGGAGGCCAGTTGCGGCAGGAAACGCGGCGGCAGATTGTCGACGCAGTAATAGCCTGCGTCTTCAAGCGCGTTCAGGGCAACTGATTTGCCGGAGCCGGATATACCGGTGATCAGGATTATGCGCATGGAGTCGTCAAAACCGTACATTTCATCATAGCATCTGGTCTCCGTGCGTGTACCCGCGGCCTGTCGCCGGCTGCGGGCACCGCATTGTCTTGCGGGCTCAGATCAGTTTGCCGGGAAACTGGCTGTCGGGGTCTTGCATCGCCAGGCGCTGGCGATCCATGAAGTCGCGCAGCGTGTCGATGCCGCGCAGTTGCAGGATCGTGTTGCGCACGGCGGCTTCGACCAGCACGGCGAGATTTCGGCCGGCAGCCACCTGAATCGTGACCTTGCTGATCGGCAGGCCGAGCACGTCGACGGTCTGGCTTTCCAGCGGCAGCCGCTGGAATTCGCCATCGGGACGGCGGACCAGTTGCACGATCAGCTTGAGCTTCATTTTCCGGCGCACCGCGGTTTCACCGAAAATCGTCTTGATATCGAGCAGGCCCAGGCCGCGCACTTCCAGCAGGTTTTGCAGCAGCGGCGGACAACGCCCTTCGACGAAGTCAGGACCGAGGCGCACGAAGTCCACCGCGTCGTCGGCGACGAGCCCGTGGCCGCGGCTGATCAATTCCAGCCCGAGTTCACTCTTGCCGAGGCCCGAGTCGCCGGTGAGCAGCACGCCCATGCCGAGGATGTCGAGAAACACGCCGTGCAGCGTGGCGCGCGGCGCCAGAATGCGCGACATGTAGAGGCGCAGGCTGTCGATCACCGCGGCGGCGGACATCGGCGTGGTGAATAGCGGTGTGGACGAGCGCGTGCAGCGCAGGACCAGTTCCGGCGGCGCGGCGACGCCGCCCGCCACCACCAGAAACGGCGGTTCCAACGCGATTAGCTCGGCCATGTGGCGCGAGCGGTCTTCGTCGGTTTGGCGCTTGTAGTAGTCGATTTCGGCGTCGCCGAGCACCTGGATCCGGTTGGGGTGGATCAGGTTCAAGTGGCCGACGAGGTCGGCGCTCGACGTGGCATTGGCGACCGATTCCGAAGAAAAGCCGCGCTCCCAGCCTTCATGCCCCGTCAGCCAGCTGAGCTTCAGCATGGCGGCGTTGTCGTCGAAAATGCTTTGGGCGTTGATGCTGGACGTATCCATGAGTCAGTGACTCCAGTGTGGGCCGCTTGCCGGACAAAGCAACGGCCGCGCTAGCGCGGGCCGCTTACCTTGCCAGGCTGTATCCGCACGTGGGCGGATCACCGGCGTGCGGATAACCGCCGATGCATCAAGGTTGCCACTGAGTGAGCAGGCGATGCAATGATTCGCGGTCTTCTTCCGTATGCAGGCGCTCGCGGGCTTCGCGATCGGACAGCAACTGGGCGATTTCCGAAAGGATTTCGAGGTGTTGTTGAGTGGCCTGTTCGGGCACGAGCAGGAAGATGAGCAGCGAGACCGGCTGACCGTCGGGCGATTCGAAGGGGATGGGTTCGGCAAGACGGACGAACGCGGCGAGCGGCTGCTTCAAGCCTTTGATCCGGCCATGCGGAATCGCCACGCCTTCACCAAGGCCAGTCGATCCGAGGCGCTCGCGCGCGAACAGATTGTCAGTGACCGTGCTACGGGCGATGCCGTTCTGGTTCTCGAAGATCAGGCCCGCTTGCTCGAACACGCGTTTCTTGCTGGTGACCGATAGTCCGACGACGACGTTCTCGAGGGGAAGAAATTTGGCTAAACGATTCATGTTGACAGGCGGAAACGTGGCCTGGGTTCTCCTCGCTGGGGCGTTTGAGTGGCGTTCCATTCGTTTGATGCTCGCGGCGACGTGCGTTGGAGTCCGAAAGCGCAGGACTCCGGTCGACCGATTTCCGCTTGAGCTTACCTGACCCCGATGGTAACCGGAACATTATAGAACAGGGTAGCCACGGATGGTGCGGCGCGCCATCAATGCGTATTGAGTTCATTTGAAGCGCCGGCACTTGCTGCGACGCCGCGCGAGAAGCGGTGTCCGGAAACAAAAAACCGCCCGGTTCCGGGCGGTTTCGCTGGTAAGAGAAAACGAAGATCTATCGAAGAAAACCCTCTAATTTCCCCTATTGCGGCGGCACATCTAGTTGCGGCGCCGGTTGATACTTGATCGCCTCATGCGCATGGCCTTGCAGGCGGTCCTTATGGCGGATGACTTGCCGGTCAAGCTTGTCGATCATCAGATCGATCGCAGCGTACAGGTCGCTGTCACAGCTCTCGACAAAGATGTCCTTGCCCTTGAGATGCAGGTTGATTTCAACCTTTTGACGCTTTTCCTTTTCCTTGTGGTTGTCGACCGAGAGGACCACACTGCCGTCGATTACCTGATCGAAATGTCTTAGCACCCTATCCAGTTTGGTGATCACGTATTCGCGCAACGCAGGCGTTACTTCGAGGTGGTGTCCACTGATCTGCAGATTCATAGTGCTTCTCCAAGCTAATGGCCGCTTGGTCCGCACGATGACGAAGGTCCGGTCGATCTGTCGGCTTGCCTGAGTCGCCCCCCGGTGACTGACTTCTGGCAGGTCGCATCGGCCGGCCTTTCCGCCAACTGCGGAGCGGCCGGTAAATGCCCGCCACGGAAGGCGACGGGCTACAGAGACTTGCGCAGGTTGACTGCCGGGATCTTGAGCGCTTCGCGATACTTCGCAACGGTACGCCGTGCGACCACGAAGCCCTGTTCCGCCAGCAGTTCGGCTATGCGACTGTCTGAAAGAGGAGATTTCGGGTTTTCCGCTCCTATCAGTTGCTTGATGAGCGCACGGATCGCCGTTGAAGACGCCGCGCCGCCCGTGTCAGTCGAAACGTGTGATCCGAAGAAGTACTTAAATTCAAGCGTCCCGAATGGGGTCAGCATGTATTTACCGGTTGTCACACGCGAGACAGTTGACTCGTGTAGGCCCAGCGTATCAGCAATTTCCCGCAAAACCAAGGGGCGCATGGCAATTTCGCCGTGGACAAAAAAGCTCTTCTGGCGTTCCACAATTGCCTGCGCCACGCGCAGAATCGTCTCGAAACGTTGCTGGATATTTTTGATCAGCCAGCGCGCTTCCTGCAGTTGCTGGCGCAACGAACCACTGCCCGGATCGCCCCGGTTATTGCGCAGAATATTCGCGTACAGATGGTTAATCCGCAGCTTCGGCACCACTTCCGGGTTCAGTTCGGCCTGCCAGCCCTGTGCCGTTTTGCGCACCATGATGTCCGGCACGACGTAGTCCGCTTCGGCCTTGCCGTAGGCGGCGCCCGGAAACGGTTCGAGCGAGCGGATCAGCACATGAGCATCGCGCAGATCGTCGTCGTTTGCCTTCAGATGCTTGCGCAGACGCGTGAAATCGCGCGCTGCGAGCAGTTCCAGATGGTGGGCGACGATGTCGAGGGCGAGCGTGCGCGTAGGCGATCCGTCGAGCCGCAACAATTGCAGCTTGAGACATTCCGACGCGGAGCGCGCGCCGACCCCGGCCGGGTCGAAGCTATGCAGCAGCGCCAGCGCGGCGTTCATTTCGTCGAGGTCGACTTCGAGCTCTTCGGGCAGATCGGCCAGCACTTCTTCGAGCGTGGCGGCCAGGTAGCCGTCGTCGTCGAGCGATTCGATCAGGAAGGTGATCAGCGCCCGGTCGCGCTGGCCCGCCTGGGTGACGCGCAATTGCGCCATCAGGTGGTCGCGCAGCGAGGTGCTCGATTCGTGGATTTGCAGCGGCGGCAGGTCGTCGTCGTCCGAGGCATTGCCCGAGCGGCCGTAATCGTCGAGATTCCATTGCGACGCGTCGCCGTTACCGTCGCCGGCCATGCCGTTGTATTCGTCCACGCCCTGCGGCTCGCCGTTCTCGGCGCGCTCGTTGCTGCTGCTGGACGAGGACGACGTATTGCCGCCCATCTGGTCGGGCGGCGCGGAAGAATTGGGCGCCTGGGCGATCAGCGAGCCGTCGGCCGCCACGCGCAACGGGCTCGCGATCCAGTCGTCCTCGTTTTCGAGGAGCGGATTTTGCGAGATCGCCATTGCGACTTCCTGCTGCAATTCGAGCGTAGACAACTGAAGCAGCCGGATGGACTGCTGCAGTTGCGGCGTCAGCGCAAGATGCTGCGATAGGCGGAGTTGGAGGCTGGCTTTCATGGCAAGTTGAGATTCATTGTAGAGAGTTTGCCACGACCGCGATACCTTGCGACATTCGCAATTACGCGTGCGCCTGTTTTAGGCGGCGATGGGCGCGAGACGGCCCAGGTCAAAAAACCGGGTGTGCAGTTGCCGCATAGGGGCCGGCGGGTGCGTGCTTGCACTGCCGGTAATCCCTCATGCGCTTACATGCGGAAATGCTCGCCCAGATAGACGCGCCGCACGCTTTCGTTTTCGATGATTTCGCTCGGCGCGCCGGCGGCCAGCACGCTGCCGTCGCTGATGATGTAGGCGTGATCGCAGATGCCGAGCGTTTCACGCACGTTGTGATCGGTGATCAGCACGCCGATATTGCGCTGCTTCAGAAATTTAACGATCTTCTGAATTTCCAGCACGGCGATCGGATCGACGCCGGCGAACGGTTCGTCGAGCAGAATAAAGCTCGGATTGGTTGCCAACGCCCGGGCGATTTCAACCCGGCGGCGCTCGCCGCCCGACAGCGACAGCGCCGGATTCTCACGCAAGTGCGCAATCTGCAGTTCGTCGAGCAGGGCTTCCGTGCGGCTCGTGATGGTGTCCTTGCTGAGCCGCTTGCCGTTGTCTTCGTGCTGCAATTCCAGTACCGCACGAATGTTTTCTTCGACGCTGAGCTTGCGGAACACCGAAGCTTCCTGCGGCAGATACGACAAACCCAGCGAAGCGCGCTTGTGGATCGGCAGCAGGCTGATCGACTTGCCGTCCAGGTCGATTTCACCCGCGTCGAGCGGCACGAGGCCGACGATCATATAGAACGAGGTGGTCTTGCCCGCGCCGTTGGGGCCGAGCAGACCGACCACTTCGCCGCTTTTCACGTCGAGCGACACGTCTTTGACGACCGTGCGCGAACCGTAACGCTTTTTCAGGTTGCGCACCGCCAGCGAACTGCTGGTGCCGGCCGGCTTGCGATTGGGGAGGGACGCTGAGGTGCTCACTGGTTCGGCGCTCCGGGAATCGTCGTGGACGGCGCGAGCGTGGCCGATGCGCCGTTCAGCGGCGCGGCGCCGCCGTTGCGCGGCGACAGCATGGCGCGCACGCGGCCAGTCGGGTTGCCCGGGCCGGCGACGTCCTTGCCTGCCTTCGCGGTGTAGAAGTCGTTCTGGCCGTCATACGTAATGACGCTGCCGTGCACCTGGTCCATCACCGTGGAGAGGCCTTGCAGGCGCTTCACGGTGGCATTGGTGGTGAGTGTGGTCAGATCCTGCTTGCCGTCGTAGTCGATCCGGATGGCCGTGCCTTCGATGTATTCGTCGAGCCCTTCGCGTTTCTGGCGGAAATACGACAGATTGCCGCCGCTCGAGGTGCCGGTGGCGTACTGATAGCCCTGCGGGTCTTGCGTCACTTCGACACGGTCGGCCTTGATCACGATCGTGCCTTTGGTGGCGACCACATGGCCGGTAAAGATGTTGACCTGCTTGAGGTCGTCGTAAGTCATGTTGTCCGCTTCAATGTTCAGCGGCTTGTCCTTGTCGGCACGATCGGCGTGCGCGAGCGGCGCGAAGCCGGCGAGCGGCAACGCGACGATCAGCGCAGCGAGTCCGGCGCGGCACGCGGACAGGGTGCGCGTGCGGCCGGTATCAAAACGGGGGAACGATTCGTTCATGCAGTCACGCCTGGAATGGATTACCCGGGTTGCTTGGGCGAACTGCCACCTGCTTCGGACGGGGCGATGTTGCCTTTCACGTTACCGAACAGCTGCATCACCCGGGTGACGTTGTTGTAGTTCATGCCGCTGGCAGTCATCACCGACATGCCGCGCTGAAGTTTAACCGGCTTTTCTGTCTCGATCACATCGTCGTTGACCAGCACCCTAAAATGCTGCGAATCCGCTTGCATCTGCGGATCTCCGTAGCCGGGCGCCCGCACGATGCGCGCGTTGTCGTACAGATCGACGATCGACGCGTCGCCGTTCACCTTGCCGGTGTCGCCGGTTGCGGTGACGATAGGCTTGCCGGGCTGGAACGCGCGCATGGCCGGTTTGACCAGGTCGCTCAGCTCGTCGTCTTCGTAATGGATCAGCGACTGGGCGGTCAGCCGGTATTGCGTGGAGCCCGACTGGTCGAGTTCGGAAACCGAGAAGTTGTCGGCGAAGTAGTCCGGCGTGTGCTCCTTGGGACGCACCACGCCTTCGTTCTGCCGGGGCAGGGTGGCTTGCAGCAGCCACCATGTGATACCGGCGAGCGCCGCCATGGCGACCAACGGAATCAGTGAAGTCAGGCGAAACTGATTCATCCGACGAGGCCCCGCTGTTCGCCGCTACAGGCGGCCGCGAGCAGCGCGTCGTACTTGTGCTGCGCGCGCAGCAGGGTGTCGCAGACTTCGCGCGCCGCGCCGTGGCCGCCGCGCGCCTCGCTGACCCAGTGGGCCCGCGCGATCACTTCAGGATGTGAATTGGCCGGCGCCGCCGCGAAGCCGACTTTCAGCATCACGCCGAGATCGACCCAGTCGTCGCCCATGTAGCCGCACTCTTCGGCCGTCATGCCGGTTTGCTGCAACAGGTCCGCGAACGCCTGAGGTTTGTCCTGCACGCCCTGATAGACGTGCGTGATGTTCATTTCCTTCGCCCGCGCCGCCACGATGCCCGACTTGCGCCCGGTGATGATCGCCGTTTCGATGCCGGCCTGGCGCAGCAGCTTCATGCCGTGGCCGTCCATCGAATTGAAGCCCTTCATCGTGTCGCCTTCCGCCGTGAACAGCAGACCGCCGTCGGTCAACACGCCGTCGACGTCGAAAATCATCAGCTTGACGCGGCTTGCGCGTTCGGTCGCGGTGGGAGGAGCGATGGCCATCAGATCACCTTCTTCGAGAACAGGTCGTGCATGTTGAGTGCGCCGATCAGCTTGCCTGCTTCGTCGACGACCAGCATCTGATTGATGCGGTAGCGCTCCATCAGTTCCACGGCTTCGACCGCGAGTTGATCCGGACCGATGGTGCGCGGGCCGGCGGTCATGACCGAGGCGATCGACAGTTCGCGGAAATCGCCGTCGCGTTCGAGTACGCGGCGCAGGTCGCCGTCGGTGAAGATGCCGGTCACGCGGTCGTCGTGATCGACGATCGCGGTCATGCCCATGCGCTTGGCGGTCAACTGGAACAGCGCGTCGCGCACGGTGGCGTCGGGCGTGACCTTCGGGACCTGGTCGCCGGTGCGCATCACGTCGCGTACATAAGTGAGCAGGCGCCGGCCGAGCGCGCCGCCCGGATGCGAGCGCGCGAAGTCGTCGCGGCCGAAGCCACGCGCGTCGAGCACCGCGACCGCGAGCGCGTCGCCGAGCGCGAGCGCGGCGGTGGTGCTGGCGGTCGGCGCAAGATTCATCGGGCAGGCTTCTTTCGACACACCGGAATTCAGGTGCACGTCGGCCAGTTGTGCGAGACTCGAAGACGGACGGCCCGTCATAGCGATCAGCTTCGCGCCGAGCCGCTTGATGAGCGGCAGGATCGCCACGAGTTCTTCGGTTTCACCGGAATTGGACAGCGCGAGGAACACGTCGTCGGCGGTGACCATGCCGAGGTCGCCATGACTGGCTTCCGCGGGATGCACGAAGAACGCCGGCGTGCCGGTGCTGGCGAGCGTGGCCGCGAGCTTGCGGGCCACATGGCCGGATTTGCCGATGCCGGAAACGACCACGCGCCCACGGCAACCCAGGATGAAGTCGACCGCCCCGACGAAACCATCGTCGAGTTGATCGCGAAGCGCGCGCACGGCGTCCGCTTCGATGTCGAGCACGTCGCGAGCGAGCGCGAGTGCCCGGTCGCCATTGATTTTCGCTATCATTCGCGAAGTATAGCAAAGGCGCTTGTTCGCCGCGCCGGGCCTGCTGTGCCAAGCCGCTGCCTCTATCGCTGCCTTTACCGGCCCCTCAACCTTGTCGCACGGCGTTTCGCGTGCGCGGTTCCGCTGACGAACGAGGACGCTTTGCCGATGCGTTTTTGCCGATGATTTCCCCCCTCGAAATGACGCTGTTCCTGCTGCTGGCATCGGTAGCGGGCGTGGTGGTCTTTCGCTTTCTGAATCTTCCGCCGATGCTCGGCTATCTGACGGTGGGCATCGTCGTCGGTCCGCATGCGTTCGGTCTGATTCCCGACTCGGCGGGCGCGCAGAACCTCGCCGAGTTCGGCGTAGTGTTCCTGATGTTTTCGATCGGGCTGGAGTTTTCGCTCGCCAAGCTGCGCTCCATGCGCCGGCTCGTGTTCGGCCTCGGCCTGTTGCAGGTGATCGGCACCATCGCGGTGGCGGTCACGCTCGGCTTCGTGCTGGAGCGCTGGGTGCACATCAGGTGGCAAGCGAGCGTGGCGCTGGGCGGCGCGCTTGCCATGTCGTCGACGGCGATCGTCAGCAAGATGCTGGCGGAGCGGCTCGAGATCGAGACCGAGCATGGCCGCAATATCTTCGGCGTGCTGCTGTTTCAGGATCTGGCGGTGGTGCCGCTGCTCATCGTCATCGCTGCGCTGGGCGGCAACTCCGAAGATCTCGTCAGCGCGCTCGGCGTGGCGGCCATCAAGATCGTCGTGGCTCTGTCACTGCTCTTGATCGTGGGCCAGCGCTTCATGACGCGCTGGTTCAACGTGGTGGCGCGCCGCCGTTCGCAGGAACTGTTCATTCTCAATCTGTTGCTGGTGACGCTGGGTTGCGCGTTCATCACGGACAAGTTCGGCTTGTCGCTCGCGCTCGGCGCGTTCATCGCCGGCATGTTGATCGCCGAGACGCCTTATCGGCATCAGGTGGAAGAGGACATCAAGCCGTTTCGCGACGTGCTGCTCGGGCTCTTCTTCATCACCACCGGCATGCTGCTCAATCCGCGGGTGATCTGGGAGCATCCGCTGATCGTGCTCGGCTTTCTGATCGGGCCGATTCTGCTGAAGGCGGTCATGGTGACGGGCCTTTCGCGGCTGTTCGGTGCGTCGCCGGGCGTCGCGATGCGCACCGGTATCGGCCTCGCGCAAGCGGGCGAGTTTGGCTTCGTGCTGCTGAATCTGATTCTCGACAAGCATCTCGTCGACGCCACCATGCTGCAGGCGATTCTCGCGGCCATGCTGCTGTCGATGCTGGCCGCGCCGTTCATGATCCAGAACGCGGACCGGATCGTGCTGCGGCTGTCGTCGACTGAATGGATGATGCAGTCGTTGCAGATGACGCGTATCGCCACGCAGAGTCTCAAGCAAAGCGGCCACGTGATCATTTGCGGTTACGGTCGTGCAGGACAGAACCTGGCGCGCATGCTGGAGCACGAGGGCTTGTCGTATGTCGCGCTCGACCTGGATCCCGACCGTGTCGCGGCAGCTGCGGCGGCGGGCGAATCGGTCGTGTTCGGCGATGCCGGGCGGCGCGAGTCGCTGCTTGCCGCCGGTATCCATCGCGCGGCCACGATTGCGATCACGTATGCGAATACGCCGTCGGCATTGCGCGTGCTGCACAACATTCACGAACTGGAACCGACGCTGCCGGTGATCGTTCGTACCGTCGACGACGCCGATCTGGAAAAGCTGCTGGCCGCGGGCGCGACCGAGGTGATTCCGGAAATCGTCGAAGGCAGTCTGATGCTCGCCTCGCACACGCTCGTGGTGATGGGCGTGCCGATGCGGCGCGTGGTGCGCCGGGTCGAGGAAATGCGCGATGAACGCTACGCCCTTCTACGCGGCTATTTCCACGGCGCCGACGACGTGGACGACGACGACGGCCACGAACAGGTGCGGCTACAATCGGTGCCGGTCGACGAAAGTGCGGACGCGGTGGGCCGTACCCTCGCGGAACTCGGTCTGTTCGATCTGGGTGTCGAAGTGACGGCGATTCGCCGGCACGGCATTCGCGGCGTGGAGCCGGACCCGTCCACCAAGCTGCGCGCGAGCGACATCGTAGTGCTGCGCGGTCTGCCCGAACAGTTGGCGGAGGCCGAGGAACGGCTCTCGAAGCATCGGCGCGCGGGCGCCGCCGCGGCCTGACGCCTGCTCCTGGCAAGGTTCGCCTGCCGGGCCGCCGCTAGTTGAGTTTTTCATCGGACCTGTCGAGGTCCATCCGGAGACATCATGTCCAACGCGCTTGCGAGCGCGCCGCTCGATGCGGCCGATTACATCAAAAACCACATTCGCACGGTACCCGACTGGCCGCAGCCCGGCGTGCAGTTTCGCGATATCACGCCGCTCCTGCAGGAGCCGAGGTCGCTGCGCGTCCTGATCGATCTGTTCGTGCAACGGTATATCGACGCCAAGCTCGACTACATTGCCGGGCTGGACGCGCGCGGTTTCATCATCGGGCCGATTCTCGCGTATGAACTGAACCTCGGCTTCATTCCGATCCGCAAGGCGGGCAAGCTGCCCTACAAGCGGGTCTCGCAATCGTACGAGCTCGAATACGGCACCGCGACCGTCGAAATTCATGAGGACGCCTGCAGGCCGGGCGACCGCGTCGTGATCATCGACGATCTGATTGCGACTGGTGGCACGATGATGGCGGGCAAGATTCTGCTCGAGCGCCTCGGCGCGGTCGTGGTGGAAGGCGCGGCGATCATCGATCTGCCCGAACTCGGCGGCTCGAAGCTGCTGCGCGAGGGCGGCCTCGCACTCTATACGGTGACGGGATTCGACGGTCACTGATCAGTCGCAGCCAAGCCGCTATGAACTACTTTCCGGTCACAAGAAGGTAAGAACGATGCCCAACTTCCTGCTGTTTCTCGCCACCTCGATTGCTATCACCATGGCGCCCGGCCCGGACAATCTGCAAGTGCTCGCGCGCGGTATCTCGCAGGGCCGCGCGGCGGGGCTCGTCGCCGCGCTCGGTTTTGCAGCCGGCATCACGTTTCACACGACGTTGGCCGCGCTCGGCGTGGCCGCGTTGCTGCGCTCCTCGCCGGTTGCCTTTGAAGTCATCAAACTTGCCGGCGCCGCGTATCTGATCTGGATCGGCATCAAGGCACTGCGCAGCCAGGGTCTCGCGACCGCGCACGAACGCGCGCCGCAGCCGTTGATGGCGGTGTTTCGTCAGAGCGTGCTCGGCAATCTGCTGAACCCGAAGGTGACGTTGTTCTTCGTCGTATTCCTGCCGCAGTTCGTGCAGCCGCACGGCACGCAAAACGTCACGCTGCAAATGCTCGAACTCGGCGTGCTGTTCATGCTGCAGACGGTGGTGGTGTTTTCGCTGTTCGGCGTGTGCGCGGGGATGATCGGCGGTTGGCTGAAGCGCCGGCCGCGCGTCGGCGTGTGGCTTGATCGCCTGGCCGGTGCCACGTTCATCGCAATCGGGATTCGCGTCGCGTTGCGTGATTGATTGGATTGGGTCGATAAGACGCTCGGCGCTCATCGGCAGCGACCGCAGACAGTTAGCTTGGAGCTTTAAATGACTTTGCCTTGCATCACCGCCGCGCGCCGCTTCGACGTGCAGGCGCATGTGCCGTTCTGGATCGACGCCGAACAGGTCGGCTGGATCCGCGCGAGCGATGTGCCGCTGCTCGCGCGCTGGCCCGATGTGTTCGCGATCGACCGCGCCCGTGTGACGCTCGCGCCCACGTTCAATACCGTGGATTTACGCAGCGCGGCGCTCGGTTCCGTGATCGGCGCACTTGCCGCCGAAGGCCGCATTCCGGGCTGGCGCAACGAGACCTACGCGATCCGTAATGCGTTCGACGCGCCGCCGCTTGCGTATATCGAACGCGCGGCGTCGCGCTTCTTCGGCACGATGACCTACGCGGTGCATCTGAACGGCGTCGTAGAATACGAGGATAGCGCCCCGCAATTGTGGATCGCGCGCCGCAGCGACACCAAGGCGACCGACCCGGGCATGCTCGACAACGTGGTCGCGGGCGGCATCGGCTGGGGCTTCGGCGTCGAGGCAACGATCATCAAGGAATGCTGGGAAGAAGCCGGCATTCCCGAGGAGATCGCCGCGCGTTCTGTGGCGGGCCGCACCGCGCATGTGCTGCAATCGTTGCCGGAAGGCACGCAGGCCGAACAGATTTTCATCTACGACCTTGCGCTGCCGGCCGATTTCGCGCCGCGCAATCAGGACGGCGAAGTGGGTGAACACCGGCTCGCGCGCATCGACGAAGCGGCGCGCTGGATCGAGGAGGGCGCAATGACCGTCGACGCGAGCCTGGCCACGCTGGATTGCCTGCTGCGCCGCCGCTGGATCGATGAAGACGCGTGCGCCGGCATCGAGGACTTGTTCGTGCCGCCGGTATTCGCCTGAGCGCCGCATCGGTGCGCGCGCAACGACCATGCCGAAACACGCTTCACCGAACCAGACACACCGAACAAACCACGCATTGAAGAAGGGAGTCACCCAGGTCATGTCGACCGATCACAGCTTTATCCTCAAACTGTCGTGCGCCGACCGGCCCGGCATCGTTCACGCCGTGTCGGGGTTTCTATTCGAGCGTGGCAGCAACATTCTCGACTCCGCGCAGTTCGGCGACAGCCGCACCGGCGAGTTCTTCATGCGCGTGCATTTCCAGCAGGTGGGCGGCGATCCGGGTCTGGAGGCGCTGCGCACGTCGTTCTCGGCGCTCGCCGAGCAGTTCGGCATGCGCTGGGAGTTGCACGATGCGTCGGTGAAGCCGCGTGTCGTGATCATGGTGTCGAAGATCGGCCATTGCCTGAACGATCTGCTGTTCCGCTACCGCACCGGCCAGCTGGGTATCGAGATTCCGGCGATCATCTCGAACCACAAGGAGTTCTACCAACTCGCCGCCAGCTACGACATTCCGTTCCATCATTTCCCGCTGATGGGCGCCACGCCCGACGCGAAGGCCGCGCAGGAAGCGCGCGTGCTCGAAGTGATCGACGAACATCAGGCCGACCTGGTGGTGCTCGCGCGCTACATGCAGATTCTGTCGCCGAAGCTGTGCGAAGCGCTGGCTGGCCGCGCGATCAACATTCACCACTCGTTCCTGCCGAGCTTCAAGGGCGCGAAGCCGTATTACCAGGCGTTCGACCGCGGCGTGAAGCTGATCGGCGCGACCGCCCATTACGTGACGACGGATCTCGACGAAGGTCCGATCATCGAACAGGAAGTGGAGCGCGTGGACCACAGCATGACGCCGGAGCAGCTCACGGCGATCGGCCGCGATGTCGAGTGCGTGACGCTGGCGCGTGCGGTGAAGTGGCACGTGGAGCATCGCGTCGTGTTGAACGGCAGCAAGACGGTGGTGTTTCGCTGAGAGCCGTTGCTAGCAGGCTTGGGCAGTAGAAGGCGGTGGCCGGATGATCCCGGCGCCGCCTTTTTGTTTATTTGAGTCTATGAGCGCGCTGCGGACTGGCCCGCGTCGCGCGCCACATTGGCGTTTTGCGCCGAACGGCGGCGCGCGTTCAGCTTCTTCAGCCAGATCAGCAGCCCCGTGGCGCTCAGCACGGCGACCGCGATGCCGACTGCGCTGATCAGAATCCGTCCGCCGAGACCGAGGATGCGTCCCGAGTGCAGAGGGAATTGCACCTGCACGAAGATGTCGCCCGCCGTGCCCTTGCCGGGAATCTGCGCGCCGAGTTGCTTGCCGGTGGCCGCGTCCCAATACATCCACGGATTGCCGAGGCCGAGATCGCCGTGATCATTGCCGGTCGCGTAGAAACCGACGCCGTACGCATGCAGGAATTCCGCGTAGTAGATGCCGCCTGGCGCGACGCTGAGGTTTTGCGCCTTGCCGGCCTGCTCGGCCAGTTGCACGATGCGCTCGCGGCTCAACACTTTGTCGCCGGGTTGCGCGGCGCGCAGGATTTCAGGGTTGTTGATCGGATCCGGCGTGAGCTTCGAGAACAGCGACACGATTGGGCGCACCACTGGCGCTGACAGATTCATCGACACCGACGTCAGCGCGACGATCATCAGCAAGCCCCAGATCCACACGCCGCCCGAGCGGTGCAAATCGAAAGTGAGCGCATAGCCGCCGCGCCCGAGGCGGAACGCGAACGACTTGCGCCACGCCTTGACGCTCGGAAACGAGAGCCACAGCGCGATCACGCTGTCGAACAGCCAGATGATGCCGACGATCCCCATCAACCACGTGCCGATATCGACGCCGCCCGTAAACGGCAGTTGCAGCGTGTAGTGGAGCTTGTAGATGAACGGGATCAGATTGAGCCGCGCGAGCGAGACGACGCCCCATTCGCGGCGTCCCTGGATCTCGCCGGTGGCGGGATCGACGGCGATCTGATTGAAATCGAGCGGGTAGGGCTTCTGCGTGGCCGGGTTGGTCCGCGGCAGCACCATCATTTGCAGCGTATGGCCAGGCTCGGCCGCCAGCGGCAGATACGTCACCTGGAGACGCGGATCGGCGGCTTCCACGCGGCGCGCCAACTCGAGGCCCGACAGTGCCGGGCCGGCGGTGCGGGCTTTGAAGAAAGATGGATTCAGCGCCGCATCGAGCTCATGGTCCCACGCGATGATCGCGCCAGTCAGACCGGCGACGAACAGAAACAGCGCCGTGGCGACACCGAACCAGCGGTGCAGACGGACGAACTGGCGCCTCATGGGCGAGCCGTCGCGACGGAGCAGGACTTCGAAAGGGGTGTCACGACAGAGGCTTGGTGCAAATGGGAATTGTTCGCATCTTAAGGAATCATGCCACGCGCTGCAAGTTTGTCGTAAATGTGGCGTGGCTCGACAACAGCCGCCTGCTTGCACGCGGCCCTGAGAGCACCATTCAGCAAGGGTTTCAGCCAACATGGCTGCAGCCTGTGCGACAAAATGTCGCATATCGAAGCTTACAATTAGCATAAATCTTCGGCATCATCGCGCCATTGTCGAATGGGAATCATTCTCATTTGGTGGGGAAAAACAAAAACTGCGGAATCAGGCGATGAGCGTAAGAAACGGGGTAGAAGAGCCGAAGAAAAAACTGACGATGCGGCCGCTGCATGTGGCGGTGTGTCTGACGCTGGCATCGAGCCACGCGGCATGGGCACAGCAGGCGTCGGCCACGGCAGCGTCGACGGATAACAGCGAAAAAGCGCTGCCGGCCGTCAAGGTCACGGCGGCGCAAGACACCGCAAAGCATCTGAAGGAAGACGTGAGCAGCGGCGCGCTCGGCACACGATCGCAACTCGACACGCCGTTCTCGACCACCGTGGTCACGAGTGAAGAGCTGCAGGATCGCCAGCCAACCAAGCTCGGCGATGTATTCGCCACCGATGCCTCCGTCTCCGACAACGGCAACGCCTACAACGCATGGGCCACGTATCTGACGGTGCGCGGCATGCAGCTCGACTGGCAGTCGGGCTTCAAGATCGACGGCATGCCGTTTAACAGCTACGGCGTCACGATGCCGTACGAGCAACTCGAGAAAGTGGAATTGCTCAAGGGATTGACCGGTTTCATGTACGGCTTTGGCGCGCCGGGCGGCGTGGTCAACTACGTGACGAAAAAGCCGCCGGTCTCGACGACGCCCGTGCGCAGCGTCGACATCGGCTATTACACCGACGGCGTATGGACCGAGCATGCGGATCTCGGCGGCCGGGTCGGTCCGAACGGTATGTTCGGCTATCGCCTGAACGCCACGCACGAGGAAGGCAAGACTTATAACGACGGCAACGTGCGGCGCGACTCGGTGTCGGTCGCACTCGATGCGCGCATCACGCGAGACCTCAAGGCCACGTTCGGCGCGTTGTATCAGGAGCGCCATTCGAGCGGTATCACCGGCGCGATCTCGACGGCGGAATATCCGGGCACCGTCTTGCCGCATACGATGAGCGGCGGCACCAGCAACCTTTCCGGTCCCGACCAGCATCTGAACACGAACGTCCAACTCTATACCGCGGGCGTGCAGTACAACCTGAGCCCGGACTGGACGCTGAACGCGACCTACAGCTACAGCAAAAGCTCGCGCGATCGCAACGAAAGCACCTACTATCTGCAGAACAGCGCCGGCGATTACACCGACAGCCGCTTCGCCGGCAAGGAAGGGCATCAGTTGAGCTTGTGGCAGGTGTCGGCGGAAGGCAGCGTGAAGACGGGGCCGTTGCAGCACCATCTCGTGATCGGCGCGGCGTATCAGCGTCAAACGAACGACTACGGCGCGAACAGCTTCTTCGGCCAGATCGGCACCGGCAACCTCTACCAGCCGAACACCAATACGTTCTACAGCGCGTCGAACTACTCGACCTACCGCGACAGCGACATCACGCAAAAAGCGTTGTTCGCGAACGATACGATCCAGTTGACGCAGCGCTGGTCGGTACTCGGCGGCGTGCGCTACACGAATTACGAGCAGCACGGCTACTCGACCACCGGCGCGACCACCTCGACCTATAGCCAGAACGGCGTCGTGACGCCGACGGTGGCGCTGATGTTCAAGCTCGCGCCGACCACGACGCTCTACACGAGCTACGTTGAGTCGCTGGAAGCAGGCACCGTGGTCGGCGACACCTACGCGAACCGCGGCGAACTCCTCAAGCCGTTGCGCAGCAAGCAGTACGAAGTCGGGATCAAGAGCGAGCATGAGCGCTGGAGCGCGACGGCCGCGCTGTTCCGGATCGAGCGCGGCTCGGCCTACGCGAATAGCGCTAACGTCTACACGCAGGACGGCGAGTCGATCTTCCAGGGCGTGGAGTTCGGCGGCGATGTTCGTCTGGGCGCAAGTTGGAACGTCGGTGGCGATCTCATGTGGATCAACACGAAGTACGAGAAGGGCTCGGCCAATAACGGCAATCGCGTGGCCGGCGCGCCGCAGTTCGTCGTAGCGGGCCATGCGACGTACTCGGTGCCGTATGTGCCGGGGCTGCGCATCGGCGCCGACGCGAAGTTCACGGGCAACACCAACGTGCGCCCGTCCGGCAATCTGGATACGCCGGGCTACATGCTGGTCAATCTCGGCGCGAGCTATGCGACGCGCATAGGCGGCTACGATGTGACGTTCCGCGCGGCGATCGACAACCTGCTCAATCGCCGCTACTGGGAGTACCAATACGCGGACTATGTGACGCCGGGCGACCCGCGCACGTTGTCACTGAATGCGCGCATCGACTTCTGAGCATGAAAAAAGCGGCACCGAAAGTGCCGCTTTTTCTTACCCGCCGACCCGCGTTCCAGACCGCTCGCCGCAGCCTCAAACCAACCGCAAGTAAATCAGTTCGCGCTTGATGTACGCATAAAAAATCGGCGCCGCGATCACGCCGGGAAGACCGAACGCGGCTTCCATGATGAGCATGGCGATCAGCAATTCCCACGCGCGCGCCTCGATCTGTCCGCCGACGATGCGCGCGTTCAGGAAGTACTCGAGCTTGTGAATCAGGATCAGGAACACGAGCGACATGACCGCCGCCGGAAAGCTCACCGAGAGCGCCACCGCGACGATGATCGTGTTCGAGATCAGATTGCCGATCACCGGCAGCAAGCCGACGATAAACGTGACCAGCACCAGCGTCTTCGACAACGGCAGTGTGTCGTGGAAGATCGGCAGGACCACCAGCAGGAAGATACCGGTGAAGACCGCGTTGATCGCGGAAATTTTCACCTGGGCGAACACGATGCGGCGAAACGCATCGGCGAAACGTGTCACGCGTGTGACGAACGCCGTGGACAGCGGCAACCGCTGCATATGCTTTTGCGCGCCGACCGCGATGATCGCGCCGATGATCATGCCGATCAGGATATGCGTGAACGCGCGCGCCGCGGTCTTGCCGCTTTGCTGCAGCATGTTGGCGTGCGTCTGCATCAGTTCCGCCGCCTTGGTCTTCATCTGTTCGGTGTCGACCGGCAGATAGTTGGCGACAAATTGCGGAATCCGGCCGCGCGCCTGGTCGATCAGCTGCATGGCCTGGTCGAGCAGCTTCTGCACGCTCGGCACGTCGTTCTCGAAATGCTCGATGATACCGAGCGTGAGCCCCGTCAGCGCGCCCACGATCACCGTAGCCAGGATCACCACCGCGAGCCAGCGCGCCCGCTTGCTCGACATGTGGCGCTCGATGCGCGGCGCGATCGTGTGGACCAGTTGGAACACCAGCAGCCCGGCGAGCAACGCGCCGAGCAGACGAAGTTCGATGACCGCCCACATGCCGAACAGCATCACGATATAACTGCCGATTTCGACCGCCGACAGCTTCGGCAGGCTCATGTCGCTCGTCAGCCTGACCGGGCGTGGGCGTAGGTCCTGCACTTGCCCGTCGTCGCGCGCCTGATTCCGCTTGGCCATGGCTTATTCCGTCTCCAACCTGAGTTGTGCAGCGTTACTTTTTACTGGCCGCGCGTTTCAGCAGAGGCGCCAGGTACTTACCGGTAAAACTTGCCTTTGACTTCGCCACCTGCTCCGGCGTGCCCTGGGCAATGATCTGCCCGCCGCCGGCCCCGCCCTCAGGACCCAGGTCGATGACCCAGTCCGCAGTCTTAATTACATCGAGATTATGCTCGATGATCACGACGGTATTACCCTGGTCGCGTAATCGATGAATCACTTCGAGCAACAAAGCGATGTCATGAAAATGTAGGCCGGTGGTCGGCTCGTCAAGTATGTATAGCGTGCGACCCGTGTCACGCTTGCTCAGTTCCAAAGATAGTTTGACGCGCTGTGCCTCGCCGCCCGACAGCGTGGTGGCCGACTGACCCAGGCGGATATAGCCTAGACCCACGTCCAGCAAGGTTTTCAGCTTGCGCGCGACGACCGGCACCGGCTTGAAGAACTCGTAGGCGTTCTCCACCGTCATGTCGAGCACTTCGCTGATGTTCTTGCCTTTGTACTGCACGTCAAGCGTTTCGCGGTTGTAGCGCTTGCCGTGACAGACGTCACACGGCACGTACACGTCCGGCAAGAAGTGCATCTCGACCTTCAGTACGCCGTCGCCCTGGCAGGATTCGCAGCGTCCGCCCTTCACGTTGAACGAGAAGCGGCCGGCTTCGTAGCCGCGCTCTTTGGCCGCGGGCACGCCCGCGAACAGTTCGCGGATCGGCGTGAAGAGCCCCGTGTAGGTGGCCGGGTTCGAGCGCGGCGTGCGGCCGATCGGCGACTGGTCGACGTTGATGACCTTGTCGAAGTGCTCGAGGCCCTCGATCGATTCGTACGGCGCCGGCTCCGTAGCCGAGCCATACAGGTGATGCGCGACCGCATGGTAAAGCGTGTCGTTGATGAGCGTGGACTTGCCCGAGCCGGACACGCCGGTCACGCAGGTGAGCAAGCCGACCGGCAAGTCCAGCGACACATGCTGCAGATTGTTGCCATACGCCTCGACGATACGCAGGCGCTTTTCGTCGGGCTCCTTGCGTTCGTCCGGGAACTCGATGTTGCGCGCGCCGGACATGTACTGCCCGGTCATCGACGCCGCGTTCGCCTGCACCTGCTTGGGCGTGCCCTCGGCGATCACCATGCCGCCGTGTTCGCCCGCGCCCGGCCCCATGTCGACCACGTAGTCGGCCATGCGGATCATGTCTTCGTCGTGTTCGACGACGATCACCGAGTTGCCGAGGTCGCGCAGATGCTTGAGCGTGGCGATTAGCCGGTCGTTATCGCGCTGATGCAGGCCGATGGACGGTTCGTCCAGCACGTACATCACGCCGGTCAGGCCCGAGCCGATCTGCGACGCGAGGCGAATCCGCTGCGCCTCACCGCCTGACAGCGTCTCCGCGCTGCGTTCGAGCGACAGGTAATCAAGCCCGACGTTATTCAGGAACATCAGCCGCGCGACGATTTCCTTGACCACCTTGTCGGCGATCTCGCGCTTCGAGCCTTCCAGGCGCAGGGTCTGGAAATAGCCGAGCGCGTCGCGCAGCGGCCAGCCGCTGATTTCGAAGATGCCGCGCGCGTCGCCATCCGCGCCGATCCGCACGAAGCGCGCTTCGCGGCGCAGCCGCGTGCCGGCGCAGGCCGGGCAGGGCTGGTTGTTCTGATACTTGGCCAGCTCTTCGCGCACCGCGACCGAATCGGTCTCGCGGTAACGCCGCTCCAGATTCGGGATGATCCCTTCGAATACATGCTCGCGCACCGAAGTGCGGCCACGTTCGTTGATGTACGAGAACGGGATCTCCTGCTTGCCCGAACCGAACAGCAGGATCTTGCGCACTTTCTCCGGCAAATCTTCGACCGCTGTGTCGATGTCGAACTCGTA
This sequence comes from Paraburkholderia sp. RL17-373-BIF-A, assembly GCF_046030175.1. Lineage (NCBI taxonomy): Bacteria > Pseudomonadati > Pseudomonadota > Betaproteobacteria > Burkholderiales > Burkholderiaceae > Paraburkholderia > Paraburkholderia sp. RL17-373-BIF-A. The sequence goes on from NZ_JARESO010000008.1 coordinate 154,103, forward strand.
GAACGCCGCGAGACTCTGCAGCATCTGGAAGTAGAACTGGTTGCGCCGGTCCCAGCCCTTCACCGCGCCCGCCGCGAGCGACAGCGAAGGATGCGCGACCACCCGCTTCGGATCGAAGAAAGTGATCTGGCCGAGGCCATCGCATTCCGGGCATGCGCCCATCGGATTGTTGAACGAGAAAAGACGCGGCTCCAGTTCCTGCAGCGAGTACGAGCAGATCGGGCAGGCGAACTTCGAGCTGAACAGATGCTCCTTGTCCGTGTCCATTTCGAGCGCGATCGCGCGGCCGTCGGCGAGACGCAGTGCCGTTTCGAACGATTCGGCGAGACGCTGCTTCATGTCGGGGCGCACTTTCAGGCGGTCCACGACCACGTCGATGGTGTGCTTGTCGTTCTTCTTCAGTTTCGGCAGCGAGTCGACTTCATAAATCTTCGCCACGCCTTCATTGGCGGTGCCGCCGCCCGAGCGCACGCGGAAACGGATAAAGCCTTGCGCCTGCATTTCCTCGAACAGTTCGACGTGTTCGCCTTTGCGGTTCGCCACGACGGGCGCGAGGATCATCAGCTTGGTTTCTTCCGGCAGCGCGAGCGCCGCGTCGACCATCTGCGAGACGCTTTGCGCTTCCAGCGGAATTTCGTGATCCGGACAGTAAGGCGTGCCGACCCGCGCGAACAAGAGTCGCAGGTAGTCGTGAATCTCGGTGACGGTGCCAACCGTGGAGCGCGGATTGTGCGAGGTCGCTTTCTGTTCGATCGAGATTGCCGGCGACAGGCCTTCAATCAGATCGACGTCCGGCTTTTCCATCAATTGCAGGAACTGGCGTGCGTAGGCGGAGAGACTTTCGACGTAGCGCCGTTGTCCTTCCGCATAGAGCGTGTCGAACGCCAGCGACGATTTGCCCGAGCCTGAAAGGCCCGTGATGACGACGAGCTTGTGACGGGGTAGGTCGAGATTGACGTTCTTCAGGTTGTGGGTGCGAGCCCCACGAATACGGATTTGTTCCACGGATTTATTCCATGAACTGGCGGAAAGAGGAAGAGGCTAAACCTGCTACTATAACGACTTTTCAAGACCGCCGTTACGGCTTCCTGACAGCCTGAAGAGGCGTTGAGGCGAGCTGTAAGGCAGCGGTCCAGCGCTGCGGGGAAGAGGTCTAACTGGGGCCGTTTTCCGCGAGTACAAGGCAACCGCAAGGCACCGCGAGGCGCCAGCGGGCATGCAGTAAGGCCGTCGGCTCGAACGCCGCGCCGCTGCGAGCCCGCCGTCTTGCGGTAAGCCGCGCGGTCGTGGCCGCTCCGCTGCTGTGTCCGCCCGCGGTGTGCCGCCCAGCTCAATCAACGAACGCTCCCGATGTCCAATCCGTCTGCCACCTCCTCACGCATGAGCGCGCCTGAACTGCGCGCGACCGTGTCGCTTGCCGCGATCTTCGCGCTGCGCATGCTCGGTCTCTTCATGATCATGCCGGTGTTCTCGATCTACGCGAAGACCATCCCCGGCGGCGATAACGTGCTGCTGGTGGGGATCGCGCTCGGAGCGTACGGCGTGACGCAATCCATGCTGTACATCTTTTATGGCTGGGTCTCCGACAAGGTCGGACGCAAACCGGTCATTGCGACCGGTCTGCTGATTTTCGCGCTCGGCAGCTTCGTGGCGGCGGGCGCGCACGACATGACGTGGATCATCGTCGGGCGGGTGATTCAGGGCATGGGCGCGGTGTCGTCGGCGGTGATCGCGTTTATCGCCGACCTGACTGCCGAGGAACATCGCACCAAGGCGATGGCGATGGTGGGCGGCAGCATCGGCGTGTCGTTCGCGGTGGCGATTGTCGGTGCGCCTATCGTGTTCCACTGGGTCGGCATGAGCGGGCTGTTTACGCTCGTCGGCATCTTCTCGATTCTGGCGATCGGCGTGGTGCTGTGGATCGTGCCCGATGCGCCGAAGCCGGTGCACGTGCGCGCGCCGTTCGCCGAAGTGCTGCACAACGTCGAACTGCTGCGTCTTAACTTCGGCGTGCTGGTGCTGCATGCCACGCAAACCGCGTTGTTCCTCGTCGTGCCGCGCATTCTCGAAGCCGGCGGCCTGCCGGTCGCGTCGCACTGGAAAGTGTATTTGCCGGTCATGGGCCTCTCGTTCGTGATGATGGTGCCCGCGATCATCGCCGCCGAAAAGCGCGGCAAAATGAAGATCGTGCTGCTGTCCGCGATTGGTCTTATCCTGATCGGACAGTTGTTATTGGGCGTCGCTCCGCATACGATTCTGAGTGTGGCGGCGATTCTTTTTGTGTACTTTTTGGGCTTCAATATTCTTGAGGCCTCGCAGCCTTCGCTGGTGTCGAAACTGGCGCCCGGCACCCGCAAGGGCGCGGCCGCCGGCGTGTACAACACCACGCAATCGATCGGTCTTGCGCTGGGCGGAGTGGTCGGCGGTTGGCTGCTGAAAGTGGATGGTCAGAGCGCTGTCTTTTTTACGTGTTCGGGGCTCGTCTTGTGCTGGCTTATAATCGCCGCACAGATGAAACAGCCGCCGCGCAAAGCGTAATACGGCGCATCCCGAACACACCCAGAACTCACCCGGCGGCGGGCAGAGGCGCAGTTCCGGTCTCGGGCCTGCCGGCCCTGAAACGCGAAAACGTGTATTGCCGCGCCGCCCGTAACGGAATCAACAGGAGAAACTCATGGCATCCGTGAACAAGGTCATTCTCGTCGGCAATCTCGGAGCCGACCCGGAAGTCCGTTATCTTCCGAGCGGCGACGCAGTGGCGAACATCCGCCTTGCAACGACGGATCGGTACAAGGACAAGGCGTCCGGCGAAATGAAGGAAGCGACCGAATGGCACCGCGTGTCGTTCTTCGGCCGCCTCGCGGAAATCGTGTCCGAATATCTGAAGAAGGGCTCGTCGGTCTACCTGGAAGGGCGCATCCGCACCCGTAAGTGGCAGGCGCAAGACGGCACCGACCGTTACTCGACGGAAATCGTCGCCGAGCAGATGCAGATGCTGGGTGGCCGTGGCGGTTCGATGGGTGGCGGTGGCGACGAAGGCGGCTACAGCCGTGGCGAACCGTCGGAGCGCAGCGGCGGTGGCGGTGGTGGCGGCCGCGCGGTGTCGGGCGGTGGTGCGCGTGGTGGCAGCGGTGGTGGCGGTGGTGGTGCAAGCCGTCCGAGCGCGCCGGCCGGCGGCGGGTTCGATGAGATGGATGACGATATTCCGTTCTAAATCATCCGCACTCGCACCGAATCGATGCAAAAAAACCCCGCTCAACCAGCGGGGTTTTTTATTGGCGCATCCATAAGACAGTTCAGCCGACAACACGTCGCGCCCCACCCATGACCACGGGCCAGGGATAAACCTGGTCATGAGTCCTGGCGTGCCTCAGCGGCGCATTTGCCGCCAATCATCGGCCTTTCCAGGAATGTCGCCTTGACATTCACCCGTCCGCCGACAATACTCGAATCACACTTTGTACGGACAAAGTAACAAAGACCGATAAGTCACTCGGAAACCGCAACCAAGTTGCATGGGACCAGAGTAAGGCGCGAAAGCGCCAACTCTGGTCGACAGGAGACAGGCATGGAGTCCGACGTCGCAGTCAAAACGCGCATTCGCGCCAGCTACGGCCGCTACCTCGAAGATTTTCAGGTGGGCGATATCTACGAACACCGGCCAGGGCGCACTATTACCGAAGCCGACAACATCCACTTCTCGCTGCTGACGATGAATTTCCATCCGATGCACTGCGACGCCGCCTACGCGGCCAAAAGCGAGTTCGGCCGCCTGCTCGTCAATAGCGGTCTGACGGTGGCCGTGGTGCTGGGTCTTTCGGTGAACGACGTCAGCGGCAAGGCCATCGCCAATCTCGGCTGGAAAGAGATTCGTCTGACCGGCCCGGTGTTTTGCGGCGATACGATCTATGCGGAATCCGAAGTGCTGGAAAAGCGTGAGTCGAAGTCGCGTCCGGGGCAGGGCATCGTCACCGTGCAAACCCGCGCGTTCAAGCAGGACGGCACGCCGATCATGGATTTCGTGCGCAGCGCGCTGGTGCCGGCACGCGGGCACGGCGTCGGCGATTGATTGACGCGTTGTCCGGCGCAAACCGCCGCATGTCCGGGGCGAACGCCCGCACAGTCTGAGAACGACAAGCAGCAAAACAGCGCCCACCTGCCGGCAAGAGCAGCCAGCGCGCGGATTCCGGCGACGCCCGAACAGGCGTCACGATGCGGCGAGCGTTAGCGCGGCCGCATGCACACCAAGGAGACAAAGGTGGCTATCGGTATCGTCAACTCGGGCGCGCGACTCGATCGCCTGCCCATCGCGTCCTTTCACTGGAAGGTTCTCGGGCTCATCAGCGCGGGCGCCTTTCTCGACGCCTTCGACATCTATCTCGCCGCCGGCGCGCTCGGCGCGATGGTGAAAGCGGGCTTCTCGGATCTGAAGCTGAACGCGCTATTCATCTCGGTGACGTTTCTCGGCATGCTGATCGGCGCGGGGTTTGCCGGCTATCTCGGCGACCGCTTCGGCCGCCGCTCGTCGTACCAGACCAACCTGCTGATCTTCGGCCTCGCGTCGATTGCCGCGTGCTTCGTGCCGAACATGATGTGGCTGATCGTGCTGCGGCTGATCATGGGCGTCGGCCTCGGCGCCGAACTGGTGGTCGCGGCGGGCACCCTGTGCGAGTTCATCCCGCCCGCATCGCGCGGACGCTGGACCGCTCTGCTCGCGCTCATCATCAATTCCGGTTTGCTGGTCTCGACGGCGGTGGGCTACGTCGTGATTCCGCATCTGGGCTGGCGCTATATGTTCGCGATTGCCGGCGTCGGCGCGATCATCGTGTGGGTGCTGCGGCACCGGATGCCGGAGTCGCCACGCTGGCTCGAATCGGTCGGACGCAGCGAAGAAGCCGAGGCCACTGTCGCCGCCATCGAGCACGAGGTCCAGCGTCAGAAAGGTCCGTTGCCGCCGGTCGAACGCACCGAAAGTCTCGAAGTGCCGAAAGCGCCGTTCTCCGCCCTGTTTTCACAGGCCATGCTCGGCCGCACGCTGGTCGCCATTCTCACGGCGGTCGCCGTGAATATTTCGGTGTACGGCTTTGTTGCGTGGCTGCCGACCTTCTTCGTCAAGGAAGGTCTCACCATCGTGCAATCGCTCGGCTTCACGACGCTGATGGCGTTCGGCGCGCCGGGCGGCGCACTGGTCGGCTTCTTCTGCGCGGACCGCATCGGCCGGGCGCGTGGTCTCGTGATTTTCGCGATCGCCACGATCGTGGTCGGCTTCATCTATCCGAACATGCATGCGGGCTGGGCGATCAGCAGCGTCGGCTTCGTGTTGATCACGTGCATTTACACGGTCACCACGCTCGGTCTGTTTGCCTACATCCCCGAACTCTTTCCGACTGAACTACGTCTGCGCGGCACCGGCACGGCAGGTGTATGTGGCCGTGCTGCCTCGATGACCACGCCGTATCTCGCGGTGCTGCTCTACAACTCGTTCGGCGTGTCCGGCGTGCTGGCCATGGTGAGCGGCGTCCTCGCATTGCTGGTGTTCGGCATTCTGCTGCTGCGTGTGGAAACCAATCAGCATGCGCTCGAGCGGATCTCGCCGAGCCTCGACACCAACTCTGATTCGCTACCCGCTACCCAGCAAGGTTAAAAACCCATGACTTCACTCGAATCCTCCGTCACGCTGTCCGATCAGTACGCGCGCTTCGGCTTGGGCCTGCAATTGCGCGACGTGCCGCGCGCCGTGCAGACGCGCGCCAAGCATCTGATTCTCGACGCTGTCGGCATTGCGTTCGCGTCGCGTGGTTATCCGTATGCGGATGTCTCGCTCGCTGCTTTCTCCGAGCTCGGCAGCGGTGCCTCGCCGGTGATCGGTTACGGCCGGCGGCTCGCCTTGCGCGACTCGGCGATGATGAACGGCGTGCTGATTCACGGACTCGACTTCGACGACACGCATTCACGCGGCGTCATTCACTCGACCACCAGCGCATTGCCGTGCGTGCTCGCGCTCGCCGACCGTGACGGGCTGAGCGGCGCGGACTTGCTGGCTGCGTACATCGTCGCAATGGAAGTGTCGACGCGCGTGGCATCGGCGGCCAAGGGCGGATTCCACGACGCCGGGTTTCATCCGACGGGTCTAGTCGGCGCGTTCGGTTGCGCGGTTGCCGCGTCGCGTTTGCTGCAACTCGACGAAGCCCGCATAGCGCACGCACAAGGCATCGTTCTGTCGATGGCGGCCGGCAGCCTCGAATTCCTCGAAGACGGCGCGTGGACCAAGCGCGCCCATCCCGGTTTCGCGGCGGCCTCGGGCATCACCGCCGCGACGCTCGCGAAGCACGGGTTCACCGGGCCGCGTTTGGCCTACGAAGGGCGCTTCGGTTTATACGCTAGCCACCTCGGCAAGCCGCTCGACGTGGCTGATCGTGAACTCGCCACAGAAGGCCTCGGCAGTACGTGGCAGATCGACGAAGTCGCAATCAAACCGCTGCCGGCGTGTCACTTCACGCATGCAGTCGCCGACGCGGCGATCGCGCTGCATCGCGAGCATCGCTTCTCGGCAGAAAAGCTCGATTCGATCCGACATGTGGTCGCCAAAGTACCACGCGGCACGGTCGAGATCGTATGCGAACCGGTCGACGCGAAGCGCAAACCGGTAACTGCCTACGACGCGCAATTCAGTGTGCCGTACATCGTCGCCACCGCATTGCTCAAAGGCCGCTTCACGCTCGACGAACTCGAACCTGCCGCGCTTGCCGATCCGGCGGTTTTGGCGCTCGCCAAAAAAGTCGATTACGAAATCGACCCCGACACGACATTCCCGCGCCACTACACCGGCGAGGTCGTGGTGGAACGCAGCGACGGCTCGCGCGTCGCGCATCGCGAGGCGATCAATCGCGGTTGCGCGGATCGGCCCGTCAGCAACGACGACATCGTCGCCAAGTTCTACGCGAACGCGCAGCGCAGCGTCTCGCGCAGCACCGCCGAACAGATTGCCCAAGCCGTATTGCAACTCGACGAACGGCCGGCCCGCGCGTTCGCGGACACGCTTGCCGGACACACCGCATCCTAAGGACGTCATCATGACCGCAACCGAACTCGACACGCTGGAAAACGATCAACTGATTCTCGACATGCTGGACCGCTTTCTCGAAACCGAGGTGCGTCCTTACGTCCACAAGTTCGATCACGACGATATCTACCCGGCGGAGATCGTCGAGAAGATGAAGGAGATGGGCCTATTCGGCTGCATCATCGATCCCGAGTATGGCGGGTTGGGTCTGTCGACCCGGACCTACGCGCAGATCATCGCGCGCATCTCGCGGGTGTGGATGTCGGTGAGCGGCATCATCAATTCGCATCTGATTCTCGCGATGCTGGTGCAACGCAACGGCACGCCCGAGCAGAAAAGCAAATATCTGCCGAAGTTCGCCACTGGCGAATGGCGCGGCGGCATCGGTCTCACCGAGCCCGATTGTGGCACCGATCTGCAGGCCATTCGCACGAGCGCCAAACGCGTCGGCGACGAGTACGTCGTGAACGGCAACAAGACGTGGATCACCAACAGCAAGCACGGTAACACGCTGGCGCTGTTGGTGAAGACGGATACGACCGCGCAGCCGCGTCATCGTGGGATGAGTTTGTTGCTGGTGCAGAAAGGGCCGGGGTTCGAGGTCAGCCGGCAACTCGAAAAGCTCGGCTACAAAGGCATCGATACCTGCGAGTTGTCGTTCAACGACTATCACGTATCGACGGATGCATTGATTGGCGGCGTGGAAGGAAAAGGCCTGCAGCAGATACTCGGCGGGCTCGAACTCGGCCGCATCAATGTCGCGGCGCGCGGTGTCGGCGTGGCCCAAGCCGCGCTCGATGAATCGGTCAGCTACTCGCAGCAGCGCAAAACTTTCGGCAAGCCGATCTGCGAGCACCAGGCGATCCAGTTGAAGCTCGGCGAAATGGCGACGCGCGTCGAAGCGGGCCGCCTGCTGGTCGACGCCGCCGCGAAGAAGTACGACCGCGGCGAGCGCTGCGACATGGAAGCGGGTATGGCGAAATACTTCGCGACCGAAGCCGCGTTGGAAAACAGCATTGAGGCCATGCGCATTCACGGTGCGTACGGCTATTCGAAGGAATACAACGTCGAGCGCCTGTATCGCGACGCACCGCTTCTCACAATCGGCGAAGGCACTAACGAGATGCAACGGATCATCATCGCCAAACAGTTGATCGAAAGGAGTCCGGTATGAGTTTGCCCCTTTCCGGTGTGCGCGTGCTCGCCATCGAACAATATGGCGCCGGGCCTTTCGCCACCCAGCATCTCGCGGACCTCGGCGCGGAGATCATCAAGATCGAGCATCCGAGCAATGGCGGCGACGTCGGCCGCGCGGTCGGCCCATATTTCTTCGGCGAAGGCGACAGTCACTTCTTCGAAGCCTTCAATCGCAACAAGTGCAGTATGACGCTCGACCTGAAGAAGCCCGAAGCGCGCGCGGTGCTGCTGGACCTCGTCGCGAAGAGCGACGCCGTGTTCAACAATCTGCGCGGCGATCTGCCAGCGAAACTCGGGCTCACTTACGCGCAGCTTTGCGAGGCGAATCCGAAGATCGTGTGCGGGCATCTGTCCGCGTACGGACGCAGCGGCAGCCGCGCGGCATGGCCGGGCTACGACTATCTGATGCAAGCCGAGGCCGGCTATCTGTCGGTCACGGGCGAGCCTGATAGCCCGCCGGCGCGCTTCGGCTTGTCGATCATCGACTTGATGACCGGCACGACCGCGGCGATGGCGCTCCTCGCCGGTCTCGTGGATGCGAAGACCTCGGGCAAAGGACGCGATATCGACGTGAGTCTCTTCGACGTCGCGCTGCATAACCTCGCCTATGTCGCGACGTGGTATCTGAACGGCGGCGTGGTGACGGGGCGCGAGAACCGCTCGTCGCATCCGTCGCTCACGCCGAGTCAGTTGTACAAGACGCAGGACGGCTGGATCTTCCTGATGTGCAACAAAGAGAAGTTCTGGGGCGTGCTCGCCGAAGTGATCGACAAACCATCGTGGGTAACCGATCCGCGCTTTTGCAACTTCCAGGCGCGCCTCGCGAATCGCGAGCTGGTGCAGACCGAACTCGACGCAGTACTCTCGACCGCCACTACGGCGCAATGGCTCGAACGCTTCGGCGGCCGCGTGCCGGCCGCGCCGGTGTTCAACGTCAAGGAGGCGCTGGAGAATCCCTTCGTCGCCGAACGCGAATGCGTGGTGGATGCCGAGCACCCGCGCTTTGGCAAGGTACGCGGCGTGGCCGCGCCGGTGCGGATCGACGAGCCCCTGCCGACGCGCGCCGCGCCGGATCTCGGGCAGGACACGCAGCGTTTGCTCGACGAACTGGGCTACGGCGCGGAAAGGATCGCTTTGCTGAGGGAGGCGGGTGTGGTGCAATAAGGCCGGGCGGGCAACCGTCCGCCCTTTCACTTTTTTGCACATCCAGATGGCCACGACAGTCCTCGGGCAACAGCCGCGCTACATGCAACTGGCACAGACGCTCCTGAACGAGATTCAGGGCGGGCAGTTTCCCATCGGCACGTTGCTGCCGACCGAGTTCGAGCTGTGCGAGCAGTTCGGCGCGAGCCGCTTCACGGTGCGGCAGGCGATCAAGCAACTCGAGCAGCGTGGTCTGGTGGACCGGCGGCCCGGCATCGGCACCCGCGTGAAAGCCACGCAAAGCGAGACCGCGTACCGTCAGGTGATGGAGCGCCTGAGCGATCTGCACCGTTATACGACCGACACGGAATTGGAGATCGCGTCGACGCAGACTGTCGAGATCGACGACCCGGATCTGATCGAGCGGCTCGGCGCAAAGCCGGGCGAAACCTGGCTGCTGGCCGAGGGCATTCGCCTGTCGCCGGAGAGTGTCGAACCGATCTGCCACACCGAGGTGTATATCCACCCCGCGTTTCGCTCATTGACGGGCCTGAGTGGCCGGACGCACGTGCCGATCTACACGATGATCGAAAAGCAGTTCGGTGAGCAGATCGCCGAAGTGCAGCAGGAAATCCGCGCGGTCGCGTTGCCGGCGAAGCTGGCGCAGCGTTTGAACGCGAAGCCGCGCTCGCCCGCGCTGTGGTTGTGCCGCCGCTATCTGAACCGGCGCGCGCAGGTGGTCGAGCTGACCATCAGCGTGCATCCGGCGGATCGCTACAGCTATTCCGAAACGTTTCAACGCGACTGGCACGCGAACTAGCATCATCGCGAAGCGTGCCGTTCAGGAGAACAGGATGGACGCACGCAGTTATCTGTTCGTGCCGGGCGACCGCCCCGAGCGCTTCACGAAGGCGCTCGACAGCGGCGCCGACGCGGTGGTGATCGATCTCGAAGACGCGGTCGCGCCGGCGGCCAAGCAAGCCGCGCGCGAGGGCCTGCAACGCTGGCTGTCGACCGCGGACCCTGCGCGGCTGATGGTCCGCGTGAATGCGGTGGGCACGCTGTGGCATGTCGACGACGTCGACATGGTGCGCGCGTCCGGCGTTTCCGCGATGATGCTGCCGAAGTCGGACAGCGCGCAGCAACTCGCCGATGTCGCCGCGCGGCTGCCGTCGCGGATCCGAATCGTGGCGCTCATCGAAACCGTGGCGGGCGTGGTGGCGATGCGGGAGATTGCCGGCGCGCCGTCGGTCATGCGGCTTGCCTTCGGCACGGTGGATTTTTGCGGCGATGCCGGCATCGAAGGACTCGGCGTCGAACTGGACTACGTGCGCTCGCAGATGGTGATCGAATCGCGCTATGCGGGCCTGCCCGCGCCGATCGACGGGGTGACGCTGGAACTCGACATTCTCGCGCGCCTGACCGGGCATGTGGCCACTGCGCGGCGCTTCGGGTTTGGCGGCAAGCTGTGCATTCATCCGAGACAGGTGGAACCGGTCAACAGCGGCTTCGCACCCAGCGAGGACGAACGCCGCTGGGCGGCGCGCGTCTTGGCGGCTTCTCGCGAGCATCCGGAAGGGGCGTTCGCGGTGGATGGCAAACTGGTCGACCGGCCGGTCATCGAGCGGGCGAAGCGGATTGCGGAGTTCGACGCGCGCATCCGGTGATGCTGTGCGGTGCTCACCGTCTCAAATGGTCCAGAGCATCCCGCATAGGCGCACTGGAGATGACAATCGGGCCCGTAAACGGCGTATCCAGATCGACGATCACATAGATTGCCGAAGCAATCGACACCGCGCCCAGCGAAATCGTGACCAGCGCCAGCGCGTTGCGCGGCGCGATCAAGCCGAAACTTAGAAAGATTACGCCCAGCCAGAACGTCAATGTCGTGAGGAAAGGTCGGGAAATGGAACTGTGCGCTTCCTCGATGAGCTTCCACCGCGCATCCACGACGCGGCGGTATTGCTTCAACCCATCGTCGAGCGCGCGCTGTTGTAACGGGTCGCGCGCCCGCAGCGTCCGCAACTCTCGGCCCACGGCGGTCAGCATGTCGCCGAGCCGCACACTCTCCAGTTTCTGCGAGTTGTCCTGCGATCCGATGTCTTTCGGATAGTCGCCGGTGGGCGGTGTTTCGCCAGGCCACGTCGATGCGATCGCCGCCGCGGTGTACCGGTGCAACAACTGCCGGGCCGGCTCGGTTTCCGTGCCGTATTCGCGCAGCGTCGTGTCGAATTCGATCAGATCGGCCGCGTAGGTGCGCAAATCATTCGAGGCGGTGTCGAAGCTGGATTTCGCGGACGCCGTCATCAAGCCGAGTACCAGCGCGGCGAACGTCACCAGCATGCCGATCACCAGTTGGATTAACTGCACCGTCTCATGCGCCTTGTGCTCTTCGGGCAGCAGCGGGCGCACGCACACGCCGGCTCCGGTCGCGGCGAGCAATAGAGCGAAAACCAGCAGAGCCGAGCTCACTTCCGACATCGCAATGCTCCGTAGACACATCCTCGACACTTTCCATCAACCGCCGCCCGCCGAGAACCCGGGTAGTCCCGCAACGCCCGGCATGAATCACCCTTCATATGCGCTCGTATGTTGATGTATCGCAAGCACATGCGCCATCAACCATAAAGTTTTTCGTTATTAAGCCGTAGTCCTTATATGTGGCGTTCGCTTAAATTTATACAAGAGTTGCGGACCTGGCCGAACGGGCTTGGGCGCAGCACGCGTGGCCGAGGCTTTCACTGAACATTCGGTCAGGCAGCCCAACGGAGACAAGCCCGATGTTGAAAAATCTGTCGATTCGCACCTGCCTTACCCTGATGATCCTGTTCTTCGGCGTCGTGCTGCTGTTCGGCGCCGCCGCCGGCTTGCTGTCGCTGCGATCGAGCAACGCTTCGCTGCAACAGATGTACACCGTCGATACGCCGGCTGTCGCCGACCTCGAAGGCAGCGCCGGACAGTTGCTGCGCCTGCGCCTCGCGCTGGCGACGTACGCATCGCTCGTCGATCTGAACGACCAGGACGGCGCGAATGCCGTGCTCAAGCGTTTTGATCAGTACCAGAAAGCTTCCAATGACCGTCTTGCCCACTATGTGAGCCGCGCGAGCGCGGACGCCGACGAACAGCGCCTCATCAAGGACATGCAGGACAAGCGCGACACCTTCCTGCACGAAGGCGTCGATCCGGCTCTCGCCGCGCTCAAGTCCGCCGACAAGACGACGTTCCAGCAATTGCAGGCGCACAAGCTGCCGTCGCTCTACAGCGCGTACGAAAAGGCGATGCTCGCGCTCGAACAGTTGCAGCTCGATCACGGCGCGCAACGCTATCAGGACGCGCAAGATCTGTTCTATGCGATCTGCATCGCGGTGGCGATCGGCATCGTCGCGTCGCTGCTGGGAGCGTGGATCGGCCGCGCGGTGCTGGTGCGCGCGATCGTCCGTCCGGTCGACGCCACCATCGCGCAGTTTCAGCGCATCGCCAACGGCGACCTGACCGGCCAGATCGTCGTGGCCAGCAACAACGAAATGGGCCGTCTCGCGGCCGCGTTGCGCAAGATGCAGGAATCGCTGATCACGACGGTGAACTCCGTGCGTCAAGGCACGGAATCCATCGACACCGGCGTGAGCGAGATTGCCGCGGGCAACACCGATCTGTCGCAACGTACCGAGGAACAGGCCGCGTCGCTCGAAGAAACGGCGGCGAGCATCGAACAGCTCACCTCGACGGTCAAGCAGACGGCGGACAACGCGAAACAGGCCAGCTCGCTCGCGCAGGGCGCATCCACGCTTGCGGCACAAGGCGGCGATCTGACGGAGCAGGTGGTGGGCACGATGCATGGCATCGTCGACGACTCGCGGCGGATTGCCGACATTGTCGGCGTGATCGAAGGCATCGCGTTTCAGACCAATATTCTGGCGCTGAACGCGGCAGTCGAAGCCGCGCGCGCCGGTGAGCAGGGCCGCGGTTTCGCAGTGGTGGCGAGCGAAGTGCGCTCGCTCGCGCAACGCAGCGCGGCAGCGGCCAAGGAGATCAAGGGCTTGATCGACGAGTCGACCGCGCGGGTGCAGGCTGGCTCGCAACTGGTTCAACGCTCGGGCTCGACAATGACCGAGATCGTGGACGCGATTGCGCGTGTGAGTTCGATCATGGGTGAAATCGCGGCGGCCGCGCTCGAGCAGAGTACGGGCATCGATCAGGTCAATCTCGCGGTCGCGCAGATGGACGAGGTGACGCAGCAAAACGCCGCGCTGGTGGAGCAGGCCGCGGCGGCCGCGAGTTCGCTGGAAGAGCAGGCGCGGCGGCTGACGTCCGCGGTGTCGGTGTTCCAGACTGGGAGCGGTGCGGCGTCTTCGTCTTCGTTTGCCGGGCGGCGTAGCGGTTCGATTGCCGCACCGAAGACGGCCGATGCCAACGGGTTTGCAACGGCTTGATATCGGCGGATGTTTCGCACGGTGGCGTGCTGACTCTTCGGGACAAACGGCGCCGCGCTGACAAAGCGGCCGCTACTGCATGGCCGCATAGTATTTGGCGACGCTGTCGATCTCGGCCGGCGTCATTTGCCGCGCCACGTTGCGCATCTGCTCATTGATGTCGTTATGCCGCGCGCCGGAAGCAAAGGCGCGCATCTGCGCCGCGAGATAAATCGACGACTGTCCGCCCAGCCACGGCGCCGCGCCCTTGCGATCGAGTTGCCCGTGACAGGCGGCGCAAGGCGCGATATTGCGCTGCGGATCGCCCTGCATGGCAAGCTTCACCGCATTCGCATCCGGTCCCACGCCTGTGGGCAGCGTCTCCGCCGCGGGCGCTCTCGGCAGCGACGCGTAGTAAGCCGCCAGATCGTGCAGATCCTGATCGCTGCGCGCGGCGATGATCGGTTGCATGATCGCGTTCTGACGCACACCGTTCTGGTAGTCGCGCAACTCTTTATAGATCACGTCGGCATATTGCCCGGCCAACGCGGGCGCCGTCACCTGCACCGTGCCGAGTACGCCGTGACACATCGAGCAATTTTGCGTCGCGATCGTCGCGCCGCGGCCAATCGAATTCGCGTCGGCTCGCGCGCGCCGTAACGGCGGCAAGACCACCACGTCGCTAGGCGCCGGACCAGTGAGATTGGCGCCGCCGTACCAGCTCGACGGCGCACCGGCAGCGCTGCAGATCGTCGCCCACAAGCCGCGTCCGGCGAACGCGCTGTTCGCCGAAGGCAGCCAGATGAAGCCGATCAGTATCGATACGACGGCAATCGCAATGATGCCGCCCACGCTCACCGTGAACCAAGGGTTGCGCAAGCTGAAGACGCGTTCCTGATTCATCGCTGCGCTCCGACGACGACTGCCGGCACGGACGTCTGCGGCAATCTGAGCAACTGTACGATCGGCACACTGTAGTTGACGACTGTGAGTCCGATCATCAGCGCCACCCATAACCCGAAGCTATTGAGCGCGGCCGGCACGCGCACCACCGGCTGCGCCGCGCTCGCAAAGCGGAAGCTTTGTTGCTCAACCACCGGACCGAATTGCGACTTCGCCAGGATGTAGATGAACAGCACGCCGGACACCACGAGGATCAATCCGCCGACCGCCGACATGCCGACCCAGAACGCCTGCGACTGCAAGCCGAGAGCGTTGTAATCGTAATAGGCCATGCGGCGCGGCGCACCGAGCAGGCCGACGTAGTGCCACGGCAGCGTCACCACCATCATGCCGATGAACCATAGCCACAGTTGCCAGCGCACCAGCTTCACCGATGCGATCGCGCGGCCAGTCAGTTGCGGCCACAGTTCATAGGCGATCGCGAAGTACATGATGACGATCGCGCCACCGAAGATCAGATGGAAGTGCCCCGTTACCCACTGGGTGTTGTGCACGGTGGAGTTCAACTGGTAACTCATGTTGATCAATCCACCCGCGCCGCCGAGACCGAGCATTACGAACGAAAACGCGATCACGAGCATCATCGGGTTCTGCCAGGGCAGGGCGGTGAGCCAGCCGAACGCGCCCTTGCCGCCGCGCAATCTGCCGGCGATTTCGACCGACGCGCAAATCGTGAACACCGTCAGCAGCGTCGGCACCGACACCATGCCGGTGAACACCGCATGCAGGAACTTGAAGCCGGAGCCGACCTGCGGATCGGCGAACAGATGGTGGATGCCGATCGGCATCGCGAAGACGAGGAACAGGATGAACGACACGCGCGCCATCGAATCGCTATAGAGCCGTCCGCCGATCGCGCGCGGTACCAGCGTGTAGTAGGCGATATAAGCGGGAATCAGCCAGAAATAGACGATCGCGTGCAGCGTCCACGAGAACAGGATGCGCGAGAGGCCGGCGTCGATCGTGTTGGTGAGGCCGAACGCGACTGGCAGGATCTGGAACAGGATCTCCAGCGCCGCGCCGACGGCGGTCCATGCCCACAGATACGCGCCCGCCACGTTGGCGAACATCGCGAGCGGAACCGGCTTGCCGGGATTGGCGCGCTTCCAGATGCGCAGGTTCACGTGCATCAGCGCGACCCAGATCCACGAGCCGACCACCACCAGCACCACGCCGAGGTAATAGAACGGACTACCGATCATCGGCGGATAGAAGGTATAGAGCACCGACGCCTGGCCGAGCGCCACCGGCACCATCGCCATCACCGCGCCGACCGCCAGCATGATGAACGCAGCCCATGCCCATTTGAGACCGACGAGACGCTGCGCGAGCGCGAGTTCGACGATCGCGTAGCCGAAGCCCATCGACACCAGCGTGGGCAGTACGTACGCCATCACCGAGCCGTGCGCGGTCACCGAACGATAGTAGAGCTCGGGGTCGCCGACCCATGGCACGAGCGGGCTGCGCACCAGCATCTGCCAGGCGCCGAGCAGCAGCGCGATCAGAAACGCAATGAAGGCGAGCCAGAAATGCGCGAGAACGAGTCGCTTAGCGTGAAACACAGCTCAGCCTCCGTGATTGTCGGGCTTGCTCGAAGAAGGTGGCTTTGTCGATGACTTTCACGTGCGCCCACATGGTCTGGTGGCCGAAGCCGCAGAACTCGTGGCACGGCATGGTGTGATCGGCGGGCGCGTCGAAACGCGTATTGAGCGTGGCGACATAGCCGGGCACGACCATCGTGTTGATGTTGGTGTCGGTGACGAGCAGGCCGTGCACGACATCGGCGCTGGTGGTGCGGATCGTGATCGGCGTGTCGGCGGGCACCAGCAGACATTGCGGCGTGAACGAGTACTGCTGCGCGATGAAGCGCACCACCACCGAGCCGTCCGGTTCGACCGCGCTGCCGAGATTGTCTTCGACGAATTCGCCGGACAGTTGCAGGCGCGACGGATCGATTGTCTCGACGCGCGAGGGCGGCATCATCGCCCAATGCAGCCCGGAGAAGACGATGACCGCCAGCATCAGCACGATCAGCGCGACGGCGAAGATGGCCCAGCGTCGCTCGGCGCGTAGCGCGACCGCGTGGCCGCCGCCCGGTTGATGATTGGAATCGGTCGACATGATCAGTGAACGACGCCGCGCGGCAGAAACACGACGAAGTAGAAGCCGAACCAGATCGCCATCACGATCAGCGTGGCGACACCGGCCACGGCGATCGCGCCATGCGGGCCGGCCGCGACGACGCGTTCCACTTCGTCATCCGTAGGCGGGGTCGCGCTGCGGGTATCGTTCGCTTCCATCTAGAAGTTCTCCAGTGCGGCGCTTCAGTGCAGCGGCGCCTTGCGCAACTCGTTGACCTCGCGGGATGTCACGGGCTGGCCGTGATTACCCCACGCAGTGCGGATATAGGTGACCACGGCAGCGGCGTCGGTGTCGTTCAGTTCCTGGCCGAAAGGCGGCATGCCGTACGGTTCCGGATTGCGCATGGTGCCCGGCGGAAATCCGCCGTTGAGCACGATGCGGATCGGGTTGACCGCGGAGTCCATTTCGATCGACTGGTTGCCCGCGAGCGGCGGGTAATGCTGCAACTTTCCTTCGCCCTTCGCGCCGTGGCAGAGCGCGCACTTGTCGGCGTAGATTTTTTCGCCGAGCGCGAACACGTTGGTGTTGGTCGGCGCAGACGGCCCGGACTTGCGGCCGCTCTTGTCCGGCAAGGTCTTCAGATAGACGGCCATTGCCTTGACGTCTTCTTCCGTCATGTACTGGAGGCTGTGATACGTGACCTCGGCCATCGGACCGTACACGGCGCCGCGATCGGAAATGCCCGCTTGCAGCAGATCGACGATGTCCTTGATGCTCCAGTCGCCGAGGCCGCCGTCCTTGTCCGAGGTCAGCGACGGCGCGTACCAGTTCTGCACCGGAATCAGGCCGCCCGCGAACTGCTCGCTCTGCGACGAGCCGCCGAGCATGTTGATCTTGGTGTGGCACATGGTGCAGTGCCCGAGCCCTTCGACCAGATATGCGCCGCGGTTCCATTCGACCGATTTGGTCGGATCGGGTTGGAACTCGCCCTCGCGGAAATACAGCGTGCGCCAGCCGTACAGCAGCTTGCGCTGGTTGAACGGGAAGCGCAGCGTGTGTTTGTGATTCGGCTCACGTACCGGTGCGACCGTCTTCAGATAGGCGAAGATCGCATCCGAGTCTTCGCGCGTGACCTTCGTGTATTGCGCGATCGGCATCGCAGGGTAGATCAGTGTGCCGTCCGGCGTGCGGCCGGTGCGCATCATGTTGAAGAACGCCTCCTGACTCCAGGTGCCGATGCCGTACTGGGCGTCCGGTGTGATGTTCGGCGAATACAGCGTGCCGAACGGCGTTTCCATCGCGAGACCGCCGGCGAACAGTTTGCCGCGCGGCGCCGTGTGACAAGCAACGCAGTCGCCGGCGCGCGCCAGATACTCGCCGCGTTTGACGATGTCGGGGCGCGTGTCGGCGCCCGGCGCGGACGCCGTGCTGGTTTCAGCGGCGCGTGCTTCGGCGATCAGCAGCGGCGTGGGCGATGCGTGCAGAAGCGCGGCGCTGCCGGCCACGATCAGGCCGCCAATCAACAGACTGGATACGAGCGACGCCGGCACGCGAAGGCGCTTCATCGTGAGGATCAAAGCGGCGCGCACTGCGCGGAAGTAGCCCAAAGTGCGAAGTGTCGGCTTCATTGCGGTTGGCTCCCGCAGGCGAGAGGCAGCCGCTCCGTGGACGCCGGCGCGGGCCGCGGATCGGCCGGACGTGGTTGGCGCGCGAGCCAGCTCGATACCGCGGTGATGTCCTTGTCGGTCAGCTTGACCGCGATCGAGTGCATGCAGTCCGGCGCGAGCGCGTGCCGCGTGCCCGAGCGCCAGGTGCCCATCTGCCCGGCGATATAACTCGCGTGCAGACCGAGCAGGCCGGGAATGCCCGGCTGCGTGCCGGTCATCCGCGCACCGTGGCACGCGATGCACGCCGGTATCTTGCGGGCCGGGTCGCCCTGTGTGACGAGGCGCTGTCCGGCGGCGAGCACGGCGGGTGCGACGTTGCTTTGATCGGCGTTGGGGTAGGGCGGTTGCAGATCGGCGAAATACTGGCTGATCTTGCGCAGATAGTCGTCGGGCAGGAAGGCGAGGAGGTAACCCATCGGCGGATAGGTGCGGCCGCCGTCGCGGAACGCGGTCAACTGATTGAACAGGTAGTCGGCCGGTTTGCCGGCAATCCGCGGAAAGTAATCGTTGTTCAGGCCCTGGCCCTGCACGCCATGACATGAGGTGCAGGCGCGCACGCGCTCGTCCATGGCCGAGGGCATGGCGCCGGACGCCTCGGTGGCGGCAAGCGCCGCACCGCTCCACATGACGTAAAGCACAAACAGAACCGACGATCCGATAGTTCGACGATGCACGCCAGGCCTCGATTGGGAACGTTCTTTGTTCTCGATTATCTCTCGCGCATTCTCAGGTGGATTCGCTTATGAAGCCGACGGATGACGCATGTCAACTCTGCCGGTTTTTCTTGTGTAACGACTGCAAGAACAGCAAATCGAAACGGACTTATTCTGGATGGCGAGTGATGATTCGCTACGGCGATGCGATTGCTTTGCTAAAACGATGATCGGCCTGAATGCGCCGGCGGGTGGCGGTTTCGGGCTGCGGGAATTGACGCTTGAAACGTTCAGCAGCGTGTACGAGGTTGCAGGAAATTAGTCGACGCGTCAATAGCAAACAAAAGCTCATTCGACGGGACACCTGATCATGATAGGCGTCGACCAGGGCGCTTTCAACATTTCCATTGCGAATCGTCTCGTGTGTCGACGCTATCGCGCGAATGTGATCTTTTGATGATCAGCCTCGGGCTTCCATGAGACGGCGTGAGCCCATCTTCCATGAGTCAACTGAAGAGCCGCATCAAGGCCGTGCGAGCGTTGCTGACAAGTTCGGTTTCGCCGATTCGCCCAGGCAAGAGATGAAATTCCACGGCGGGCAACGCGGGCAAACCGACGCTTGCCGGACAGGCCACGACACCGCCGCCAATCGACGATTCGTTCAGGCAGGAAATACCGAGCCCGGCCTTCAGCGCGAGTTGCAGGCCGGCGACGCCGGAAGCGGAATGCGACACCACATACGGTACCTTGTGCTCGTCCAGCAGCTTCACGACGAAACGCTGCAACTGGCAGCTCGACGGCAGCAATACGAGTGGATAGGGCGTGGCCGGCCGTGGACTTGAATCGGCCGCGCTGACCCACAGCAGTTTCTCGCGGCGCACAACCGTGCTTTGCGCGCCGGTGCGCCGGCTCGCGGCGCGCGTGTTGTCCATGACGAGCCGCAGCGAGAGACCGATGTCGAACGACGCATCGTCGCCCGCATTGCTGTCGATCACCGCGCTCGGCAGCACGGTGACGTGCAGCTTCAGACGTGGGTGCTGTTCCGAGAACGTCTTGAGAATGCGCGCGATGTCGTGCGGGCGGTAGTAGTCCGTGATGGCGATGCGCAACTCGCCGTCGAGCGAGCGGCCTTGCAGGTCTTCGAACGCGGCTTCGCTCATCGCGATGATGCGCCGCGCGTGCTCGAGCAGCCGGCTGCCGGCGGGCGTGGCGCTCACGCCCTGCTTGCTGCGCACGAAAAGCGGCTGGCCGGCGCGCTCCTCCAGTTTCTTCAACTGTTCGCTGACCGAGGACTGCGACAGGAACACGCGCTCGGCGCCCGCCGAGACGCTGCCCGATTCGGCGACGGCGACGAAGGTCCGTAACTGCGTCAGGTCAAATCCGCGTTGGCTCATGATTCGGTATATCCGATGGAAGTCATCTGCTTTTCCGGCTTTTCCGATGGAAGCCTCAGCCGTAGGATACCCCCAGATTCTTTGCGGAGGGTGTCATGGGAAGCGAATCAATTGCGGGCTTAGGGTTATCCGGCGGCCGAACGGCAAGTCATCGGTGGAAGGTGCTTGGAGTCGGGTTCGCCGCCAACGCGAGTTTTTCGGCGGCGTTCTCGGGGATTCCGACGACGGCGGTGTTCTTGCGCTCCGGCTATCACCTGGGCAATGACGGGCTAGGCCTCGTGCTTGGCATGCTCGGCCTCGGCATCGCGGTCAGCGAATTGCCGTGGGGGCTGCTGACCGACCGCTGGGGCGACCGGCGCGTCTTGCTGCTCGGACTGCTCTCGACCGCGGCCGCGCTGGCCGGTCTGGCGCTGTTCGTCGTGCCGTCCGGTGCGCACGTACCGAGCGTGACGATGCTCGCGCTCGGCCTGTTGCTGGTGGGGTTGCTCGGCGGCAGCGTCAACGGATCGAGCGGCCGCGCGGTGATGGCCTGGTTTCGTGAGGGTGAGCGCGGCCTGGCCATGAGTATTCGCCAGACCGCGGTGCCCGCGGGCGGCGGCCTTGGCGCATTGCTGCTGCCGGTGCTCGCGTCGCGTTTCGGCTTTGCGAGCGCCTATACCGTGCTGGCGCTAGCGTGCGCGATCACCGCGGTGTTCGCGTGGCGCTGGTTGCACGAACCTTCCCATATCGAGGCGGACGGCGCGCGTGAGGTGCGCGACACGGCGGCTGCGAGCGGCGTGCCCGCCAGGGTCTCACCGTTGCGCGACATCGGCATCTGGCGCGTGGCGCTCGGCGCCGGCGCGCTGTGCGTGCCACAACTCGCCGTTGTGACGTTCGGCACGGTGTTTCTTCACGATTTCAGCCGCGCCGGCGTGCTGGCGATCAGCGTGACCATGGCCGCGGTGCAAACGGGTGCCGCGATCGCGCGGGTCTGGAGCGGCGGTTGGACTGACCGGCGCGGCAATCGCCGGGCTTACATGCGCGCCTGTAGTCTGCTGACCGCGGTGCTGTTCGCATCGCTCGCGTTGCTGACGGGCCTCGTCGGCATGCATCACGCGGCGATGACCGCGGTATTCGCGCTGACGGTCGTGGTGGGCGGCGTGAGCGCGTCGGCATGGCACGGCGTGGCCTTCACGGAACTCGCCACGCTGGCAGGGACGAGCCGCGCGGGCACCGCGCTGGCGATCGGCAACACCTGTGTGTTTCTTACGCTGTTCCTGACGCCGCTGGCGATTCCGCCGCTGTTGTCGGTCGGTTCGTGGCCGATGGTGTGGGCCGTGGCCAGCGTGTGCGCATTGATCGCGTTGCCGGTGTTTCCTCGTGCCGCGCGTGAGGGCAAGGTGAGCGCGGCGCGCGCTTGCGATGCAACTTGATATGGATCACGGTGCCCGTTGTCGACGATGCTGCGGGCGATACGGCGCGCCGTGCCGAAACTTCTGCGATGAATGGTCGAGTCGTTGAGTTTCCGCCGAAAATGCGCCGCTCGAGAAACTCGAAAATATCCATTCCGCGTAATTATGTTTTCTATTTCTAATCAATCCGCAATGGACTATTAGTTTCTCTGCAGGATTCGGAGCGCTCCGATTTTCGTGAAGTTGTGGCGGTGATTTTATGGGCGCCTTGGCACATTGAGCGTTGCCGAGGGGCCGTTAAAGCATGCGCAGAGTGGTTCAGATTTTTCTGCGTATGCGCATTCACTCCTACAACAAACGAGAGACAATCCCAGTGAATCTTCGAATTATCCTGGCGGACGATCATCCCTTCGTTATCCTTGGCATCCGCGCCGCACTGGAAATGCATGCCGGCGTGACTGTCGTCGACGAGGCGACGAATCCCTTTTCGCTAATAGAACGCCTGCGGAGCACGCCCTGCGATGTGCTCGTCACCGATCTCGCGATGCCGGAACACTCATTGGCCATCGACGACGGCCTGAACCTCGTGCGACGAATCCGAACCGACTGGCCGCAATTGCGCGTCGTGGTGATGACAACTCTGGCAAACGCCGCGATTCTTCGCGCGATAGTGTCGGACGGCGCCGTGAGCATGGTCGGCAAGGCGGAGTCGATGGACGAGCTCTGGCAAGCGATTCTCGCAGCTCGGCACGGAGAAACCTACCTCGGCCGTTCCATCATCGAAGCGCTGGCGCAACCACAGGATCCCGAGTGCGAACAACCGCCGGCGCCACGTTTAACGGGCAAACAGGCCGCAGTCGTCAGGCTGCTGGTAAGTGGCCAGTCGATATCGGACATTGCTGCGGTGCTCGGCTGCGATCGTCGCACGGTCACGCGGCAAAAACGCGAAGCGATGGCCAAACTCGGTGTCACCAACGATCCCGGTCTTTTCTCTTATGTGCGCGCTTATGGGATTCTTAATTTTGAATCGCATATCTAAGCAATTTACTTTTTGAATTGACTGAGGTTGTTTCGGACCGATCTTATGTTTATTCTCGCGAAAATATTTAATCATCGTGATAGGAGCAGGGTTGACGAAAGAGGGCGGCAATCATTCAAGGTACGGAGGAGAAGTAGAAGATGCGCGACACCGCTGAGGTAAGCACACCCGTTCGCGCGATCATCGCGGACGATCATCCACTGGTGCTGCTGGCAATCGAAAACCTGATAAGCGGCTATCCGAATATGGAGATCGTCGGCCGTGCAGCCGACGCCACCGAACTCTTCGCAGAAGTCGATCGCGGTTCATGCGACCTCGTGCTCATGGACCTCTACATGCCGGGCGGTTCGGATGGCAGCGGACTGGAAGTCGTCAGGCAGTTCAAGACGCGCTACCCCGACATCGCGCTCGTCGTGCTCACCATGGAAACCGAGGCGGCCGAACTTCAAAAGTCATTTCGCTCGGCGTCGAGGGACTGGTGAGCAAGCGGGACCGGATCGACCTGATCCATGTGGCCGTCATCACGGCGCTGGCACGCGAGTGCTATGTCGGGCCGGCGGTGCGCGCATTGATCGCCGACGCATCGGCGACCCAGCGGCTCGATTACGTCCGGAAGATTCTCTCGCGCCGCGAACTCGAAGTGTTCACCCAATATGCGTCAGGGTATGGCGTGACCGAGATCGCCGCGCGTCTGGAACGCAGCGTCAAAACGATCAGCGCGCAGAAGTGCACGGCTATGCGCAAGCTGGCCCTGCACAGCGACGCGGAACTGTTTCGCTTCGCCGTCGAGTACGGTGTGATTCCTGAGGAGCGCGTGCCGAAGCGACAATGAGCCGGCGATAAGTCGGCCACGTGTCGCGCCGTCGCGCGACGAATAGAAGATGTATTGGCATCGCCCGGGGACGCACATCCTGTGCAGGGCATACCAATCGATAAGACAATAGAAAATGAGACAGAAGATCCGCGTCATCATCGCAGACGATCACGACTGCGTTCGCGTCGGCGTCAAGCGCGTGTTGCAAGCCGCGCCGCACATCGAATGTGTCGGCGAGGCGGCCGACACTCACGGACTGGCGGAATTACTCGACGCCTGCGCGTGCGACGTCGTCGTTTCCGATATCAACATGCCCGGCATTCATGGCGGCAGCAACGCGGTGTCGTTTCTGCGCCGTCTGTTGCGGGGCCAGTCGCGTCCTTGCGTCGTCGTCCTCACCATGATCTGCCACGCTCACATGCTGTCCGGTCTTCTGCATATCGGCGTGGGCGGCATCGTCGATAAACGCGAGACCGTCACGGCGTTGATCGATGCGATCGAGGCAGCGTTTGCCGGGCGCGTCTATCTGTCGCAACACGCGCGTGTCGCGATGGAGGCGGCCGACACGCCGCTGCAGTTGCGCGCCGGCATGCTGAGCGCGCGCGAGTGGGAAGTCTTTCAGCTTTATGTGCAAGGCCTTGCCGTCCATGAAATCGCGGTACGTTTGCAGCGCAGCGGCAAGACCATCAGTACCCAGAAACGTAGTGCGATGCGCAAGCTCGGGCTGGAAACGGAAGCTGACCTGATCGGCTATGCGCGGCAGATCGGATTGGCCTGACAGCTGGCGAGCAATATTGCATTGCGCCGTCGGCGGATGATTTTGGCGAACCAGAAATTTAGGAGTCTTCTGATTGGTTGCGGGACGTTGGCGTCTCATAGTTCTGAATTCACTACGGCTTTATTCCGTACTCTCCTGACGAAATCGATCATTTCGTCAAGCTGAGCGATTCCCGGGCCGAGAGAATTCAGGCAGATGTCTGATGGCAATCGTGCGATGCCGTCTGCCTGGGAGCAGAATCAGGAGGCGGCATGGATGCGTTAGGTAAGCGGTTGTTGGTCGAGGGTGTTGGAACGGCGTGGCTGGTGTTCGTCGGCTGCGGCAGCATTGTGTTGAACGTCGGTGCGGTCCAGCAGGCAGGTGGCGTGCTGGAGGTGGCGTTGGCGTTCGGTCTCGCGCTCGCCACGGCCACTTACTGTTTCGGCGGCGTGTCCGGCGGTCATTTCAATCCCGCTGTCACAGTGGGCTTCACCGTCGCGCAACGTTTTCCGGTCAGGGATCTGCTTCCCTACATTGCCTCGCAGATTCTCGGCGCGATCGTGGCCGCTGCGCTACTCCTTTACGTGGCGGGCGGCCGTCCCGGGTTCGATCTGGGCGCGAGCGAGTTCGCGGCAAATGGCTTCGGCGACCATTCTCCTGCCGACTATCAGATGCATTCAGCGCTGGCCATCGAGTTCGTGCTGTCCTTCGGCTTCGTCATGGCCAGCCTGCTGATCGCCCGCCGGCAAGACATGGCGTCGATCGCGCCGCTGGTCGTCGGCGCCTGTCTGGTGCTGGTCTATCTCGTGTCGATTCCGGTTACCAATGGTTCGGTGAATCCCGCCCGCTCCACGGCCCAGGCATTGCTCGTCGGCGATTGGGCGCTGGACCAGCTGTGGTTGTTCTGGGCTGCGCCTCTGTCAGGCGGGGTCATGGCCGGTGCGCTGTTCTCGTTTCTGCACGGCAAGGCCGACCACGCTGCCGCGACGCTCGCCGGCGGGCGTGGCGAAGTTGCCTGAACGTCGCCGGGTGCCATTACCGTGTCTGCCGTCAATTTCATGCCAGGCGTTGCAATGAGGCGTGCGCTTGAACGCCTCTCGCTGGGTCTGCTCGCAGGGCTCTTATTTTTCGCCGCACAAACAACAGCGTTTGCTCAATCGTTCGACAATCGCTCGAACACTGAGGTTGTTGCCAGTTTCCCCGCGAAACTGACCGTCGGCGTGCTCGCCAACAGTTGGCTGCCGTTCGACGCTCTGCAAGACGGACAGCTCACCGGCATGAGTGTCGACTATCTGCGCGCCCTCGTCGGGCCGAACGTCGTCATCGAAGCCAAGGCGTTCCCGGACCTGCCGCAACTGCTTGTCGCAGCATGCGCCGGAAATGTCGATCTGCTGATGAGCTTTGCCCGCACGCCCGAGCGCGAGCGGTGCTTGAGTTTCACCGCGCCTTATTTCCGCTCTTCCACGTCTGTCGTGGTACGCCGGGACAGTAACAGTTATGGAAGTCCCGCCCAGTTGGCGGGAGCGCGTATCGCGCTGGAGAAAGGTTTTGCGCTCGAGCGTGTGACACGCGAACGCTTCCCACACGCCCAGATCACCACGTTCACCGCGACGCACGCCGCACTCGCCGCAGTTATTCAGGGCGACGCCGATGTTTATCTCGGCTCCACTGCTGTCGTGCAATATGCATTGTCCACCGACGAGTTTCGCGGCTTGCGAGTGGCCTTCGAGGAGAACAGCAAAACCTCCAATTTGCGCTTCGCGGTGCCCCGCAAACAGACTGCATTGCGGGACCAGCTCGACCAGGCGCTCGCGTCGATGAACCCGGCCGACGAAGTGGCGATTCGCATGCGCTGGCTATCCGGCAACTTCGACGCGAAGCCTGTGCCCGCCGCGCCGAGTCTCGCGCTGACGCCGCAAGAGCAGGCCTGGCTTCGTTCGCTGCCACCATTG
This sequence comes from Paraburkholderia sp. RL17-373-BIF-A, assembly GCF_046030175.1. NCBI lineage: Bacteria > Pseudomonadati > Pseudomonadota > Betaproteobacteria > Burkholderiales > Burkholderiaceae > Paraburkholderia > Paraburkholderia sp. RL17-373-BIF-A. Next base: position 180,627 of record NZ_JARESO010000008.1, read on the forward strand.
CAGGTTGGTTTCGATAATCGCTGGCCGCCCTTCAGCTACGTCGACAACTCCGGCCGACCTGCGGGCATCGCCGCCGATTATCTGACGTATCTGAGCCGCACTCTAGGCGTCGTCTTCAACCGCGCCCAAACCGCCGATTGGCCTGCCACGATCGAAGCTTTCCAGCGCGGCGAACTGGCAATTCTCGCCACAGCTTCCAGTCACGATCCACGCCTCACGAAGGCGCGGCATACCAGCGCATACGAGAGCTATCCGCTGGTGATCGTCGGGCGTGAGGACGAACCGGCCGCTCGCTCGCTGAACGATTTCGCGTCGCGCCGCATCGTCGTTTCGTCGCATGTCGCCGGTTCGGTCACGCTCGCATTCCAGCGAATTCCGGCGGACCACGTCGCGGTCGCGCCCAGTCTCGACGACGCGCTCAAGATGGTGGAGTCCGGCGAGGCGGACGTTCTGGTGGGCAACGTGGCCGCCGTGGATATCCTGCTCAAGCAACGGTACGACGGCGTCCTCAAGATCCTCGGCACGGTGGGCGACTCCGACGCGCTCGACTTCGCTGTGCGCCCCGACCTGAGCCCGCTCGCTGGGCTGATCGACCGTGCGCTGCTGGCTATGCCGCCCGCGGAAAAGCAGCGCATCCGGCAGAAATGGGTCACCGGCAACGCGCCGGAGTCGGGCATGTGGAGCGTGACCGCGGTGCGTCTGCTGCCGGTGCTGATCGGCATCGGCGTCGCGCTGCTGATTACCTTGCGCGCCTATCTGTTGCTGCAGCGGGAAGTCAGGCTGCGCAAGAAAACCGAGCGTGAACTGGAACTGCAACTGAACTTCCAGGAAACCTTGATGAAGACGGTGCCCTATCCGCTCGTCGCCAAGGACCTCGATGGCCGGTATATCGCCGTCAACGAGGCCTATGAGCAAGCCTGCGGGTTGGGCCGCGAGGCGATCATCGGACGAAGCACCATCGAAGTGCGGACATGGGGCGAGGCCAATAGCCGCATCCTGGACGACATTACACGCGAGATGCTGAACGGCGGCGAGACTGCGGAGGTGGAGTTGCAGTTCGAGCGCAGCGCGGGCAATGTGCGGCATGGTCTTTTCTGGACCCGCATCTGCCGCGGCAGTGACGGTCAGCCCGTTTGCGTGCTCGGCACGGTGGTCGATATCACCGATATCCGGCGCGCCGAAATGCTCGCGCGCGAAACCGAGCGGCGCCTCTTCGACGTGACGCGATCGCTGCCGGCAGTGGTGTTTCAACTGCGCCGCACTGCGGATGGCGTGTATTCGTTTCCGTATATCGGCGGCGACACGCGTCATCTGCTGGGCGTGCGAGACGGTTCGCAGAGCAGCAGCGATCACGTCGATTTCCAGCGCGTGTGCGAAGAGGATAGGGCGTTCGTGCTGGCTGAACTCGAGCGCTCGGCGCACTGCGAAACGCCGGTGGACATGGAGTTCCGTTTCGCAGGCGATGAGGACATCAAGTGGGCGCGTGCCGAATTGGTACCGCATCGCGAATCGGATGGCAGCGTCGTCTGGAGCGGCTACTGGGTGGACGCCAGCGTGGAGCACGCGCGCTCCGACGAGCTTGCGCGCGCGCGTGACCTGGCCGAAGCGGCCTCGCGCGCCAAGGACGACTTCTTCGCCATGATGAGCCATGAAATCCGCACGCCAATGAATGGCGTGCTCGGTCTCGTGGAAGTGTTGGAGCGCACGCCGCTCAACGCGGACCAAGGCGAAATGCTGGGCATGATCCACGAGTCGGCCGGCGCGTTGCTGCAGATTCTCGACGACTTGCTCGACTATTCGAAAATCGAAGCGGGACGGCTGACCGTCGAGGCCGAATCCATCGACATACGTGACCTGGTGGACAACGCTGTCGGCCTGTTGGCCGGCCGCGCCCATGAAAAGGGTCTCAAAGTGCGCGTGGATGTCGGCTCGGACGTCGCCGCCACGCTGCGCGGCGATAGCGTCCGATTGCGGCAGATTCTCATTAACCTGCTCGGCAATGCCATCAAGTTTACGCCGCAAGGCGAGGTCGACGTGTGCGTGTCGGTCGTCGCGCAGAGCGACGGCATTCAGACGCTCGAAATGATCGTCGAGGACACCGGCATCGGCATCGCGCCGGAGGTGCAGGCCAAGCTCTTCGAGCCGTTCGTGCAGGCGGAATCGTCCACCACGCGCCGGTTCGGCGGCACGGGCCTTGGCTTGACGATCTGCCGCAAGCTGATCGACCTCATGAACGGCTCGCTCACGTTGCACAGCGAACCGGGTAGCGGCACGCGCATGACCGTGCGGCTTGCCATGCCGATCGAGACTCAGCACTATTCCGTGAACGGCTTGCGTGGCAAGCGCGGAATCGTGGCAACCGGCGACGCGCGTATCGCCCAGGCGCTGATGCACTTCGGCGAAGCGCTCGGCCTCGAATTGCGCCGCGTTTCCCCTGACGCACCCGAACTGCACGATCGCGCCGCACTGGCCGACGTGGATTTGCTGTTCGTGAATGAAGACGTGGACTTGCCCGCGGACATCAGGCCGCGCACGCGTGTCATCTGTCTGACCGAAAAGCCGAAGCCGACGGGCTACCGCATTCTCGACGACAACGTGCGCGTCAGCATCAATCCCATTTCGTGGCGCGGCCTCGGCGCCGCGTGCGCCGCCGCGATGACCGGGCTGCCGTCGGTGACGCCGCGATCGGCAGGTATCTCGCGTACGCCCGAGGGCGCCACTTCGCCTCCGGACCGCGAGCGGGCCATCGCCAGTGGCCGGCTGATCCTCGTCGCTGAAGATCATCCGGTCAATCAGGAGTTGATTCGTCACCAGCTCGCGTTGCTCGGCTTCGCGTGCGACGTCACGAACGATGGCGCCGAGGCGCTGGCCGCGCTGGAACATACGAGCTACGGGTGTCTGATCACGGATTGCCACATGCCAAAGGTGTCCGGTTACGAACTCACGCGGCGCATTCGTGAAAGCGAGCAGGGCGGCGCTTATCGCCTGCCCATTCTGGGTATCACGGCGAACACCGCGCCCGAAGACCTGAATCTGTGCCGCGACGCCGGCATGGACGACAGCCTCGTGAAGCCGACACGGCTCGCCACGCTGCGTGATTATCTGAGCCGTTGGTTCGGCACCGACAGCGCGTGGCAAGCCGCGCCTTCGGAGGCCGTCAACACGCCGGCAGTCGCAGTGCCGGATGTTCATGGTGGCGCCGAGCCGTTCGTCCCGGTCGATCTCGGGCACATGACGCAACTGTGGGGTAGTGAATCGACCGTCAAGGCGTTGCTCGACTCGTTCGTGTCGTCCGTTCGCGAGGATGTGCTGTCCTTGTCGCCGTTGCTCGAGCGCGTGGAGACGGAGCGGATCGAGGTGGACCGCGTGCGCGAGTGGCTTCATCGCGTGGCGGGGGCGGCGAGCGTCCTGCAATATCCACCGCTGCTCAAGGCACTTGAAGACTATCGCCGCGAAATCACGGTCAAGCCGCCGGAACGGGTGCGCGACGATGGGATGGTTTTAATCGACAAGTGCAATGCCATGCTGGACGGAATCGAACAGCAGGCCGCGTTGCTCGTATAAAAAACCGCTTTCGCAGATGCGACCGCATCAAAGCGCTACAGCGCCTGTGTGAGCGGGGGCGCGACAAAAAGACGAAAAAAAACGCGGCCGAAGCCGCGTTAAAGATTTGGAGACTTCCCTCGATGAAGGAGTCACTTCTCGCAAGAAGAAGCATAACCGGGATATTGCCGGTCATTCATTACAAAATGCGCAATTAACTGTTTGAGGAAATCGATTAAAACGCCGTCGAGGCGCTTTCGGATCGATATCGCAAGCCCGTTTGTGCGTCGGAAAAACGCCCGGGATCACTACGGACAACTACAAAGTGCCACGCGTTTCGGTTGCCTCGAAGGCGGGTGCTGTGCGTGAAAGTGACTGACTAAAAAACGCGCGATGGCCTCGCGCTCCCCCAGCAAAAACAGGTTCGGCGGATTTGCACTAGTATGTGGTGGCTTCGCGCGCGGCCGAGTGTCGGTGCGGCGGTGCATCAAGTCCGGAGAAGACCATGATTGCGCTTCGAAAACTGAATCTTGCCGTGGTGCTGTGGGCGTTGGCGTCGGGTGTTGCCTTCGCGGACACGGTGGCGTTGAAGGCGGATCTCGAGCCTTCGAGCGAAGTGCCGCCTCGCGTGAGCCACGGGCACGGCATGTTGGACGCCACCTTCGACACGTCGACAAAATCCCTGCAATGGACAGTCAGCTACGAAGGCTTGAGCGGCCCGGCAACCGCCGCGCATTTTCACGGCCCCGCGCCGGTGGGCCAGAACGCCAAGATTCAGGTGCCGATCGACAAGGGCGCGCTCGCCAGCCCGATCAAAGGCTCGGCGGCGCTGACCGAACAGCAGGTGACGGATCTGATGGCGGGGCAGTGGTACTTCAACGTCCATACCGCACAGAACCCGATGGGTGAAATTCGCGGGCAGGTTTTGCCGGCGAACTAGGCGACCGGAAAGCCTTACCGCGGCGACGCAGGCGTTTTTGAGATTAGAAGCGGCCATCCACCGGCGTAGTAGCGAACGCACGTAACATGACAGGACACAATCGAAGGAGCGTGTCCCGATGAGTTGGCAAAGTGCACTCGCGTGCTGGTATCTGCGTAGACAGTTTCGACCGGAGACCCTCAAGCCACGCATCGATGTCGAAAGAGCGCGCGCGCTGACCGCCAAGCGCGTCTGGTCGCCGCGGGTGCCGGGCGGGTGGCGTCTGCGTGAGCTGTACGGCGCGGACGATACGCCCTTGCGTGGCGAGTGGATCGAGCGCGCCGACGGTGCGCCAGCCGCAAACGCCGGACCGACCGTGCTGTATTGCCACGGCGGCGGCTACTACTTCTGTTCACCGCGTACCCATCGTTCGATCGTGTTCGGTCTCGCGACGCGCGCCGATGCGCCGGTTTTTTCCCTCGACTACCGTCTCGCGCCAGAGCATCGCTTCCCGGCGGCGCTCGACGACGCGACCGCGGCGTACCGTCAGTTAATCGCCGGGGGCATCGCGCCCGAGTCGATCGTGATCTCGGGCGATTCAGCGGGCGGCGGTCTTGCGCTCGCCACGCTGGTGGCGTTGCGCGACGCCGGCGATCCCATGCCGGCAGGCGGGCTGCTATTTTCGCCGTGGACCGATCTGGCCGCGACCGGCGCCAGCATCCGCACCAACGACGGTCTCGATCCGATGTTCAGCGGCTCGGCGATCGCCCTAGCGGGAAAGGTCTACCTCGGCGACACGCCAGCAACGCATCCCTACGCTTCTCCGGTTTATGCCGACCTGCGCGGCTTGCCGCCGCTCTTCATCATGGCGGGCAGCACCGAGGTGTTGCTCGACGATTCGCGGCGCGTGGCCGACAACTCGCGGGCGGCGGGTGTCGACTGCGAACTCGAAGTGTGGAACAAGATGCCGCACGTCTGGCCGATCTTCGCGCCGTTCATCCCCGAAGGAAATCGCGCGCTCGACCGTGCCGCGGCCTTCGTGCGGCGCGTGACGAGTCGCGCGGCTCAGCCGTCGAGCGCGATGTCGATCGCCTGATAGGCTGCTTCGACCGGTTCCTGGCCGTACTGCCGTTCCAGCCGACGCACGGTGAAGTGACCGTGCGCGACCTGCTGGAAGTGGTCGATGAAAACCGTATTGACCATCGCGCCGAGCACCGCGCCGATCGCCGGGATGGATTTGGCGGCGATCTGTTCGCTCACCTGCACGGAGAAGCGCGCGGCGATCGTGTTGAGCAGGCGCAGCAAGGCTGCGGAGCCGTGCGCGGTGAAGCCTTTGGTCGCGATTTCAGACGACGCTTTCGACACCGCCTGCGCGAGCGCGCCGCGCATGATGAAGTAGCCGAAGTCGGCGTCGTCGTCGGAGCTCGACGTGCCGCCCATGCCGAGCACCGTCAGACATTGCAGCTGCGTGTCGATCGACGTCAGATCCTCGCCCTCGCTGCGCGCAATGTCGCAGATCGAACGGAACATCAGCGTGGTCGTGACCGGCAACTCGACGGGTAGGGCGAACAGCCCGAATGCGCCGCCGGCCGCGCCGGTAGTCGCCACGGCGAACTTGTGCAGCAAGTTGCTCGGCTTGTCGGGCACCACCAGCGGCGTCGCGCCGTCCTGCCGCCCCAGTGTGCGCAGCGCGATCGACAGGCACTTGCGCAAGGCCAGCTCCGTCGCGTCGGTGACTTTTTCGTTGGCGAACGCCGGCATGCGCGAGAGCAGTTTCTCCAGCGGCGCGCCGACGATGCTCGCCAGCTTCATCGCCAGAGCGGGGCTCTCCAGTTCATGTTTTGCGCGGCGCAGCGCTTTCAGGTCGTCGTCCGATAACGATTGTGTTGCGAGCGAACTCGGCTCCATGTGCCTCCCTGGCGTCATGTGATATCCATTCTTCAGTCGACTGCCGATGCGGCGAACCACGACGGCTTGTCCCGCTTAGAGCGTCGCAGCGTGGTATGATTCCCAATCGTTTGACGTGTCAAATGTTGCTCCATCAAAAATGGCTGTCCATACCGCGGCCCACCACTCGAGTGGGCAAGTTTTACCGTTCCGTGAATCGCTACTGGCGATGCTCGGCATCTCCTTCGTTACGATGCTGGTCGCGCTCGACCAGACCGTGGTCGGCACCGCGTTGCCCACGATCGTCGCCGAACTCAAGGGTTTCGAGCTGTACGCGTGGGTCGCCACGTCGTATCTGCTGACCTCGGTGATCACCGTGCCGATTTTCGGCCGGCTTGGCGATTACTACGGGCGCAAGCCGTTCGTCATCGCGTCGATCGTCGTGTTCACGGGCGCGTCGGTGCTGTGCGGCGCGGCCAACAACATGCTCTTCCTCGTGCTCGCGCGCGGCCTGCAAGGCATCGGCGGCGGCATGCTGGTCGGCACCGCATTCGCCTGCATTCCTGATCTGTTTCCCGACTCGGTCGTGCGTCTGCGCTGGCAAGTGCTGATGAGTTCGGCGTTCGGTATCGCGAACGCTGTGGGACCGTCGCTCGGCGGTTTCCTCACGCAGTATTACGGCTGGCGCTCGGTTTTCTATGTGAATCTGCCTGTCGGCCTGCTGTCGCTGTTCTTTGTCTGGCGCTTCCTGCCGCATCTGCGTCATGTCGAACACGAAGGCAAGATGCGCCTCGATTGGCCCGGCGCCGTGTTGATCGCCGTGGCGCTCGGCTCGCTGCAACTGTTCGTCGAATTGCTGCCGAAGCATGGCGTGACCTTGAGCGCGTTGGCGTTGCTCATCTTGAGCGTCGCGTCGGCTTACGCGTTGTGGCAGTGGGAAAAGCGCTGCCCGACGGCGATCCTGCCGGTCGACATGTTCCGCAACCGCAGTCTCGCCGCGCTCTTCACGCTGGCCGTGCTGGGCGGCTTTTCGATGTTCTCGCTGCTGTTCTACGCGCCGTTGCTGTTCCAGGGCGGCTTCGGCATGTCGCCGAAAGAAGCGGGCCTCGTCATCACGCCGCTGGTCGTGTTCATCACGATCGGCAGTATCGCCAATGGGCGCATCGTCTCGCGCGTGCGCAATCCGAATCTGATGCTGTATATCGGCTTTACGCTGCTCGCGCTGGCGTGCCTCGGCGTGGTCGTTGCGACGCGCGCCATGCCGCAATGGCTGTTGATGTCGTTCATGATCGTCGGCGGCTTGGGGCTCGGTTTCGTCATGCCGAACCTGACGATCTTCGCGCAGCAAACGGCCGGTCGCGAACACCTTGGTATCGCGACAGCGCTGCTGCAGTCGCTGCGGATGATCGGCGGCATGATCGGCACGGCGCTGACCGGCACGCTGGTCAGCCATATGTACGCGAGCGGCGTGCGCAGCGCGTTGGACAACGATCATGCGTCGCACTGGTTCGCGGATCTCGGCGACCCGCAAATTCTCATCAATCGCGATGCGCAAGCCACTTTGCTCAGCCAGTTGACGCATGCGGGCCACAACGGCGCGATGCTGCTCGAGAGCGCGCGAGAAGCGCTCGTGTCAGCGATTCATCTGGGTCTCGCCATGGCGGCGATCATCGCCGTGGTGTCGGTCTGGCAAAGCCGCCGTGTGCCGCCGATCAAACTCCAGCGCAAGCTCGAACCCGTGATTCACGCGGACTGATTTTTCGACTCACCGTTTTACAGACAGATCATGGAAGAACAGGACCGCGTCGCCGTCATGCAGCAATTCGGCCGCACATATCGGGCGTTCATGTCGGCTTTCGAGGCGCACGTCGGCCATCCGTTGCCGCGCTGGCGCATTCTGCTCGCGCTGCACGAGCAGGCAGGCGAGTCGTCGCAGAAGCGGCTGGTGGAGCGCTTGCGCGTCGATCCGGGCGCGTTGACACGGCAACTGAAAACGCTGGAAGGTATGGGCTGGATCGCTCGCAGCATGGATACGCGCGATAACCGCGTGACCAACGTGCGCCTGACCGAAGCGGGGCAGTCGGCAACGGAAGCCAGCTTGCCGCGTCGCAACGCGTTTATGCATGACACGATAGCCGTGTTGCCGGACGACGCGCTGAACGCGCTGTCGGGTGCATTGAAGATGCTTGAGGCGAGGATCAGCGAAGTGGCGGCGACGGCTAGCGCAGTTGAGGCTGTCGCTCAAACATCCGAGATAGTGGGCAATGAAGCGCCGCGCCAGCCTTGATCTGCCGGACGGGCACGGTTAAACAAAGTCACCTCGTCGGAGCGGCGCGAAAAACCCGCCCTTCCGCAACACCACGAAAGGCGCGCCTCGTTGCCCGAGAACGCGCCGTTCGCAAAACCCATCAGAAGAACGTTTCAATCACTTCCGTGACGCGATACGCCGGATCGACCACCAGCACCTGACGCCATTTGTCGAACGTCAGACACGGATGCGAGATGTCGAACGCGATCATGTCGCCCACTTTCAGGTCAGCGCCTGCGGGAATCCGCAGATACGCGTGCTGATCCATCAAGCCGAAAATCTCCCAGCCTTCGCTCGCCGCGATGTCACGCGGGGCTTCGTTGCCCGGACGAAAGTGGCGCGCCGGTTCCGGCATCCCGGCGTCGAACGCGGAATCGCGCTTGCCGAGACCGATGATCGCGCGATCCGGTTCGGGAATCGACTGTACATACGCCCACAATTGCAGCGCGGGAAGCAGCCCTTCGCCCATTTTCTTCGCGACCGGATTGCGCGCGAAAATTTCCGTCTGCGCCTTGCGATAGATGCCGACGTCGTGTGTCAGATAGCAGCCGGGACGCAGTACGACCTCGACCTTGCCGGTCTCCGACGCCTTCACGAATTCTTCCGCGACCACGTCGTACCAGGCCGAACCCGCGCCCGACAGCACCGCCGGCGTACGCGCAAAACGGCCTTGCTCGACGAGTTCGCGCGTGACCGCGACCGCGCTTTGCAGAAACTCGCGCACTTCGTGTTCTTCCTTGAGCACGCCTTCATACAACTCGACGCCAGCGAGCTTCAGCGTGTCGGGATAACGTGCAATCGCCTCGAGCACTGCGTTGCGCTGCGCCGCGTCGCGCACGCCCGTGCGCCCACCCGGCACGCCGAGTTCGAGCAGCACTTGCAACTGCTTGTTCACCGACTTGAAAAACTCGCCCAACTGCTCGACGCCTTCAACCGAATCGACGAGGCAGAAGAATTCGAAATCCGAATCGCTCAGCAACTCGGCAACCATCATCATGTTGTGACGGCCGACTAGCTGGTTGGCCATGAGAACACGCGAAACGCCGCCGTGATAAGCCGCGCGCACCTGATGCGCGGTGGCGAGCGTGATGCCCCACGCGCCGTTTTCGAGCTGACGGCGAAACAGCTGCGGCGCCATGGTGGTCTTGCCGTGCGGCGCGAGCTTGACACCGTATTCCGCGACGAATGCCTGCATCCACTTGAGGTTGTGCTCCACGCGGTCCGCGTACAGCACGGCGGCCGGCAGGCTCACGTCTTCGTTCAGCAGGTTCCACTCGAGCCGCGCGGCATCCGTGAGTTGGATACTGGTGCCCGGAACCATGCCCAAGCCCTTGCTATGAGGATCAATCGTTGCGCCCTGATAGTTTGTAACTTTCATGTCTCCCTGCTCCATCGTCCAGTTAAATTGAATCAAAGTTGACTTTACCATGTTACCGAAAGTACGATGGATGAAGAAATGTTATTTAGTACCACAGTTGGGCGGAGGCGGGTTATAAGCCTTCGCGCGGCCTCCCACAGTCTGCAATGAACTTAACCGCCGAACCGCTCGCTTTCGACATCGTCGCGCGCATTGCCGAATGCGCGCCGGAACTGCGCTCGGCCGAACGCAAGGTCGCCGCGCTGATTCTCGACGATCTGACGGGCGCCTCGCGCGCCAGCATTGGCGCGCTCGCGCAGCAGGCGGAGGTGAGCGTCGCGACGGTGACGCGCTTTGCCAAGGCGGTCGGCTGCCGCGACGTGCGCGAGCTCAAACTGCGGCTCGCGCAGGCGGCCGCCGTCGGTCAGCGTTTCCTGAAGGCTGGCGGTCCGAACGACGCGCCCGAGCCGATCGCAACCCGCGTGTTCGACGAATTGCAAACCGCGCTGGCGCACAACCATCAATTGCTGCGCCAGGCGCCGCTCGGCGACGCGGCCGCCGCCTTGCGCGGCGCGCGCATGATCTACGTGTTCGGCATGGGCGGCGGCTCGACCGCGCTCGCCGACGAGATGCGCTTCCGGCTCGTGCGTCTCGGGCGGCCGGTGGCGACCTATCAGGACGGCTTGCTGCAACGCATGGTGGCGAGCACCGTGTCGCGCGAATGCGTGGTGATCGCGCTCTCCACCACCGGGCGCGTGCCCGAGATGGTCGAGAACTGCAAGATCGCGCGCAGCTACGGCGCAACCGTGATCGCGCTGACCGCGCCGGCGTCGCCATTGGCGCGACTCGCCGATTGGGTGATTCCGATCGTGGCCTTTGAAACTGATTTCATTTACAAGCCGTCGTCGTCGCGCTACGCGATGATGATGGCGCTCGATGTGCTCGTCACCGAACTTGCCGTCAGTCAGGGTGACGAGAGCCGCGAATTGCTGCGCCGCATGAAGCATGCACTCGACACGCACCGCGGCGGCGGCGATCGACAACCGTTAGGAGACTGATCCATGCACTCGCATCCCGAAGCCGCTGATACGCTGATCGTCGGCGCGCAACTGTATGACGGCACGGGCGCGCCGCCTGTCGAACGCGACGTCGCGGTTCGCGACGGCCGCATCGTCGCGATCGGCAATCTGTCGAACTGGCTTGCCGAAGAAGTGATCGAGGCCGAAGGCCGCGCGCTGGCGCCGGGCTTCATCGACGTTCACACGCACGACGACACGCACGTGATCCGCTCGCCGCAAATGCTGCCGAAGATCACGCAAGGCGTGACGACGGTGATCGTCGGCAATTGCGGCATCAGCGCGTCGCCGGTTGCGCTGAAGGGCGATCCGCCCGATCCGATGAACCTGCTCGGCGAGCGCGACGCATTCCAGTACCCGACCTTCGCCGCGTATGTCGAAGCGGTGAACGCGGCGCGGCCGGCGGTGAACGTCGGCGCGTTGATCGGGCACACGGCGTTGCGCAGCAACCAGATGGACCGGCTCGACCGCGCGGCGACACCGCAGGAAATCGACGGCATGCGCGCACAGCTCGAAGAAGCGTTGGCCAACGGCGCGCTGGGTCTGAGTTCAGGGCTCGCATACGGCTCGGCGTTTTCGGCGCCGACCGAAGAAGTGATGGCCTTGGCCGAACCGCTCGCCGCGGCCGGCGCGTTGTACACCACGCACATGCGCACCGAATTCGACGCGATTCTCGACGCCATGGACGAGGCGTATCGCGTGGGCCGTCACGCGCACGTGCCGGTGGTGATTTCGCATCTGAAGTGCGCGGGTCCGTCGAACTGGGGACGCAGCGAGGAAGTGCTGAATTCGCTCGAAGGCGCGCGCCGTCTGCAGCCGATCGGTTGCGATTGCTATCCGTACAACCGCAGTTCGTCGACGCTCGACGTGAAGCAGGTGACGGGCGACATCGACATCACGATTACGTGGTCGGAGCCGCATCCGGAGATGGCGGGCAAGCTCGTGAAGGAGATCGCGGCGGAGTGGGGCGTCTCGCAGCAGGAAGCGGGCAAGCGTCTGCAACCGGCGGGCGCGGTGTATCACAACATGTCCGAAGAGGACGTGCGGCGCATCCTCTCGCATCCCGCGACCATGGTCGGCTCAGACGGGCTGCCGAACGATCCGCTGCCGCATCCGCGCTTGTGGGGCGCGTTTCCGCGTGTGCTCGGCCACTACGCGCGCGACGCGGGCTTGCTGCCGCTCGAAGAGGCGGTGCGCAAGATGACCAGCTTGTCGGCGCGTCGCTTTGGTCTGGCGCAGCGCGGCGAGGTGCACATCGGCTATCACGCCGACCTGGTGCTGTTCGACCCGGCCAAGGTGCGCGACGCGGCGACGTTCGAGAACCCGCAGCAGGCCGCCGACGGCATCGACGCGGTGTGGGTGAACGGCGTCTTGACGTATCGCAATGGCGAAGTGACGGGCGAGCGCGCCGGGCACTTCGTGGCGCGCGGCGCGGCATCGAAGGGTGACGCGCACGGCGCGTTCTGATTATTTGCCCGATTGAATGATTAATTGATTGATTGCGGCGCGCGCGGCGATTCTGCCGGACGCGTGCCGGACTTTTTGAGGAGTGTGATGATGAAGCGATATGGTGTTGAAGGCGGGAAGGGAACGGGCGGTCAGCATATGCCGTTTGCGCGTGCGGTCGAAGCGGACGGCTGGCTGTTCGTGTCCGGACAGACGCCGATGGAAAACGGCGAAGTGATCAATGGCGGCATCGTCGAACAATCGCACAAGGCGATTCAGAACGTGTTCGCGATCCTGAAGGAAGCCGGCTATGGCGCGGAGCATGTGGTCCGCTGCGGCGTGTGGCTGGATGACCCGCGCGACTTCGCGTCGTTCAACAAGGTGTTCCGCGAGTATTTTGGCGAGAACCCGCCGGCGCGCGCCTGTGTCGTTTCTTCGATGGTGATCGACTGTCGCGTTGAAGTGGACTGTGTGGCTTATAAGAAGCCCACGGCCTAGCTCTGAATACTTAGCCAGTTTCATTCGCCGCGGAATCGCATCGGATTCCGCGGCGAACACGCTGCTATTTACTGCCGCGCCAGCCGCATATTGTCAGGCATCGGCAAGTTGTAATTCGTGCGGAACGGATTGATATCCAACCCGCCGCGCCGCGTATAACGCGCATACACCGCGAGCTTCACCGGCTTGCAGGCCTTCAGCACATCGATAAAAATCCGCTCGACACACTGCTCGTGAAAACCAGTGTGATTCCGATACGAGATGATGTAGCGCAGCAAGCCCGCGTGATCGATCTGCGGGCCCACGTAATGAATCTGCACGCTACCCCAATCGGGCTGCCCCGTCACCGGACAATTCGATTTCAGCAAGTTGGAGAACAGCGTTTCTTCGACCGGTGCCTCATCCAGCGCCGCTTTCAGCAAGGACGCGTCCGGCTGATAAACGTCGGTATCGAGATCCAACCGATCCAGCGACAAACCCTCGAATTCTTCCATCTGCAATTTGCCGAACTCATACGGCGCGGCCAGATGAACGGACACGCTCGCACCGCACGACGCGGACACATCGCGCTTGATCGTGTCGCGCACCGCCTCCATCGACTCGAACGCGGTCTGCGCGAATGAGCCGAGGTAGAGCTTGAACGATTTCGACTCGACGATATTCGGCGAATCCGCCGGCACGAAGAACGTCGCCACCGCGATTTGCGGTTTGCCGCGCGCATTCAGCCACGACAACTCGTACGCATTCCAGATGTCCGTGCCGAAGAACGGCAACTGCGCGCCGATGCCGATCGCCTCGCGCGCATTTTTTCGCGCGATCGGAAACAGCAAAGAAGCGTCGTATTGTTCGGTGTAAGTGGAGGCCTTACCCAGCGGTGATTGTTCGGGTGTCATGATGCGTTCACGATGCCACTCAGCACGTGCCCCGTCGCCGTCACGACGCGGGCCGATTCGCAGTGGCCAATTTGGTCGTCGAAGAAAAAGTCCGGCTCGAACTCGCGCAGGAATGCGCTCTTGTCGAGGCCGCCGAGGAACATCGCTTCGTCGATTTCGATGTTCCATGCCATCAAGGTGCGGATCGCGCGCTCGTGCGCGGGCGCCGAGCGCGCCGTCACCAATGCCGTACGAATATGCATCGGCGCGGCTTCGTCCGCGAGTTTTTGCAACCGGTGCAGCGCTTCGAGTAACGGCTTCAAGGGGCCGTCCGCGAGCGGCAGATCCTTGTTGTGAATCTCGTGGCCGACGAATGCGCGCAAGCCGTCCTTCTGGAATACGCGCTCGGCTTCGTCGGAAAACAGCACCGCGTCGCCGTCGAAGGCAATGCGGATTTCGTCCGGATACTTGCTCGCCATTCTCGCCGATTCGGGCAAGACTCGCGCGGCGGGAAATCCGGCGGCCAGCGCGTCGCGCACGTCCTGCTGATTCGCGGACAGAAACAGCGACGCGTTCAACGGCTTCAGATAGCCGAACGGCGCGCGTCCGCGCGTAAACACTCCGCGCTCGATGGCGAGCCCATGCTCGCGGCACGAGTGGAACGCGCGCAGTCCGCTGATCGGATCGCTGCGCGAAAGAATCACCACTTCGACGCGATGACCGCTGGTGTTCAAGGCCAGCAGCTTGCGGATCAGCGGAAACGCCACACCCGGTTTGGCGGGCACGGTCAGGCGGTCGCGCTGCAACGCTTCATAGGCCTGCAGGTTGCCTTCCTCGTACACGCGGTTCTCTTCCTCGAAGTCGAACAGCGCGCGCGACGAGATTGCCACCACCAGTTTGTCGACAAGCGAAAGAGCCATCTGCGCGTTTCAGTCCTAAGTAATCAAGCGAGGAACAGGCGATATACCGGGTTCTGCGTCTCTTCCCAGTTCGGATAACCGAGCGTGGCGAGAAACTTGTTGAACGCTTCATTCTCGCTGTCCGGCACCTGGATGCCGACCAGAATCGAACTGTAGTCCGCGCCCTGGTTGCGATAGTGGAACAGGCTGATATTCCAGTTCGGCGCCATCGACGAGAGGAATTTCATCAGCGCACCCGGACGCTCGGGAAACTCGAAGCGGAACAGACGTTCGTCGTGTGCCAAAGGCGAGCGCCCGCCGACCATGTAGCGGATGTGCTGCTTGGAGAGTTCGTCGAACGTCAGGTCGACTGTGGCGAAGTCGTGCGCTTCAAACGCGCCCGCGATCTGCGCCGACTCGCTGCGATTCCTGATCTGCACGCCCACGAAGATATGGGCGGAGTTCGCGTCCGCAATGCGGTAGTTGAATTCAGTGACGCTGCGCGTGCCGACCAGTTCGCAAAAGCGGCGGAAACTGCCACGCTCCTCAGGAATCGTCACGGCGAACACCGCTTCGCGCGCTTCACCGACTTCGGCGCGCTCGGCCACGAAGCGCATGCGGTCGAAGTTCATGTTCGCGCCCGACGTGATCGCGATCAGCGTCTGGTTCTCGATGCCTTCGCGTTCCGCATACTGCTTGGCGCCAGCCACCGCGAGCGAGCCGGCGGGTTCCAGCACGCTGCGGGTGTCCTGGAAGACGTCCTTGATCGCGGCGCATAGCGCATCGGTATTCACGAGCAGCACGTCGTCGAGATATTCGCTGCACAGGCGGAAGGTTTCTTCACCGACGAGCTTCACCGCTGTGCCGTCCGAAAACAACCCGACCTCGTTCAGCGTGACGCGCTCACCGGCTTTCAGCGACGCCGCCATCGCGCACGAATCATCGGTCTGCACGCCGATCACCTTGATCTCCGGGCGCACCGACTTCACGTACGCGGCGACGCCCGCCGCCAGTCCACCCCCGCCGATCGGCACGAAGATCGCGTGAATCGGGCCCTGATGCTGGCTGAGAATTTCCATCGCGACGGTGCCCTGGCCGGCGATCACGTACGGATCGTCGAACGGATGCACGAAGGTCAGGCCGCGCTCCTCCTGCAGTTTCACCGCGTGTCCGTAGGCGTCGCTATACGATTCGCCGAACTGCACCACCTCGACAGTGGGACCGCCGTGCGCGCGCACCGCATCGACCTTCACCTGCGGAGTCGTCACCGGCACCACGATGATCGCCTTCACGCCCATGCGCGCCGCCGACAGCGCCACGCCCTGCGCATGATTGCCCGCCGACGCTGTAATCACGCCGCGTTCCAACGCTTCGGAAGGAATATGCGCCATCTTGTTGTACGCGCCGCGCACCTTGAACGAGAACACCGGCTGGTTGTCCTCGCGCTTCAGGTAGACCGGGTTGCGCAGACGTGCCGACAGATTCGGCGCGCGTTCGAGTTCGGTCTCGCGGGCCACGTCGTAGACGCGCGCGGTCAGGGTTTTTTTCAGGTAGTCGTGGGAAGCCATGCGGGTGGCGCGGAGCGCTTGGTGAGACGGGAAAGGGTCAATGATAGCGCCAACGGTGTACGCTCAGGCCCTCGGCTGATGCACTGGCGCCGCGCCGTACAGCGCCGCCCGACCGTTCGGTTGGTCAATCCGGCAGGTGGGGGCCACCTTACGATTCGCCACGAAAGTGCCCAAACCCCCGCCGCTGTTCCGATTTCAGCCGTCAACGCGTGGCGGGATCATGCGGTAGAATTCCATTTTGGAATAAGGATCGGAAGATGCACTGGCAGCCTCGGATCGCCCACTTGATGCCCGCCCCGCGTGAGTCTTGCCCCGCGGCGGAGCGTCACGTCCGCCACGCACGATCGTGTAGTTATATCTGAGCGCCGCGAAGCGACCGGTGTGGGTTTGGCCGTCGGTCGTGCTTCGCTCCCCAAGAAGATTTCCAGCATTGCGCGCCACGCGCACCGTCAGCCGACGCCTCATCGATGAGCGCGCCGGGTTGACCTACCGAGTCGTCCGACATGAACGCACCTCAAGTTTTCGATCCGCACGGGGCCGCCGCCGCGGTGGCCACCGATCCCGAAGCGCGTCTGCGCGAAATTCCCTACAACTACACGTCGTTTTCCGATCGCGAAATCGTCATCCGTCTGCTCGGCGACGAAGCCTGGGCTGTGCTTGCCGAATTGCGTGCGGAACGCCGCACCGGCCGCTCGGCACGAATGCTGTACGAAGTGCTCGGCGACATCTGGGTAGTGCGCCGCAATCCTTACCTGCAAGACGACCTGCTCGACAATCCGAAGCGCCGCGCGATGCTGATCGAAGCGCTGCATCACCGTTTGAGCGAGATCGAAAAGCGCCGCCGCGCCGATCTGACCGAACACGGCGATGAAGCGGGCATCGATCGCGCCGCTCGCGTGGAAACGCTGGTGCAGGCCGCGCGCCGCGCCGTCGACGAATTCGCCAGCGAGTTTCAGAAGACCTATGACCTGCGCAAGCGTGCGACCAAGGTTCTGGGCAAGGTCACGGAAAAGGACAACATCAAGTTCGACGGTCTATCGCGCGTCTCGCACGTGACCGACGCGACCGACTGGCGCGTCGAATACCCGTTCGTCGTGCTCACGCCGGATACCGAAGCCGAGATCGCCGGCATGATCAAGGCGTGCTTCGAACTCGGTTTAACCGTGATTCCACGCGGAGGCGGCACGGGCTACACGGGCGGCGCGGTGCCGCTCACGCCGTTCTCGGCCGTCATCAATACTGAAAAGCTCGAACAACTCGGCGCGGTCGAAATGACCGAATTGCCGGGCGTCGACCGTAAAGTCGCGACAATTTTCTCCGGCGCGGGCGTGGTTACGCGCCGCGTGACCGAAGCGGCCGAGCAGGCCGGCTTCGTGTTCGCCGTCGATCCGACCTCGCTGGATGCATCCTGCGTGGGCGGCAACGTCGCGATGAACGCGGGCGGCAAGAAGGCGGTGTTGTGGGGCACGGCGCTCGACAATCTCGCCTGGTGGCGCATGGTCGACCCGGAAGGGAACTGGCTCGAAGTCACGCGCCTCGAGCACAACATGGGCAAGATTCACGACATCGAAGTCGCGCGTTTCGAGCTCAAATGGTTCGACGGCAACTACGCGCCGGGCGAAAAACTGCTGCGCACGGAAGCGCTCGACATCAAGGGCCGCGTGTTCCGTAAGGAAGGTCTCGGCAAGGACGTCACGGACAAGTTCCTCGCCGGTCTGCCGGGCGTCCAGAAGGAAGGCTGCGACGGGCTCATCACCTCCGCGCGCTGGGTGCTGCACAAGATGCCGGCGCACACGCGCACCGTCTGCCTCGAATTCTTCGGCCAGGCACGCGACGCGATTCCGAGCATCGTCGAAATCAAGGACTACCTCTTCGAAACGTCGAAGCAGGGCGGCGCGGTTCTCGCCGGCCTCGAGCATCTGGACGAGCGCTATTTGCGCGCGGTCGGCTACGCGACCAAGAGCAAGCGCAACGCGTTTCCGAAGATGGTGCTAATCGGCGACATCGTGGGCAACGACGCGGACGCGGTCGCGCAAGCCACCTCGGAAGTCGTGCGCATGGCCAACGGCAAGAGCGGCGAAGGTTTCGTCGCGGTCAACGCCGAGGCGCGCAAGCGTTTCTGGCTCGACCGCAGCCGCACGGCCGCGATCGCCAAGCACACCAACGCGTTCAAGATCAACGAAGACGTGGTGATCCCGCTCGATCGCATGGGCGAGTACACGGACGGTATCGAGCGCATCAACATCGAGTTGTCGATCAAGAACAAGCTGCAACTGGTCGACGCGCTCGAAGCGTTCTTCCAGGCCGGCAAGCTGCCGCTCGGCAAGAGCGACGACGCCAACGAAATTCCGAGCGCCGAACTGCTCGAAGACCGCGTGCAGCAGGCGCTCGATCTGCTCAAGCGCGTGCGCACGCGCTGGGAATTCCTGCGCGACAAGCTCGACCTGTCGCTGCGTGAGGCGCAGCACTATCTGGTCGGTCTCGGCTACGAAGCGCTGGCGGAGAAGTTCGCCGACCGCGCGGATGCGCAGCCCGACGCCACCGTGTTCCATGTCACGCAGGACCGTACGATCCGCGTGTCGTGGAAGCAGGAGATCCGCGCCGAACTGCGGCAGATCTTCAACGGCGGCGAGTTCAAGCCGATCCTCGACGAAGCCCAGGCGATCCACAAGCAGGTGCTGCGTGGCCGCGTGTTCGTCGCGCTGCACATGCACGCGGGCGACGGCAACGTTCACACGAACCTGCCGGTCAACTCCGACAACTACGAGATGCTGCAGGACGCCCACACGGCGGTCGCGCGCATCATGAAGCTGGCGCGTTCGCTCGACGGCGTGATTTCCGGCGAGCACGGCATCGGCATCACCAAGCTCGAATTCCTCACCGACGAGGAGATCAGCGAATTCCGCGCCTACAAGCAGCGCGTCGATCCGCATGGCCGCTTCAATGCGGGCAAGCTGCTCGAAGGCGCCGACCTGCGCAACGCCTACACGCCGAGCTTCGGCCTGATGGGCTATGAATCGCTGATCATGCAGCAGTCCGATATCGGCGCGATTTCCGAGTCGATCAAGGACTGCTTGCGCTGCGGCAAGTGCAAGCCGGTATGCGCGACCCACGTGCCGCGCGCGAACCTGCTGTACAGCCCGCGCAACAAGATTCTCGCCACTTCGCTGCTGGTCGAGGCGTTCCTGTACGAAGAGCAGACCCGCCGCGGCGTGTCGATCAAGCACTGGGACGAGTTCAACGACGTCGCCGATCACTGCACTGTCTGTCACAAATGCGTGACGCCGTGTCCGGTGAAGATCGACTTCGGCGACGTGACCATGAACATGCGCAACCTGCTGCGCAAGATGGGCAAGAAGAAGTTCAACGCGGGCAACGCGGCCGGCATGTTCTTCCTCAACGCGACCAACCCGCAGACCATCAACCTCGCGCGCACCGCGATGATGGGCATCGGCTACAAGGCGCAGCGCCTCGGCAACGACGTGCTGAAGAAGTTCGCGAAGAAGCAGACGGCGCACCCGCCGGCAACCGTCGGCAAGCCGCCGGTCACGCAGCAGGTGATCCACTTCATGAACAAGAAGATGCCGGGCAACCTGCCGAAGAAGACCGCGCGCGCGTTGCTCGACATCGAGGACAACAAGATCGTCCCGATCATCCGCAATCCGAAGACGACCACCGCCGACACGGAAGCCGTGTTCTACTTCCCGGGCTGCGGCTCCGAGCGGCTGTTCTCGCAGGTCGGTCTCGCCACCCAGGCCATGCTGTGGGAAGTGGGCGTGCAAACCGTGCTGCCGCCGGGCTACCTGTGCTGCGGCTATCCGCAACGCGGTTCGGGCCAGTACGACAAGGCCGAGCAGATCGTCACGGACAACCGCGTGCTGTTCCACCGCGTCGCCAATACGCTGAACTACCTCGACATCAAGACGGTGGTGGTGTCGTGCGGCACATGCTACGACCAGCTCGCCGGTTACGAATTCGAGAAGATCTTCCCGGGCTGCCGGATCATCGACATTCACGAGTTTCTGCTGGAGAAAGGCATGAAGCTCGACGGCGTGAACGGCGTGCGCTACATGTACCACGACCCGTGCCACACGCCGATCAAGACGATGGACCCGGTCAAGCTCGTCAATCAGCTGATGGGCTCGGAGAAGGACGGCTACCAGATCGAGAAGAACGATCGCTGCTGTGGCGAATCCGGCACACTCGCGGTCACGCGTCCAGATATTTCGACGCAGGTGCGCTTCCGCAAGGAAGAGGAGATCCGCAAGGGCGCGGCGAAGCTGCGCGGCGTTCCGCTCGTCGCTGAAGCGGGCGCGAACGGGATCAATCCGGCCAATGCATCGGCCGGCTCGGCGGGTGCGCCGAACGGCTCCGTGCTCAAGGCCGGCGACGGCCCGCAGCCGAAGGGCGCCACCGACGTGAAGATCCTCACGAGCTGCCCGTCTTGCCTGCAAGGTCTGTCGCGTTACAACGAAGATGCGGGCATCGAGGCGGATTACATCGTCGTCGAGATGGCACGTCACGTGCTCGGTGAAGACTGGATGGTCGACTACGTGCAGCGTGCGAACAATGGCGGAATCGAGCGCGTGCTGGTTTAATGGCACGACCGACGATTTTTGCCTGAGGACGACGATGGATTGCGTTTTTTGCCGTGAAGATGGCGGCGATGTGCTGTGGCACGACGACACCTTGCGTGTCGTCCTCGCCGACGAACACGATTACCCGGGCTTTTGCCGGGTCATCTGGAACGAGCATGTGGCCGAGTTTTCCGACCTCGACGGAAACGACCGCGATCGCGTGATGAAGGCCGTGTATGCGGTCGAGCGCGCGATCCGGCGCATCCTGCAGCCGGTCAAGGTCAACCTGGCGAGCCTCGGCAACCAGGTTCCGCACGTGCACTGGCACGTGATTCCGCGTTTTTCGAACGACGCTCATTTTCCGCTGCCCATCTGGGCGCCGCGCCAGCGCACGGTGTCCGAAGCCATGCTGTCGTCGCGCCGCGCGCAAGCCACCTTGCTGCGCGAAGCGGTGCGGCAGGAAATCGAACAGGCGCTGGGTTGAGCGACCGCGCACCTATCGTGTCGTGCGTTTGCGGCCGAGGGAGCAGGGAAACTTGAGACGGCGTTTTCTATGAGGTCAATATGAGTGGACTGACTCCCGATACTCCGGTGCCGACCGGCGTGGTCGTGCATTCCAAATCGCGTGTGCTCGAATTGCAGTACGCAAACGGCGAATCGTATCGCCTGCCGTTCGAACTGCTGCGCGTGTATTCGCCGTCGGCGGAAGTGATGGGCCACGGGCCCGGCCAGGAAACCCTGCAGACCGGCAAGCGCGACGTGACGATCACGATGATCGAGGGCGTCGGCAACTATGCCCTGCAGCCGACTTTCTCCGACGGACACGCCACCGGCATCTATTCGTGGGACCTGCTGTACGACATGGCCGTGCGCCAGGATGAACTCTGGCGCGACTATCTCGCCAAACTTCAGGCGGCCGGCGTCGACCGCGATACGCCTATGGTTCAAGCCGGCGCTGCGCACGGGCACTGTCACTGATACGATTCGCCCCGATCGCCGCACTGATGCGGCGCAACATTCAGAATACGCGAAAGGACAAGCGCGATGAGCAAAACCCACTTCGGCTTTCAATCGGTCGACGAACAGGACAAGGCGCAGAAGGTGGCGGGCGTGTTCCACTCGGTTGCCGCCAACTACGACTTGATGAACGACCTGATGTCGGGCGGGTTGCACCGGGCGTGGAAGATGTTCACGATCGCCCAGGCCAACGTGCGGCCGGGGTACAAGGTGCTCGATATCGCGGGCGGCACGGGCGATCTGTCGAAGGCCTTTGCGAAGCAGGCGGGCGAAACCGGCGAAGTCTGGCATACCGACATCAATGAATCGATGCTGCGCGTGGGGCGCGACCGCTTGCTGGACAAAGGCGTGATCACGCCGGCGCTGCTTTGCGACGCAGAGAAAATCCCCTTTCCGGACAATTACTTCGATGTGGTCACGGTGGCATTCGGCCTGCGCAACATGACGCACAAGGACATCGCGCTGGCGGAAATGCGGCGCGTGCTGAAACCGGCGGGGCGTCTGCTGGTGCTGGAATTTTCGAAGGTATGGGATCCGCTCAAAAAGGTCTACGACGTCTATTCTTTTAAGGTGTTGCCGTGGTTGGGCGAACGCTTTGCGAAAGATGCCGAGAGCTACCAATACCTCGCGGAATCGATCCGGATGCATCCGGACCAGGAAACTTTGAAAACAATGATGGAACAAGCAGGCCTGGACGGCGTCAAATATTACAATTTGTCAGCTGGCGTGGTAGCTTTGCATGTGGGGACCAAATACTAGGGTTCCTAACCCATCGATTTTTAAAGGAAAGTACGAAAATGTCCGATTCAGGTGTGTTATCTCCCCGTAAGGTTGGGCGGTCGCTGGTGAGAAGAATCGGACTGATCGCGATGGTCGGCCTGATCATGGCCGGCTCCCTCGCTTCGCTCGATGCGGAAGCTCGCCGCATGGGCGGTGGCCGTAGCATCGGCCGTCAGTCGAATAGCGTGACGCAGCAGTCCGCGCCGTCGCAACCTTCCCAAGGCAATCAGGCCATGCAGCAGCGTGCGCAGCCGGCACCGGCGCCCGCGCCGACACCCGCCGCGCAACCTAATCGTTCGCGCTGGCTCGGGCCGATCGCCGGTTTGGCGGCCGGTCTCGGCATCGCCGCGTTGCTGTCGCACTTTGGCCTGGGCGGCGCGTTCGCCGGCGCCATGGCCAATATCATCGTGATTGCGATTATCGCGATGATCGGTATCTGGCTGATCCGCCGCTTCATGGGCCGCAAGCGCGACTCGGCGCAGCCGGCGTACGCGGGCAGTTCGCCGTCGCTCAACTCGGGCGGTACGGGCTACTCGCAGGAACCCCGGTATAACGCGCCGCCCACCGGCTCGTATCTCGAACCGCAAGGCAATCCGCTGAGCACGCCGACCATCAACTCCGTGCCTGTGGTGCCGGCCGGCTTCGACTCGGAAGCGTTCCTGCGTAATGCCAAGGTCTACTTCGTGCGTCTGCAAGCCGCATGGGACGTCGGCAACATGGACGACATCCGCGAATTCACCACGCCGGAAATGTTCGCCGAGGTGAAGGTCGATCTGTCGTCGCGCGGTGCGCAGACGAATCAGACGGACGTGGTGCAACTGAACGCCGAGTTGCTCGGCGTGGAAGAGCGCGCGAACGAATACTTCGCCAGCGTCCGCTTCTCGGGCCTGATTCGCGAAGCGCCGGGCGCGGCGGCCGAGCCGTTCGTCGAAGTCTGGAACCTGTCCAAGGCGAACCGTGCCGGCGAAGGCTGGCTGCTTGCCGGCATCCAGCAGGTCACGCAGCACTGAAACAGGCGGTGCGATAGAGGCCGCGCGACGGATCAGCGCGTTCTTGAATCGCACCTGGCGTTGGCCGTTCGGCATAGCAAGCCGCAAAGCGAACGGACGTTACAATAGGAACCCGCGCGGGCACCTCGCTCGCGCGGGTTTTTTCTTGCCACTTTCAATGACCCTCGCCGCCAAGCCCTTCGCTGCTGCTGTCAATCATCTGCTCGCCCGCGAATCGTGGGCTCGTGAGCGCCTCGCCCCCTACGCGGGCAAGACCGCGAGACTGTCATGTCCGCCGGTCGTGTTGATGCTGCTGGTGCAACCGGACGGCTATTTGAGCGCGGTCGCCGCCACCGAGGCGCAACAGTTCGACGTGACCATCTCGGTGCCCTCCGACGCGTTGCCCGCTTTCGTGCAAGGCGGCCAGGCGGCGGTGATGAAGCACGTGAAGATCGAAGGCGACGCCGAATTCGCCACCGTGATCGCCAAGCTCGCCGAACATCTGCGCTGGGAGCCGGAAGAAGATCTGGCCAAGCTTATCGGCGACGGCCCGGCGTGGCGGGTGGCGTCGGTCGTGCGCACGGTCGGCGAACATGTGCAGCGCACCGGGCGCAATCTGCTCGACACCGCCGCCGAGTATCTGCTCGACGAGAATCCGCAACTGGTGCGCCGCGCCGCGCTCGAGGATTTCAACGTGGAACTGGCCCGCGCGCGCGACGCACTGGCGCGCGTGGAAAAACGCCTCGAGCGTCTTGAACAGAAGGTCGAAGCCCGCGGCGCCGATGCGCCGGGCGGCGCCGCCACGTCGCGCGGCACGCGCTAGTCACCGGGCACAACTATGCGTTTTCTGCGTTTCCTCAAGATTTTTTTCACGGTCATCCGCTTCGGTCTCGATGAGATGATGCTCAGCCGCATCAACGACCGGCGCGTGCGTCTGCTGCTGCGTATCACCACCATCGGGCGCAAGTTCGATGCGCCGCCGGGCGTGCGTTTGCGGCTCGCGCTGGAAAGCCTCGGGCCGATCTTCGTCAAGTTCGGGCAGGTGTTGTCCACGCGGCGCGACCTGCTGCCGGTGGATATCGCCAACGAGTTGGCGAAGCTCCAGGATCAGGTGCCGCCTTTCGATTCGGCGGTGGCGATCGGACTGGTCGAGAAGTCGCTCGGCGCGCCGGTCGACGTGCTGTTCGACGACTTCGAGCGCGTGCCGGTGGCGAGCGCCTCGATCGCGCAGGTGCACTTCGCCACGGTGAAAGCGGGCCAGCACGCCGGCAAGGCCGTCGCCGTGAAGGTGCTGCGCCCGAACATGCTGCCGGTGATCGATTCCGACCTCGCCTTGCTGCGCGACATCGCCGTATGGGCCGAGCGTCTGTGGGCCGACGGCAAGCGCCTGAAGCCGCGCGAGGTGGTGGCCGAATTCGACAAATATCTGCACGACGAACTCGACCTGATGCGCGAGGCGGCCAACGGTAGCCAGTTGCGGCGCAACTTCGCCGGGCTCGACCTGCTGCTGGTGCCGGAGATGTACTGGGAGTTTTGCACGCCCACGGTGCTGGTCATGGAGCGTATGGTCGGCGTGCCGATCAGCCAGGTGGAAACGCTGCGCGCGGCCGGCGTCGATATTCCGAAGCTGGCGCGCGAAGGCGTCGAGATTTTCTTCACCCAGGTGTTCCGCGACGGCTTTTTCCACGCCGACATGCACCCGGGCAACATTCAGGTGAGTCTCGATCCGGCCCACTTCGGCCGCTATATCGCGCTCGATTTCGGCATCATCGGCGCGCTGTCGGACTTCGATAAGAACTACCTCGCGCAGAACTTCCTCGCGTTCTTCAAGCGCGACTACCATCGCGTCGCCACGCTGCATCTGGAGTCGGGCTGGGTGCCGCCGACTACCCGCGTCGAAGAACTCGAGAGCGCGATCCGTGCCGTGTGCGAGCCGTACTTCGACCGCGCGCTGAAAGATATTTCGCTCGGCCAGGTTCTGATGCGCCTGTTCTCGACCTCGCGCCGCTTCAACGTCGAAATCCAGCCGCAACTGGTGCTGCTGCAAAAAACCATGCTGAACGTGGAAGGCCTCGGCCGCTCGCTCGATCCCGAACTGGATCTGTGGAAGACGGCCAAGCCTTATCTCGAACGCTGGATGAACGAACAGATCGGCGTGCGCGGCTGGTACGAGCGCCTGAAGATCGAGGCGCCGCAGTGGAGCAAGACGCTGCCGCAGTTGCCGCGCCTGATTCATCACGTGCTGGCCGAGCGCCACGACAACAAGCGCGGCACGAACGACGACATGATTCGCCAGATTCTGCTCGAGCAAAAACGCACCAACCGGCTGCTGCAAAGCTTGCTGCTGTTCGGCGTGGCGGTCGGTGTCGGCGCGGTGCTGGCGCGGGCGTTTCTGGTGCTCGCTTACGGCGGTTGATTGCGATCCCTGCGAGGTAACCAATGAGCGACCCGACCCAACCCTCCGCGCCCGACTTCGAGAGCCGCGACCCCAACTCGCCCGAGTTCTGGAACGAGCGTTTCGAGCGCGGGTTCATGCCGTGGGATCAGGCGGGCGTGCCGTCCGCGTTTCAGTCGTTTGCCGCTCGCCACAGTGGCGCGGCCGTGTTGATTCCAGGTTGCGGCAGCGCGTACGAAGCGGTCTGGCTGGCCGGGCAGGGCAATCCGGTCCGCGCGATCGACTTTTCACCGGCCGCCGTCGCGGCGGCGCATGAGCAGTTGGGCGCGCAGCACGCGCAACTGGTGGAACAGGCGGATTTCTTCACGTATGAGCCGCCTTTCACGCCGGCCTGGATTTACGAGCGCGCGTTCTTCTGCGCGCTGCCGCTCGCGCGCCGCGCGGACTATGCACGACGGATGGCCGACCTGCTGCCCGACGGCGCGTTGCTCGCGGGCCTCTTTTTCATCGGCGCGACGCCGAAAGGGCCGCCGTTCGGCATCGAGCGCGCGGAACTCGACGCGCTGCTTACGCCGTACTTCGAGCTGATTGAAGACGACGCGGTGCATGATTCGATTGCCATTTTCGCGGGACGTGAGCGCTGGCTAACCTGGCGCCGCCGCGCCTGACGATGCGGCTGCGGCGCTCCACGGCGACGCGCCCCGTACTTGATTCGGCCGCGGCCGCCCCCATTTAACCGAACGGCGGCTGCGTCGAGCGCTTGTCCCCAAAATCCGAGGGAGGGGAATCGTTTGCGGCTATAATTCAAGGCTTTGCAAGCGTTTACTAGATTTCAGTAGGGAAAAAGATCATGCCGATCTACGCTTATCGTTGCGAATCGTGCGGCTTCGGGAAGGACGTGCTTCAGAAGATCAGCGACCCCCAGTTGACGCAGTGTCCCGAGTGCGGGAAAGACACATTTCGCAAGCAGGTCACGGCTGCCGGCTTCCAGCTGAAGGGCTCCGGCTGGTACGTGACCGATTTTCGCGGCGGCAATGGCGGCAAGAGCGCGCCTGCCAAGCCCGACGCCAACGGCGCCTCGAATGGCGCTTCGGGCGAGAACGCGGGCGCCAATAAGGGCGCCGCGCAATCCGACGCGGCGCCGGCCAGCAGCACGGCTGCAACGCCGTCCGCGCCTGCTGCCGCACCGGCCGCTTCGGCGAGTTCGAGCGATTCCGGCAGCGCCTAGCAGGACTGCCGCCCTTCGGGGCGGCGCACACGCCGCACGTTGGGCTTCGGCCCGCGCGGCTTTCTGGCGGTACACATGACGACGAAAAAAACGACGCTCAAATCGGTGTTCCTGACTGGCCTGCTGGTGCTGGTGCCTTTGGCCATCACACTGTGGGTGCTCGGTCTGATCATCGGCACGATGGACCAGACGCTACTTCTGCTGCCGCGCGCGTGGCAGCCGGAGCGCCTGTTCGGCTTTCGCCTGCCCGGCCTCGGCGCAGTGCTCACGCTCGCCTTCATCTTTGTCGTTGGACTGTTGACGCAGAACTTCATTGGGCAGAAGCTCGTGAAGTGGTGGGAAGTGGTGGTCGCTCACATTCCGGTGGTCGGCCCGATCTACACCAGCGTCAAGCAGGTGTCCGATACCCTGCTGTCGAGCAGCGGCAACGCGTTTCGCAAGGCGCTCCTGATCGAGTACCCGCGCCGCGGCTCCTATACGATTGCGTTTCTGACCGGCATTCCGGGCGGCGACGTTATCAATCACCTGAAAGAAGATCACGTCAGCGTGTATGTGCCGACTACGCCGAATCCAACTTCCGGCTTCTTCCTGATGGTGCCCAAGAGCGAAGTGATCGAACTCGACATGACGGTCGACGCCGCGCTCAAGTACATCGTCTCGATGGGCGTCGTGGCGCCGTCCGCGCCGCCAGCGCCGGTGCGCCGCACGACAGTCGAGCCTCCGCTGTAACGCGGCACGTAGCGTTTTAATGCCACGCGCCGTTCAACCAATGCATAACGAAAGACAAACATCATGTCGATGAGATCTCAATACTGCGGTCTGGTGACCGAAGAACTGCTGGGCCAATCCGTCTCGCTGTGCGGCTGGGTGAGTCGCCGCCGCGACCATGGCGGCGTCATCTTCATCGACCTGCGCGATCGCGAAGGCCTCGTTCAGGTCGTCTGCGACCCGGACCGCGCGGAGATGTTCAAGGCGGCCGAAGGCGTGCGCAACGAGTTCTGCCTGCAGATCAAGGGCGTGGTTCGTGCCCGTCCGGAAGGCACCACGAACGCCGCGCTCAAGAGCGGCAAGATCGAAGTGCTGTGCCACGAACTGATCGTGCTGAACCCGTCGATCACGCCGCCGTTCCAGCTCGACGACGACAACCTGTCGGAAACCACGCGTCTCACGCACCGCGTGCTGGACCTGCGCCGTCCGCAGATGCAGCACAACCTGCGTCTGCGTTACCGCGTCGCGATCGAGGCGCGCAAGTACCTCGACTCACTGGGCTTCATCGACATCGAAACGCCGATGCTGACCAAGAGCACGCCGGAAGGCGCGCGCGACTACCTCGTGCCGTCGCGCACGAACCCGGGCCAGTTCTTCGCGCTGCCGCAGTCGCCGCAACTCTTCAAGCAACTGTTGATGGTGGCGAACTTCGATCGCTACTATCAGATCGTCAAGTGCTTCCGCGACGAAGACCTGCGCGCCGACCGTCAGCCGGAATTCACGCAGATCGACTGCGAAACCTCGTTCCTGTCGGAACAGGAAATTCGCGATCTGTTCGAAGACATGATTCGTCATGTGTTCAAAGAAACGATCGGCGTCGCGCTCGACGAGAAATTCCCGGTCATGCTGTATTCGGAAGCCATGCGCCGCTTCGGTTCGGACAAGCCGGACCTGCGCGTGAAGCTCGAATTCACGGACCTCACGGATGCGGTCCGCGACGTCGACTTCAAGGTGTTCAGCACGCCGGCCAACACGAAAGACGGCCGTGTCGCGGCAATTCGCGTGCCGAAGGGCGGCGAGCTCTCGCGTGGCGACATCGACAGCTATACGGAATTCGTGCGCATCTACGGCGCGAAGGGCCTCGCGTGGATCAAGGTCAACGAAGTGGCGAAGGGCCGTGACGGTCTGCAAAGCCCGATCGTCAAGAACCTGCACGACGAAGCGGTCAAGGCGATCATCGAGCGCACCGGCGCGCAAGACGGCGACATCATCTTCTTCGCGGCGGATCGCGCGAAGGTGGTGAACGACAGCCTCGGCGCACTGCGTCTGAAGATCGGCCATTCGGAATTCGGCAAGGCCAATGGTCTCGTCGAGTCCGGCTGGAAGCCGCTGTGGGTGGTCGACTTCCCGATGTTCGAATACGACGAGGAAGACAACCGCTACGTCGCCGCGCATCATCCGTTCACGAGCCCGAAGGACGAGCACCTCGAGTATCTGGAAACGGATCCGGCGCGCTGCCTTGCGAAGGCCTACGACATGGTGCTGAACGGCTGGGAAATCGGCGGCGGTTCGGTGCGTATTCACCGTGAAGAAGTGCAGAGCAAGGTGTTCCGCGCGCTGAAGATCAACGCGGAAGAAGCGCAAGCCAAGTTCGGCTTCCTGCTCGACGCGCTGCAATACGGCGCGCCGCCGCACGGCGGTATCGCGTTCGGCCTGGACCGCATCGTCACGATGATGGCCGGCGCCGATTCGATCCGCGACGTGATCGCGTTCCCGAAGACGCAACGCGCGCAGTGTCTGCTCACGCAGGCGCCGAGCGAAGTGGACGAGCGCCAGTTGCGCGAGTTGCACATCCGTCTGCGTCAGCCGGAACCGAAGGTGTAACGGCTTGAAGCCAGTCAGTGCTGTCTGAAAAACGACAGCGGAAGCAATCGAAAAAGGCGCGTCATGCGCCTTTTTCGTTTTTTGCGTTACAGTCGATGTAACTGCGTTCGACCGTTTCCTGGACCAATCTCCGACATGTACCGCGCAAGCGTTGCGCCCAGTTTTCACGCCATGCCGAAACCGCCGAAGATTCCGCAATCCGTACTCGTCATCATCCATACGCCCGCGCTCGACGTGCTGCTGATCGAGCGCGCCGATCACGCCGGTTTCTGGCAGTCGGTCACAGGTTCCAAAGACCGGCTCGATGAGCCGCTCGTCGAGACGGCGACGCGCGAGGTCGGCGAAGAGACCGGCATCGTGGTGGGCAGCGCGCAAGTGCCGCATAGCGCGTTGTTCGATTGGCAATATTCGATCGAATACGAGATCTACCCGGAGTTCCGCTATCGCTATGCCGAAGGCGTGATCCACAACACCGAGCACTGGTTCAGCCTGCAAGTGCCGGAGCAACTCGAGGTCACGCTGGCGCCGCGCGAGCACACCGCGTTTCTGTGGCTGCCGTATGACGAGGCGGCGTCGCGCTGCTTTTCGTCGTCGAATGCCGATGCGATCCTGCAGTTGCCTAAAAGGCTGCATGAGCGGTTCAGTGGGCGTGCTGACGTTGGGCATCCCACGGAGCGTGGCCGGTGAGCGTCGGCGGCGCGCGCCGCTTCGCCCGACTGCGGCAATCGCTGCTCGGCCGCCGCTATTGGCAGCGTTACCGCTTCACCAGCGGCAACGACGTCAAGCTGCTGCGTTCCGGCGATGAGTTTTTCAGCGCGCTGATCGCGCGTGTGGATGCCGCGCAGAGCGACGTGGTGCTCGAAACATATATCTTCTGCTACGACAACGCCGGGCAGGCGGTCAGCGCCGCGTTGCTGCGCGCCGCCGCGCGCGGCGTCAAGGTGCGCGCGATCACCGACGGCATCGGCACCGAGCGTTTGCCGATGTTCAACGAGTGGCCCGTCGCCGGCATCGACCATCGCATCTACAACCCGCACCTGTTCGGCCGCTTCGGCTTCTCGCGCACGCATCGCAAACTGGCGGTGATCGACGATCAGTTCGCGTACTGCGGCGGGATCAATATCGTCGACGATTACGAGAACAATGGCGAGAAGCTGCCGTACCGGCGCTGGGACTTCGCGGTCGAATTGCACGGGCCGGTGGTCGCCGATATCCGCCAGGCGTTCGAGGTGCAGTGGCGGCGGATTCGACTTGGGCATCGGCCGATCGAGTCCATGGAGCCGGACCTCGGGCCGAAGACCACGGCCTCGCTCGGCAGCCTGCGGCGCAGGCGCCGGCGTCGCAATGAAGAATTGTGGGCGGGCGGCCAGCCCTGTGTAGCGTTTGTCGCGCGTGACAACCTGATCAACCGGCGCGCTATCGAGAAAGCGTATCTGGCGGCGATCGGCCAGGCGCGCAACGAAGTGCTGCTCGCCAATCCGTATTTCATGCCGGGGCGCAAGCTGCGGCGCGCGCTGGTGTTCGCGGCGCGACGCGGTGTGGTGGTGAAGCTCATCATCGGGCGCAAGGAATTCAAGGCGCTCGATTACGCGGTGCCGTTTCTCTATCGCGCGTTGCTCAAGGCCGGCGTGCAGATCGCCGAGTACGAGAAAACGCTGCTGCACGGCAAGGTCGCGGTGGTGGATTCGAACTGGGCGACGGTCGGCTCGTCGAACCTCGACGCACTGAGCCTGATGCTCAACAACGAAGCCAATGTGGTGCTGGTGAACGACCCGTCGATCGACGCGTTGCGTGAAGCGATCCTCGTCGCCTTCAAGGACTCGCGCCGTATCGACGAAGCGCGCTACGACGCCCGGCCGGCTGGTGAGCGCGCGCTCAACTGGCTCGCCTACACGACCTACCGGGCCGTGATGAAGTTGCTGACGGTGGGTGGGTACGACTGACTCGCGGCAATGCGTTTGCGACCAACGCCTGGTAGGCACGAAGCGGCTCGAACGCAATGCCTGGGCCGCTTTGCTTTGCATCGAAGGACGGCGGGCCGCAGTGATCGCCGTCGATACGTCGGCGGCCCATCTTGCCGCGGCGATGGGTAAAGCCCCGGTCTAGCTGCTCAACCGTTTCGCGGGAAGCTGGCGCTGGCTGTATGGCCGGGACGACAGCCCGTGGTATCCCGGATTGCGTCTTTTCACCCAGATGCGGCGTGGTGACCGGAACGATGTGCTGACGCGGGCTGCCGCGGCGCTTACGCAAACTTTCCCAGCGCACGACAACGCGTCCTGACGCGATCTTCTTTCCTCCTCCATGTTCCGATCGAGCAGGCCTGACACGGCGGCAACGCCACGTCCGGCCTGCGTCTAACGAAACTATCGACGGCCATTCCACCCGGCAATCCCAGCACCGCGTCGTCCTTCCAATAGCCGCGATACGTCAAACGCTTCTGCATTCGCACCGACTTGCTGCATCATGTCGGCCGGCTGCGTTAATCAGAAGAAAGCGTGCACTTAGGCGGGCAACCCCTGTCTCAAGGCAAACTTCAGGCAAACGCCTCTAAAAAATCTCCTTCCTCTGATTGACGGATGCCGCAGAATTGAAACCAGGTTAGAAACCGGTTTCTAATAAAGTCCTTGTTTCGCGGACGGCGGCACTCAATAATAGTACGGCCGTTCGATTTTTCTTTCGGTCACATTAGAACGGTAAAAAGCTATGCGAAAAGGCGAACAGACGCGAGCCGCAATTCTCGACGCAGCACTTGATCTGGCAAGCCGCGACGGACTGGAAGGTCTGACGATCGGGCTGCTGGCTGAGCGCATGCAGATGAGCAAAAGCGGGGTGTTCGCGCATTTCGGGTCGCGCGAGGACTTGCAGGTCGAAGTCGTGCGCGAATATCACCGTCGTTTCGAAGACGAGGTGTTTTTCCCGAGTTTGCGCGAGCCTCGTGGATTGCCGCGCTTGCGCGCGATGATTTCCCGCTGGATCGAGAAACGCATTCAGGAAGTCACCACCGGTTGCATCTACATCAGCGGCGCCGTCGAATACGACGACCGCGCGGATAACCCGGTGCGTGAGCAACTGGTGTCGAGCGTGACGGTCTGGCGTGCGGCGCTCACGCGCGCGATTTCGCAGGCAATGGAAGAAGGGCATCTGCGTGCCGACACCGATCCGCAACTGATGCTGTTCGAACTGTACAGCTTCACGCTCGGTCTGCATCACGACGCGCGCTTCCTGCACTTGCCGGATGCGGTGCGTCTCACGTGGGCCGCGCTGGAAAAATTGATTGTTTCGTATCAAAGCGAAAGCCGTTAGCAGCGCCGCCGCCAATCAGGCGGATTCAGCGGCGCAGAAAGCTCCGATCCACGGACTCGGCTAACGGCCTGGCTTCTTGTCAAACTTGGGAGAGAGTCATGGGACAGTACGCCGCGCCGCTGCGCGACATGCAATTCGTGTTGCACGAACTGCTTAACGTCGAAGCCGAAATCAAGCAGATGCCGAAGCACGCGGATCTCGATGCCGACACGATCAATGCGGTGCTCGAGGAAGCCGGCAAGTTCTGCTCGGAAGTACTGTTCCCGCTCAACCACAGCGGCGATCAGGAAGGCTGCACGTACGCCGGCGACGGCGTCGTGACCACGCCGAAGGGCTTCAAGGAAGCCTACAAACAATACGTCGAAGCCGGCTGGCCCGCACTGGGTTGCGATCCGGCATATGGCGGCCAGGGCCTGCCCGCGTTCGTCAACAACGCGCTGTATGAAATGCTGAACTCGGCGAATCAGGCGTGGACCATGTACCCGGGCCTCTCGCACGGCGCGTACGAATGTCTGCACGCGCACGGCACGCCGGAGCTGCAACAGCGCTATTTGCCGAAGCTGGTCGCGGGCGTCTGGACCGGCACGATGTGTCTGACCGAGCCGCATTGCGGCACCGACCTCGGCATTCTGCGCACCAAGGCCGAGCCGAACAGCGACGGCTCCTACGCGATCAGCGGCACGAAGATCTTCATCTCCAGCGGCGAACACGATCTCGCGGAGAACATCGTTCACCTGGTGCTCGCGCGTCTGCCGGATGCGCCCAAGGGCACCAAGGGCATTTCGCTTTTCATCGTGCCGAAGTTCGTGCCCAACGATGCGGGCGAACCGGGTGAGCGCAACGGCGTGAAGTGCGGCTCCATCGAACACAAGATGGGCATTCACGGCAACGCCACCTGCGTGATCAATCTCGACAACGCCAAGGGCTGGCTCGTCGGCGAGCCGAACAAGGGCTTGAACGCGATGTTCGTGATGATGAACGCCGCGCGCCTGGGCGTCGGCATGCAGAGCCTCGGCCTGACCGAAATCGGTTACCAGAACTCGCTGACGTACGCGAAAGAGCGTCTGCAAATGCGTTCGCTGACCGGCCCGAAGGCGCCCGAAAAGGCGGCCGACCCGATCATCGTGCACCCGGACGTGCGCCGCATGCTGCTCACGCAGAAGGCCTACGCCGAAGCCGCGCGCGCCTTCTCGTACTGGTCCGCGCTGCATATCGACAAGGAACTGTCGCACGCTGACGAATCGGTGCGCAAGGAAGCCGCCGACCTCGTCGCGCTGCTCACGCCGATCCTGAAGGCGTTCCTGTCGGACAACGCGTTCGAGAGCACCAACCACGCCATGCAGATCTACGGCGGCCACGGCTTTATCGCCGAGTGGGGCATGGAGCAGTACGTGCGCGACGCGCGCATCAACATGATCTACGAAGGCACCAACGCGATCCAGGCGCTCGACCTGCTCGGCCGCAAGATCCTCGGCGACATGGGCGCGAAGATGAAGAAGTTCGGCAAGCTGGTGTCGGATTTCGTCGAAGCGGAAGGCGTGAAGCCGGAAATGCAGGAGTTCATCAACCCGCTCGCCGACATCGGTGAAAAGGTGCAGAAGCTGACGATGGAAATCGGCATGAAGGCCATGCAGAACCCGGACGAAGTGGGCGCCGCCGCCGTGCCGTATCTGCGCACCGTCGGCCATCTGGTGTTCTCTTATTTCTGGGCCCGCATGGCACGCGTCGCGCTCGACAAGGAAGCCTCAGGCGATCCGTTCTACAAGGCGAAGCTCGCCACGGCTCGCTTCTACTTCGCCAAGCTGCTGCCGGAAACGGCGATGACGATCCGTCAGGCACGCGCCGGCTCGAAGTCGATGATGGACCTCGAAGAAGCACTGTTCTAAGCCGCTGTTTTCAAGCGCCAGGCAAACACATCAAGGCAGGCGCCGCGCGTGTCGAACCCGCGGCGCCTCCCGTCAGCCACACATCGCGAAGTGTCCCATGAAGCTTCGCGACATCGCATAACTCCCCGGAGGAACGACGTGAGCAATCTGATCATTCGCAAGGTAGCCGTGCTCGGCGCCGGCGTGATGGGCGCGCAGATCGCCGCGCACCTGATCAACGCCAAGGTGCCCGTGCTGCTGTTCGATCTGCCTGCAAAAGAAGGCCCGAAGAACGCGATCGCGCTGAAGGCGATCGAGAATCTGAAGAAGTTGTCGCCGGCGCCCTTCGGCGTGAAGGACGACGCGCAATACATCCAGCCCGCGAACTACGACGACGACATCGAAAAGCTCGCCGAATGCGACCTCGTGATCGAAGCGATCGCCGAACGCATGGACTGGAAGCACGACCTGTACAAGAAGGTCGCGCCGCATCTCGCGCCGAACGCGATTTTCGCGACCAACACGTCGGGTCTGTCGATCACCGCGCTCTCCGATGGCTTCTCGGATGAACTGAAGGCACGCTTCTGCGGCGTGCACTTCTTCAATCCGCCGCGCTACATGCACCTGGTCGAACTGATCCCGACCGCGACGACGCGCCCGGAAATCCTCGATCAACTCGAGTCGTTCCTGACCAGCGTGGTCGGCAAGGGCGTCGTGCGCGCGAAAGACACGCCGAACTTCATCGCCAATCGCGTCGGGATTTTCTCGATCCTCGCCGTCGTGACCGAAGCCGCCAAATTCGGCCTGCGTTTCGACGAAGTGGACGACCTGACGGGAGCGCGTCTGGGCCGCGCGAAGTCGGCCACGTTCCGTACCGCCGACGTGGTCGGTCTGGACACGATGGCGCACGTCATCAAGACGATGCAGGACACGCTGAAGGACGACCCGTTCTTCCCGGTCTACGAAACGCCGGCCGTGCTGGCCGAACTCGTGAAGAAGGGCGCGCTGGGTCAGAAGACCGGCGGCGGCTTCTACAAGAAGGAAGGCAAGGCGATCAAGGTGCTCGACCCGAAGACGGGTGAGTACGTCGACGGCGGCGCTAAGGCGGACGAACTGGTCGGCCGCATTCTGAAGCGGCCGCCGGCGGAACGTCTGAAGCTGCTGCGCGAATCGCAGCATCCGCAGGCTCAGTTCCTGTGGGCGATTTTCCGCGACGTGTATCACTACATCGGCGTGCATCTGGAATCGATCGCCGACAACGCGCGCGACGTCGATCTGGCGATCCGTTGGGGCTTTGGCTGGAACGAAGGTCCCTTCGAAGGCTGGCAGACGGCCGGCTGGAAGCAGGTCGCCGAATGGGTGCAGGAAGATATCGCGGCCGGCAAGGCGCTCTCGAACGTGCCGCTGCCGTCGTGGGTGCTGGAAGGTCCAGTGGCCGAGCAGGGCGGCGTGCATACGAACGAAGGTTCGTGGTCGCCGGCTTCGAAGACCTTCGTGCCGCGCTCGTCGCTGTCGGTCTACGACAAGCAGGTGTTCCGTGCACCGCTGGTCGGCGAAACCGCTGATCCGAAGACCTACGGCAAGACGTTGTTCGAAACCGACGCCGTGCGCGCCTGGGTCGACGATCGCGCCGGCGAGAACGACGTGCTGATCGTGTCGTTCAAGAGCAAGATGAACACGATCGGACCGTCGGTGATCGACGGTCTGACGCAGGCGATCGAACTGGCCGAAAAAGACTACAAGGGTCTCGTGGTGTGGCAGCCGACGTCGCTGAAACTCGGCACGCCGGGCGGCCCGTTCTCCGCGGGCGCCAACCTCGAAGAGGCAATGCCGGCGTTCATGATGGGCGGCGCGAAGGGCATCGAGCCATTCGTGAAGAAATTCCAGCAAGGCATGCTGCGCGTGAAGTACGCGAGCGTGCCGGTCATCTCGGCCGTGTCGGGTATCGCGCTCGGTGGCGGCTGCGAGCTGGCGCTGCATAGCGCGAAGCGGGTCGCGCACATCGAAAGCTATCTCGGTCTGGTGGAAGTCGGCGTGGGTCTCGTGCCCGCGGGCGGCGGCCTGAAGGAAGCGGCATTGCGCGCGGCGGAAGCCGCGACGCAAGTGGGCGCGACCAACGACCTGCTCAAGTTCGTGCAGAAGTCGTTCGAAAACGCGGCGATGGCGAAGGTCTCGGCCTCCGCGCTCGACGCCCGCGCGATGGGCTACCTGAAGCCGTCCGACACGATCGTCTTCAACGTGTTCGAACTGCTCGACGTCGCGAAGAAGGAAGCGCGCGCGTTGTCTGCGTCGGGTTATCGTCCGCCGCTGCGTGTGACGCAGGTGCCGGTGGCCGGCCGTTCGGCGATCGCGACCATCAAGGCGTCGCTCGTCAATATGCGCGACGGCCGTTTCATCAGCGAGCACGATTTCCTGATCGCGAGCCGTATCGCGGAAGCGGTGTGCGGCGGTGACGTGGAGGCGGGCAGTCTGGTCGATGAAGAATGGCTGCTGCAACTCGAGCGTCGTGCGTTCGTCGATCTGCTCGGCACGCAAAAGACACAGGAACGGATCATGGGCATGCTGCAAACCGGCAAGCCGGTGCGTAACTAAGCGACCAACGCGATAAGACTGCATGGGACCAGAGTAAGCGCCAAAGCGCTAACTCTGGTCGACCGCGATGAGACTGCATGGGACCAGAGTAAGCGCTAAAGCGCTAACTCTGGTCGACAAAGGAGCTTCAAATGGCAAAGCAATTGCAAGACGCATACATCGTCGCCGCGAGCCGTACGCCGATCGGCAAGGCGCCGCGCGGGATGTTCAAGAACACGCGCCCGGACGAACTGCTGGTGCACGCGATCAAGTCAGCCGTGGCGCAAGTGCCCGGCCTCGACACGAAGGTGATCGAAGACGCGATCATCGGCTGCGCGATTCCGGAAGCGGAACAAGGGCTGAACGTCGCGCGCATGGGCGCGCTGCTGGCCGGTCTGCCGAATAGCGTCGGCGGCGTGACGGTGAACCGCTTCTGCGCATCGGGCCTGACCGCGCTCGCCATGGCCGCCGACCGCATCCGCGTCGGCGAGTCGGACGCAATGATCGCGGGCGGCTGCGAATCGATGAGCATGGTGCCGATGATGGGCAACAAGCCGTCCATGTCGCCGCATATCTTCGATCGCAATGAAGACATTGGCATTGCCTACGGCATGGGCCTGACAGCGGAGAAAGTCGCCGAGCGCTGGAAGATCAGCCGCGAGGCGCAAGACGCGTTCTCGGTCGAATCGCACCGCCGTGCGATCGCCGCGCAGCAAGCCGGCGAGTTCAACGACGAAATCGCCGCCTACACGATCACCGAGCGCTTCCCGGATCTCGCCACCGGCGAAGTCGGCGTGAAGACCCGCGAAGTGTCGCTCGACGAAGGTCCGCGCGCGGAAACCTCGCTCGAAGGTCTGGCCAAGCTGCGCGCGGTGTTCGCCAACAAGGGTTCGGTGACGGCGGGCAACAGTTCGCAGACGTCGGACGGCGCGGGCGCGTTGATCGTGGTGTCGGAAAAAATGCTGAAGGAATTCAACCTGACGCCGCTCGCGCGTTTCGTCAGCTTCGCCGTGCGCGGCGTGCCGCCGGAAATTATGGGCATCGGTCCGAAGGAAGCGATTCCGGCCGCACTGAAGGCCGCCGGCCTGAAGATCGACGACCTGGACTGGATCGAGCTGAACGAGGCATTCGCCGCGCAATCGCTGGCGGTGATTCAGGACCTCGGTCTCGATCCGGCGAAGATCAACCCGCTCGGCGGCGCGATCGCCCTCGGCCATCCGCTGGGTGCGACGGGCGCGATTCGTGCGTCGACCGTGGTGCATGGCTTGCGCCGCCGTAACTACAAGTACGGCATGGTGACCATGTGCGTCGGCACGGGCATGGGCGCGGCGGGCATCATCGAGCGCCTGTAAGCATGTCCACCCCGGCGTTCACTCCGGTGGTCGCTTCGGTTCCAGAGGGAAGCCCAAGGGCGACCCGCTAAGAACCGCGGAACGGTTCGCAGGCCACCCAGCTTGCGAACCGTTTTTACATTTTCAGCAGGAGTACGAGGAGATGACGATGGATATCCTGGTCGAGCGCGCCAACGGCGTGCTGACGATTGCCTTCAACCGGCCCGACAGGAAAAACGCGATTACGGCCGCGATGTACCAGACGATGGCCGACGCGCTGGTCGAAGCGCAAGGCGACGCGTCCGTGCGCGCCATCCTGATTCGCGGCAGCGCGGGTATTTTCAGCGCCGGCAACGATCTCGAAGACTTCATGAAGACGCCGCCGATGGGCGAAAACGCGCCGGTGTTCCAGTTCCTGCGCGCGATCAGCTCGGCGGAGCAGCCGGTGGTGGCGTCGGTGGCGGGGCCGGCGGTCGGCATCGGCACGACCTTGTTGCTGCATTGCGACCTGGTCTACGCGGCCGACACCGCGAGCTTCTCGCTGCCGTTCACGCAACTCGGCCTCTGTCCGGAAGCGGCGTCGAGCCTGCTGTTGCAGCGCGTGGCCGGCTACCAGGCGGCGGCGGAGAAACTGCTGCTCGGCGAAGCATTCGACGCCGCCGAAGCGCAGCGCATGGGTTTCGTGAATCGCCTGCTGCCCGCGGCCGAAGTCGACGCGTTCGCTGCTTCGCAAGTCGCGAAGCTGGCTGCGTTGCCGGCTTCGTCGCTGCGCGTGACCAAGAGCTTGATGAAGCGCGCGAGCCATCAGGAACTGCAAACACAGATGTCCGAAGAAGCCGTGCATTTCGGCAAGATGCTGCTCGCGCCCGAAGCACGCGAGGCGTTCAAGGCGTTCTTCGAGAAGCGCAAGCCGGACTTCCGGCAATTCGACTGAGTGCCGTGCCTGAGCGCGTCGGGCGCTCAGGTATGCAGCCGCTTCAACCGCTCAAGGCTGCGCCGGCTGCAACGTATCGTAGTCGACGTAGCTTTTCTCGCGGCAGAAGCTCACCAGCCGCACGCCCGCCTTGCGGGCAATCGCAATCGCCAGCGACGACGGCGCCGAGATCGTGGCGACCATCGGCACGTCGACGCGCGCGGCCTTGCGCACCAGCTCGTAGCTGGCGCGGCTCGACAGAAACACAAAGCCTTCCCTGGTATCGACGCGATCGAGCACGAGCTGGCCGATCAGCTTATCGAGCGCATTGTGGCGGCCGACGTCTTCGAACGCATAGCGGATCGCGCCCGCCGCGTCGCACCACGCGGCGGCGTGCAGGCCGCCGGTCAGCCGCGTCAGCGCCTGATGCTCGGGTAATTCGCGGGCGGCGCGCGCGATCGCGTCCGGCGCGAGCCGTTGCAGAAAACCGGTGTCCGGCACACGCTCCGGTTCCAGATCCAGCAGATCGATGCTTTCGATGCCGCACACGCCACAGCCGGTGCGCCCGGCGAGCGCGCGGCGCTTTTCCTTCAGCGCGACGAACGCCTGCTGCACCACCTGTAACTGCACTTCGGCATGCGGCAATTCGCCGTCATCATGCAGCTCGACCTCGATGTCCTGAATGTCGCTGCCGCGCCCCACGATCCCTTCCGAAATCGCGAATCCGACCGCGAACGCCTCCAGATCGCGCGGCGTGCACATCATCACCGCGTGCGAAATGCCGTTGAAGACGAGCGCGACCGGCCACTCCTGACCGACGTGGTCGGTGACGGTTTCGACCGCCGCGCCGCGATGCCGGCGCACCTGGCGCTCCACGGCGCCCGGCTGCCCGGCTGTTTCCAGTTCGTTCAAGCTAGTTCACTCCTTTGCCATGCTGCGCGCGTGTGGGCGGTCGGCGGCCCGGTATGTTGCCGCCGGCCATGCCGCCGTCGCGCGAATAAGGTTCTAAAATACCCCAAGCTGGGCTTGCGTGTTGCCCGCCATCCACGAGGGACATTGTCATGGGACTCAACGAAGCACCGCTTCTGTTCAACTTCGAGGTCGAGTCTTCGGAGAATTTCACCTACATCCCGATGTCGGTACGCTTCAATCTCGACCGGTTCGGGCTGCGCATCTCGCTCGATCAATGGCAAACGCTGCCGCTCGAAGACCGCAAGCTGCTGGCGCGTTTCCCGGTCGAGGAAGACGCGGAAATCGAGCCGAATTTCGATCATGCCCTGTTCGAAATGCTGCGTACCCACGCGAACATCGAGCCGGAGTGGTTCACGCCCGAGGACGCGCCCGCCTGGCGCCGCACGGACAGCGTGCCGGATGGCATCGCGCATCAGGCGCAACTGGCCGGTCTCGCCGCGCCGGGCGTCGCCCAGTGGGCCGAACTGGAGCCGTTCAAGCGCTACGTGCTCGCCAAGCTGTCGCGCAAGCCGGAGGCCAATCACGACTTCGTCCCGGCCATGAAGGAATTCGGCGCGGCCGGCTAGGCGCCGCCGGCTAGGTGCGGCCGGCTAGGCGCGACCCGCCAGTTTTTTTCACTCGCTACCCTCAATCTGTTCCGAACTCTGCCGTTATCCATGGGTTGGCGCGTAAAGAGTCTCGTATCGATGCGGCCCGACGCATCGAAAGCGACCGCGCGCTCCCGCCCGCAGAACGATTGACGTTCGGAACCCATGACTCCTTTTTTATCGAAGCGGCTGCTGATCAACCTGGCGGTCGTTGCCGCGGCGATCGGCGCGAACGCGTTCGTCGCTTATACGCAGATTTGCGGCCAACGCGACGCTGACGCGCGCATGCTGCGTTCGACGAGCGTGCGCGAGGATCTCGACGCCTACCGGGCGGTGCTTGACGGCGGCCTTGCCGCGCTCGGCCGCTTCGAGGCGTCGGGCGAGGCGGCGCCGGCTGGCGCAGCCACCGCCATGGCGACCACGCTCGCGGGTCTGGAGCGCGATCTGCGCCGTGAACTGGCCGGCGAGCCCGCCATGCTCGACGCACTCGCGAAGCTGAGCGCGGACAGCCACGCGTTGCAACACGACATCGACGACGCGCTACTCCAGAGCGGCAATGCCGTGCCGGACGCCTCGCGTGCGTGGGCGGCCTCGACTTACACCCATCTCGGGCTCGGCCTGGATCGCGTCGAAGACGGCCTCGCGGCACTGCGCGGCGCGGAGAGCCGCGCCTTGCAGGCGTCGCTCGCGGCCTCGGCGAGCGAAACGCAGCGGGCCATGTTCCTGCTGATCGTGACCATGCTGGGTGGCAGCGTGCTGCTGATCTTCACGTTCGGCGCCCGCGAAAACAGCGCGCGCGAGAAGCTGCGCACCGTGCGCGCGCTCGGCCGCCACGACGAACGCTTTCGCGGCCTGTTCGACGACCATCCGGTGCCGATGTACATCTTCGATCGCGAGACGCTGCGTTTTCTCGCCGTCAACGCGGCCGCGATCCAGCAATACGGCTACACCGAAAGCGAATTTCTCGGCATGACGATTCGCACGATCCGGCCGAACGGCGAAATCTCGCGTCTCGAATCGCATATGCAGCGCAGCGACGCGGGCCAGCACGGCCGCACCATGGCGGGCATCTGGCATCACCGGCGCAAGGACGGCTCGACGATCAGCGCCGACATT
Source organism: Paraburkholderia sp. RL17-373-BIF-A (assembly GCF_046030175.1). Taxonomy (NCBI): domain Bacteria; kingdom Pseudomonadati; phylum Pseudomonadota; class Betaproteobacteria; order Burkholderiales; family Burkholderiaceae; genus Paraburkholderia; species Paraburkholderia sp. RL17-373-BIF-A. The sequence continues at coordinate 223,236 of NZ_JARESO010000008.1, forward strand.
TCGTATCACGCGCTGAACTTCATGGGCCGCGCCGCGTTCTTCGTGCTGGCCGACGACGTCACCGACCAGATCAACGCCGAAGCCGAAGCGCACCGTTCGAACCAGATGCTCGAAGCGGTGATCGACAATATTCCGCAGCGCATTTTCTGGAAGGACATGGAGTCGCGCTATCTCGGCTGCAACATGGCGTTCGCGCGCGATGCAGGGCTCGCATATCCCGAGCAGGTGGTGGGCAAGAGCGACGCCGACATGCCGTGGCGCGACTTCTCGACGCTGCTGAACGACCACGACAAGGAAGTGGTGAGCACCGGCGTGCCGAAGATGAACTTCGAAGTCGATCTGGTGATCGACGGCGTGCATCGCACCACGGTCACGAGCAAGCTGCCGTTCACCGACGGCGACGGCCGCGTGATCGGCGTGCTCGGTTCCTACACGGACATCACCGAGCGTAAGCGTGCCGATCTTGCCTTGCGTCTGCAAAGCCGCGCGCTCGATGCCAGCGTCAACGCGATTCTGATCACCGCGCCGTCGCCGACCGGCAATCTGATCGAGTACGTGAATCCGGCGTTCATGCGCATTACCGGCTATGACCCCGCCGAGGTGATCGGCCACGATTGCCGCGTTCTGCAGCGCGACGACCGCGAGCAGGAAGGCGTCGCGCTGATCCGTCAGGCGCTCGCGGCGAACCGCGAAGTCAGCGCGGTGGTGCGCAACTATCGCAAGGACGGCGCCTTGTTCTGGAATCAGCTTTTCATCGCGCCGGTGCCGAATCAGGAGGGGGTGATCACGCATCACATCGGCGTGATCAACGACGTGACCGATCTGATGCGTTATCAGGAACAGCTCGAATACCAGGCCAACTACGATAGCCTCACGCGCCTGCCGAACCGCAATTTGCTGCGCGACCGCTTGCAGCATGCGTTGATCGTCGCGCAACGGCATCACAAGGGCGTCGCAGTCGTGTTCATCGATCTGGACGGCTTCAAGAACGTCAACGACAGCCTCGGCCACAGTGTCGGCGATCGTCTGCTGAGCGTGGTCGCCGAGCGTCTCGCGCGCTGCACGCGTACCAGCGACACGGTGGCTCGGCACGGCGGCGACGAGTTCGTGATCGTGATGACCGACACCGTCGACGAACAGTCGCTGATCGCGTGGATGGAGCGCGTGCGCGCGTCGATCTCCGAGCCGGTGTGGCTCGACGGCACCGAGCTGTATGTCGGCTGCAGTATGGGCGCGAGCCTGTTCCCGCAAGACGGCGAGGACGCCGAAACGCTGATGAAGAAGGCCGACCTCGCGATGTATCGCGCGAAGGACATGGGCCGCAACACGTTCCAGTTCTATCAGCCGGAGATGAACGCGAGCGCGGGCGCGCGCCTGAATCTCGAGCGGCGTTTGCGCCGTGCTTTGCGCGACAACGAATTCCTGTTGCACTACCAGCCGCAAGTGGATATCGAGAGCGGACAGATCGTCGGCACCGAGGCGCTGGTGCGCTGGCGCGATCCGGAAGTCGGGCTGGTGCCGCCGTCGTCGTTCATTCCGGTCGCGGAAGAAAGCGGGCTGATCGGGCCGCTCTCGGAGTGGGTGCTGCGCGAGGCGTGCCGCCAGAACAAGGCCTGGCAGGACGAGGGTTTGCCGCCGGCGCGGGTCTCGGTGAATCTGTCAGCGCGGGTGTTCCAGCAACGCGATATCGCCAAGCTGGTCATGCAGGTGCTGGCCGAGACCGGCCTCGAGCCGCAGTACCTCGAACTCGAATTGACCGAAAGCACCATCATGCGCAATGCCGAAGAAGCGGTGTCGATGCTCAACGAACTGCATGCGCTCGGCATCGGCCTCGCCATCGACGACTTCGGCACCGGCTATTCGAGCCTCAGCTATCTGAAGCGCTTCCCGGTGGATCGGCTGAAGATCGACCGCTCGTTCGTCTCCGACATCGGCGTGTCGGGCGACGACGAGACGATCACCTCGGCGATCATCGCGCTCGCGCATTCGCTGAAGTTGCAGGTGATCGCCGAAGGCGTGGAGACGTCCGCGCAACTCGACTTCCTGAAAGAGCGCGCGTGCGACGAGATGCAAGGGTTCTACTTCGCGAAGCCGTTGTCGACGGACGCGATTTCCGAGTTGCTGCAAGGCGGCGTGGGGCGCGAGTTGGCGACGGTTTGAGCGCTCGCGCCGCGGCGCTTACTCTGCCGGTGTGTCCAGGAAAACCGGCAGACCTTCCGCCAGTTCGGAGAACGACTGCAGGAAGGGATGCTCCGTCTTGCTGACCATCCCCGGCAGCATCATCTGCGTGAAGTGCCAGGCGACCGCCACGGTGACGTCGGCCGCATCAAACTGCTCCGCCTCGATCGGCAGCGCCGCGGCCGCGAACTCGCGTTCGAGTTCGGCGTAAGCGGCGAACAACTGCGTGCTCACGCGATCCACCCACGGCTCATGCTGCTTCTCCGCCGGCCGCAGATTGCGTTCGTAGACGATCTGCACACTCTTCTCGCACGCGGCGAGCGCGAGGCCCGTGAGGCGGGCGGCGCGCAAGGCGGCGTCGGGCCGCGTCGGCAACAGCCGCTGGTTCGGCCCGGCGAGCGTGGCGAGGTACTGGAGAATCACCGTCGAGTCCATCACGGTCTGGCCGTTGTCGGCGATCAGCGTGGGCGCCTTGACGACAGGGTTGATTCTCGCGAACTGGTCGTAGGTGCTGAACACCGAGATCGACTCGTGCTCGAAGTCGAGCTTCAGCAATTTGAGGCAGATAGCGACCCGGCGTACGTACGGCGAATCCAGCATTCCGATCAGTTTCATCTCATTCCCGTTAGAACATCTATCATGGCACGCCCGAGCCCGCTGTTGCCGTGGTTCCCCTGCCTACATGGGGCCGGACGCATCGAACCGATAGATTAAGCATCTCCGCACTGCAAAAAAAGCGACAATTAACGACGATTTAGGTCAGAATTTCTTACATGAAGCCGATCCCGCCCTTGACCGCACTGCGTTGCTTCGAGGCCGTCGCTCGCCTGGGCGGCGTCACGCAGGCCGCGCGCGAGTTGCATGTCACGCACTCGGCGGTGAGCCAGCAGATCAAGGTGCTGGAAGATTCGATGGGCGTCGCGCTCTTCATGCGTGAGGCGCGCGGGCTGCGGCTGACCGAGGAAGGACGGCTCTACGCGCTCGACATCCGCATGGCGCTGCGCGACATCACCCATGCGACACGCCGTGCACAGGCGCGCCCACATGAAAGCGAACTGGTGATCACCACCTTGCCTTCGTTCGCTCAGCATTGGCTCGTGCCGCGCCTCGCCAGTTTTCGCGACGCGCATCCGTACTACCGGATCCGCTTGCAGACGAGCTTGCAGGTCGAAGATTTTCGCCAGGGCGCGAGCGACATCGGCATCCGCATGGGACAGGGGCATTGGCCCGACGTCGCGCAACAGAAGTTGTTCGACGACGAGATGGTGGTGGTCGCCGCTCCGCATTTCGCACTGGCGCCGCATGGCCGCTTGCCCGTCACCGCCGAGGACGTGCTGGCCTGTCCGCTGCTGTCGAGTCCCGATACGCCGTGGCATGACTGGTGTCAGGCAGCTCAGGTGACGGAGCCGGCCGAGGGAGCCGTGGTGCTGTCGGCGAACGACTCGAATATCGTGATCGGCGCCGTGCTGCAAGGCCAGGGCGTCGCGCTCGAAAGGCGCAGCCTGGTCGCTTATGCGCTGGCGCGTGGCGAGCTGGTGCAAATCACCGATATCCGCGTGCCGTACCGTTATCCCTACTGGCTGGTCTGGCAGCAACGCGAAATGCTCAATGCCTCGCAGGCGCATTTCGCGCAGTGGATCGAAGGGCAGGTCGACGCTTATCTGCGCAGCAACGGCGCGCCTGCGGTCTCGAATCGTGCGGGTTAGCCTGGAATCGTGCGCGTAATCGATTTGCGCGGGCGTTTCGGTCGGCTATATTCGTGATTCCCAACTCAGACTGCGCTGGGAACCACGAAGCACCGATTCACGCGGCGTTGCGCCCGATTTTCGCTGCTCGCACCAGGTCATGGGCGTTTCGCCGTCGACTATCCGCCAATCCGACTGATCCGACTGGAGAGAACAATGACGTCGTCACCTGCAAAGAAACTGTCTGTGTTGCTGGCATCGGTTGTACTGAGCGTGGCTTGCGCCGCGCCGGCGTTCGCGCAAAGCGGCGGCGGTGGCGGTCCGGCGGGCAGCGATTCCGACGCGGCCATTCCGTCGGCCGCATCGAAGGCGGCTCCGAGCACCAAGGCTCAGCGCAAGGCCGCACGCAAGGAGGCGCGGGCGAAGAAAAACGCCGAGTTGAAACAGCTGGAGAGCAACGGCTATCAGCCGTCGCGCAACGATCCGAATTATCCGAACGACATTCAGAACGCGCAGAAGAAGGCGGGGATTGGCGCGGCGGCGAGCCAGTGACCTTATACCAAGCCTGAAGAAACCGAGGCGCCGCGGCGCCTCGTTTTTTTACCGCGACCCGCTCAATCCAGCAGCGGCAACGCGCGCGGGCGCCGGTCGCTATCGGTGGCGACATAGGTCAGCGTGGCTTCGGTGACCTTCACGAGATCTTCGGTGAGGCTCATGCGCTGCGCGTAGACCTCGACCGCCACCGTGACTGACGTATTGCCCGTCTTGACGATGTCCGCGTAAAAGCTCAGTAGATCGCCCACGAACACCGGCTGCTTGAACACGAACGAATTGACCGCGATGGTCGCCACCCGCCCGTTGGCGCGGCGGCTTGCCGGAATCGAGCCGGCAATGTCCACTTGCGCCATGATCCAGCCGCCGAACACGTCGCCGTGGACGTTCGCGTCCGAGGGCTGCGGCACCACGCGCAGCGCGCAGTGCTTTTGCGGGAGTTGAAGAATATCGGTCATCGGGGCACCCTTGAGAAACGTGTTGGCTCGGTCGGCTCGACCGGCAGGCGGGGCATTTCACGACAACGGTACGGCACGCACCGCGCGGCCAACGTGCCACCCACGGCGGGCCAACCCATGAAAAGCGGCGCCAGCCGGCTTCTGCGACAATAGAAAGATCAGGAATTGTACGGGAAAGCGCCCAGCGAGGTCGCGCGACAACAAGCAGTGTGCCTCGCCGGGCATGCCGCGGTCGCCGCGTCGCTGCGAACTCCGGCATCTCCACACTCTCCCCAGCCGATCTCCATGCGCCGCACGCCCTCGTCCGAACCCTCGCCGATCTCCACCCAGCCGCGCAACGACTGGCAGACGATCCTGTCGCTGCTGCCGTATCTCGCCACGTATAAATGGCGGGTCGGTTTCGCGCTGAGCTGCCTGATCGGCGCGAAGGTCGCCAATCTCGGCGTGCCGATCGTGATGAAGCGGATCGTCGACAGCCTCGCCTCGGTGCAGCATCTCACCGCGCTCGGCCGTGCTCACGATTCGCCGGCCATCGTGTTACTGGGCGGCGTCGGCCTGCTGGTGGTCGCGTATGCGGTGGTGCGGCTGTCCACGTCGCTGTTCACCGAACTGCGCGAGATTCTGTTTTCGAAGGTGACCGAAAGCGCGGTGCGCCAACTCGCGCTGAAAGTGTTCCGCCATCTGCATGCGCTGTCGTTGCGCTTTCACCTCGAACGGCAGACGGGCGGCATGTCGCGCGACATCGAGCGCGGCACGCGCGGCATCACGCAGTTGATCTCGTACTCGCTTTACAGCATTCTGCCGACGCTCGTCGAAGTCGGGCTCGTGCTCGGCTTTTTCGTCGTCAAGTACGAGGCGTATTACGCGGTGGTCACGTTCATTGCGCTCGCCGTGTACATCGTGTTCACGGTGAAGGTCACGGAGTGGCGCACGCATTTTCGCCGCACCATGAACGATCTCGATTCGAAGGCGAATTCACGCGCGATCGATTCGCTGCTGAACTACGAGACAGTCAAATACTTCGGCAACGAAGAGTGGGAAGCGAGCCGTTACGACGAAAACCTCAAGCGCTATCGCACGGCGGCGATCAAGTCGCAGCGCTCGCTGTCGGCGCTGAACTTCGGGCAGCAGGCGATTATCGGCACGGGGCTCGTGTTCATTCTGTGGCGCGCCACGCAAGGCGTGATGGCCGGGCGTCTCACGCTCGGCGATCTGGTGCTGATCAACACTTTCATGCTGCAGCTTTATATTCCGCTGAATTTTCTCGGCGTGGTGTATCGCGAGTTGAAGCAAAGCCTCACCGACATGGACCGCATGTTCACGCTGCTCGGCGCCGCGCGGGAAGTGCCCGACCTGGAGGGTGCGCCCGCGCTGCGCGTGAACGGCGCGCAGGTGCGCTTCGAGCGCGTGAACTTCGCGTACGAACCGGCGCGCCAGATTCTGCACGACGTGAGCTTCACGATTCCGGCGGGCACCACCACCGCAGTGGTCGGCCATAGCGGTTCGGGCAAATCGACCCTCGCGCGGCTGATGTTCCGCTTCTACGATCTTGACCGCGCGATGGGCGGCGCGATCACCATCGACGGTCAGGATATTCGTGACGTCACGCAGGATTCGTTGCGCGCGTCGATCGGCATCGTGCCGCAGGATACGGTGCTGTTCAACGATTCGATCTACTACAACATCGCCTACGGCCGTCCCTCGGCAACGCGCGAGGAAGTGATTGCGGCGGCGCGCGCGGCGCATATTCACGAGTTCATCGAAGGCTTGCCGAAGGGCTATGAAACGCCGGTCGGCGAACGTGGCCTGAAGTTGTCCGGCGGCGAAAAGCAACGCGTGGCGATTGCGCGGACCATCCTCAAGAATCCGCCGATCCTGCTATTCGACGAAGCGACCTCCGCGCTCGATTCACGTTCCGAGCGCGCGATTCAGCATGAGCTCGATCAGATCGCCCGCGAGCGCACGACGCTGATCATCGCGCACCGGCTTTCGACGGTGGTGCACGCGCAGCAGATCATCGTGATGGACAACGGGCGGATCATCGAGCGCGGCACGCATGCGGAACTGCTGCGCGCGAACGGCCTGTTCGCGCAGATGTGGGCCTTGCAGCAGCAGCGCGCGGCCGAGGCGCCGGAGGCGGTGGAAGCAGTGGGTGCGGGAGAGGGTGGGCAATAAAACTTGTGCGGTGGTTTTTTGCGTTGTCGTTCGGCAATGCAGCGTGATGCGAAATTCCGGCGCCGAACGCGTCGCGCTCAACGCGTGCGCAAACGCTGATCGAGCTCGCCCAACTGCGCCGGCGTGCCGACGTTCTCCCACAAGCCCTCATACAACTCGCCGCTCGCGAGACCGCGTCCGATCGTGTCGCGGTAATACGGCGTGAGCGCGCGCCGCGTGCCGCGCGGCAGATCGCGGAACATGCGCGTGTCGTATAGCCCGATGTTGCCGAACGTGAACCGTGGTCGGGCGTCGAGCGAGAGCGCGCCGTCAACCAGACCGAAGTCGCCATTCGGATGAAACGCCGGGTTCGGCACCATCACCAGATGCATGCCCGGCTCGCGCAAGGCCCGCAATCTTTCGGCGTGCACATTCAGCGTGGCGTAATCGAAGTCGGCATACACGTCGCCGCTGACCGCGACGAACACTTCGCTCGCGCCGTCATCCTCCAGCAGCGGCAACGCCTGCACGATGCCGCCCGCGGTCTCCAGCGCCTCGTTCTCGGCCGAGTAGCGCAACTGGACTTGCCAGCGCGAGCCGTCGCCAAGCGTGGCTTCGATCTGCTCGCCGAGCCACGCGTGGTTGATCACAATGGTTCGAAAGCCCGCAAGCGCGAGCCGCTCGATCTGCCACACGATCAGCGGCTTGCCGCCCACGTCGAGTAAAGGCTTGGGGCATGTGTCGGTCAACGGACGCATGCGCTCGCCGCGGCCCGCGGCGAAAATCATCGCTTTCTTCAGGGACATCGTCATCGGTCAGAAGGTGTAGCCGACTTCGTTCGCGCGGCCCTCGAGATCGTCGAGGAGCTTCGCGAACGGACGCAGCGGTGCATAGCGCTCGGCAACCTTGCGCGCATAGCCGATGAAACGCGGCAGATCCTTCATGTAGTGCGGTTTGCCGTCGCGATAGTTGATCCGGCAAAAGAGCCCCAGCACCTTGATGTGCCGTTGCAGACCCATCCATTCGATCTGGCGATAGAACTCGCCGAAATCAGGATCGACCGGCAGGCCGGCTTTTTTCGCCCGCTCCCAGTAGTACACGAAGCAATCCAGCTCGAACTCTTCGTCCCAGCTCAGGAACGCATCGCGCAACAGCGAGGCGACGTCGTAGGTGATCGGACCGTACACCGCGTCCTGGAAGTCCAGCACGCCCGGGTTCACCGGGTTCGGCTCGGCGGCGATCATCAGATTGCGTGGCATGAAGTCCCGCAGCATGAACACCTGCGGCTGCGCGCGGGCGCTCGCGATCAGCAGCGCGAACGTGCGATCGAGCACGCCGCGTACCTTTTCGTCCGCTTTTTCGTCCGTCCCGCGGCCCAGATGCCGGCTGAGGAACCACTCCGGCATCAACTCCATCTCGCGGCGCAGGAAGGCTTCGTCGAACGGCGGCAGCACGTCTTCGCGCGAGGTGAGTTGCCAGCGGATCAGCGCGTCGAGCGCGTCGCGCATCAGCGCACGGGCGCGGCGCGGGTCGTCCGCGTTTTGCGCTTCGGTCAGCGCGCCGAGGTACGAAGCCGTGCCCAGATCGGTGACGAGCATGAAGCCGGCCTCGAAATCGACCTCCAGCACGCGCGGCACGTGCACGTCGGCGGCCGCGAGCAACTGCGCGACCTGCACGAATTCGCGGCACTTTTCGGGCGGCGGGGCATCGACGGCGATCAGCGTGCCGCTGCTTTCGCCTTCCGCCGCCTTACCGGCCAAGCGGAAATAGCGGCGAAAACTGGCGTCGGACGAAGCCGGGACAAGTGTGTCGAGCTCGAGCGCATAGCGCGCCACGTGGCCTTTCAGCCAGGCTTTGAGCAGTTCGAGACGGGTATCGGTGGAGTCTTGGGATGGGGGCAGCGTCATGAAAACCGGCGGCAAATTCAGAGGGGCAACGTCTTGCCATATAATACCCCACGACTTTTTTGACGCGGCTCACGCCAGCTTTCGCGTATTCCGCTTTACCGCCCGCCTCATCGTTCGACAGATTGTAAATATTGATGTGCAGCCGACTGTCACGGTCGGGGTGTGCAGGCGGTGGACCGTGACTGCAGATGCTGACGGACGAGCCGATTCGCCAAACGATACATGCCGCCTAGACAGCTTTCCCAAACGACTCCCTCTTGTGCTGTTGTGCCGCGCAAAAGGCGGCTCGTCGCGGCGTTGATCGCCGTTCCGGGCCTGATGCCCGCGCTTGCGCACGCCCAGTTGGTGGGGGAAGCCGCGCAGCCGCAACCTATCGACGCGCCCTGGGGCATGCAGCTTGCCCCGCAGCTGGAAGAACGTCCGTTGCAGCAGGGCCAGAAACCGGCCACGTTCGTGCTCGGCGACACGACCACCGGCACCACTGACCAGGACATGGCCGCGAAGGGCTCGGCCGAGGTGCGGCGCAATACGGTCGTGATCAAGGCCGACGCGCTGCATTACGACCAGGATACGGATATGGCCGACGCGTACGGCCAGGTCCACGTAGTCAACAACGGCAATTCGTTCGTCGGCCCGGAAGCGCACATGCGCGTGGATTCGAGCGAAGGCTTCATGACCGCGCCGAAGTACCACTTCAACGTGACGGGCGGCTCGGGCAGCGCGGAGCGCGTCGACCTGCTCGACAACGAGCGCTCGGTCTTCACGAAGGGCACCTACACGGCCTGCGCGTGCGCGGACGATCCGGCCTGGTACATCAAGGGCAGCGAGTTCGATTTCGACACCGGCGCGGACGAAGGTGTCGCCTACAACGGCGTGCTGTTCTTCCAGGGCGTGCCGGTGTTCGCCTCGCCCTGGCTGTCGTTCCCGCTCTCGGGCGAGCGGCGCAGCGGGATTCTGCCGCCCACGTTCTCGCTGAGTTCGTCGAACGGCTTCGAACTGTCGGTGCCGTATTACTTCAACATCGCGCCGAATCGCGATCTGACGCTCACGCCGCGTCTGATCTCGAAGCGCGGTGTGCAGACGCAGGCGTCCTTCCGTTACCTGTCGCCCACGTATTCCGGCTCGATCACCGGCGAGTTCCTGCCGGACGACCACCTGACCAAGACCAACCGCTACGCGCTGTACATCCAGCACAACCAGAACTTCGGCAACGGGTTCGGCGGCTACATCTACTACAACAAGGTTTCGGACAACACGTATCCGGAAGATTTGTCGTCGTCGGTCAATCAGTTCATGAACGGCACCCAGCTCCTGTATCAACAGGAAGCCGGGTTGACCTACAACAATGGCCCGTGGTCGGTGCTCGCGCGCGAGCAGCACTGGCAGACGCTGACGCCGTCGGTCGCGCCGTACGGCCGCGAGCCGCAGTTGAACGTGAAGTACGCGAAGTACAACGTCGGCGGCTTCGACTTCGGGGCGGAAGCCGACTACACGAATTTCCGCATCACTACCGCGGACATGACCGAAGGTCAGCGGGTGATGTTCAACCCGTACATTTCGTATTCGGTAGTCGGGCCGGGTTACTTCGTCACGCCGAAGGTGCAGTGGCACTTTGCGTCGTACAACCTGCGCAATATCGGCGACGACGTGCCGGTCGGCACGCCGAAGAATTTCACCGAATCGATCCCGACGCTGTCGTTCGACACGGGCCTGATCTTCGACCGTTCGGTGCGGATCTTCGGCGAGGATTACATCCAGACGCTCGAGCCGCGCCTGTACTACGTGTACACGCCGTTCCGCAATCAGGAATCCGCGCCGCTGTTCGACACCGCCGACTCCGACTTCGGGCTGGCGGAAATCTTCACGCCGAACACCTTCGTCGGCAACGACCGGATCGCCGACGCGAACCGTCTGACGGCTGCTCTCACCACGCGCTTCATCAACGCGGCAACGGGCGACGAACGGGCGCGATTCGTGATCGCGCAGCAGTATTACTTCCAGGACCAGCGCGTCACGCTGCAGCCTACCCAGACCAGCGCGCAGGCCACGCATTCGGACCTGATCGCCGGGGCGTCGTTCAAGCTCGGCGCCGGTTTCGCTTCGGAAACGGCGTTCCAATATAATGCCGACAACAACCAGTTGGTGAAGACGAGCGTCGGCTTCGGGTTCAGTCCGGCCACCGGCAAGGTGATCAACGTCGCGTACCGCTACACGCGCGCGAACACCACGCTGGACAACCAGCCGATCAATCAGGTGCTGATTTCGGGCCAGTGGCCGCTCACGCACCGGGTGTACGGCGTGGGCCGGTTCAATTACGACCTGGGCGGCCACCGGATCGTCGACGGTCTGGTCGGCCTGCAGTACGACGCCGACTGCTGGACGCTCGGGGCCGGGATCCAGCGCTACGCGAACGGTCTGAACACCTCGGGGCAGAATCAGTCGAGCACGCGGTTCCTCGCGCAGTTGACGTTCAAGGGCTTGTCGAGCGTCGACAACGGGCTGATGACCGCATTCCGCGCCAGCGTGGCGGGCTATACGCCGTTGCCGCCGCCGCCGCCGCCGGAGTCGCGGTTCACCAACTACGAATGACGCATCGTTTGACGAATGGCGCATCATTTATAAAGTGCGAAAAGACGGGCCAAGCGCGCCCGACATCATTGGAGTATCTGTGGCAATCATGAAAAAGCTTCGCTTGGCAACGCTTGCGGCCGGTATTGCCGCCGCGGCGTCTTTCCTGTCGGTTGCGCCGGTGCAGGCGCAGGCGCTGGGCGGCAGTAGCGGCCAGACGGTCGACACCATTGCCGCAGTGGTCAACAACGGTGTCATCACGCGGCGCGAGCTCGACGAACGCATGAGCCTGATCACCCGCCGCCTGAACCAGCAGAACGCGCCGGTCCCGCCGATGGACCAGTTGCGCCAGCAGGTGCTCAACCAGATGGTGCTGGAACGCATCCAGTTGCAAAAGGCCAAGGAAGACGGCATCAACATCGACGACGCCACCGTGCAAAAAACGCTCGAACGGCTTGCCGCGGCGAACAACCTGTCGCTCGACGTGTATCGCTCGCGCATCGAGGCGCAAGGCGTGCCCTGGAGCACGTTCACCAGCGACGCGCGTACCGAACTGACGCTCTCGCGTCTGCGCGAGAAGGAAGTGGACAGCAAGGTCACGGTGTCGGACGCCGAAGTCGCGAACTACATCGCCAGTCAGCGTGGCCCGAACGCCGGCCTGACGAGCGATCTGCATCTGCAGCACATTTTCATCAAGGCGCCGCTGAACGCGTCGGAGACGGATATCGAAGCGGCGCAGCAGAAGGCGCAGGCATTGCTCGCCGAAGCCAAGGGCGGCGCCAACTTCGAAAAACTGGCGAAGTCCAATTCGCAGGCGCCGGATGCATCGAAAGGCGGCGATACCGGTTTCGCTTCACCGTCCAAGCTGCCGCCTGAATTCGTCAAGGCCGCTTCGACAATGCGTCCAGGCGAAGTCAATCCGGATCTGATCCGCACCAACGACGGCTTCGAAATCGTGCGTCTGGTCGATCGCCGCGCGGGTCAGGGCGCCAGCTCGGATGCGCCGAAGCTCGTGCAAACGCACGTGCGTCACATTCTGCTGCGCGTCGGCGACGGCATGTCGGAACCGCAAGCGCGTCAGAAGCTGCTCGAAATCAAGAGCGAAATCGCTTCGGGCGGCGACTTCTCGAAATTCGCGCACACTTACTCGCAAGACGGTTCGTCGTCGCAAGGCGGTGACCTCGGCTGGATCAGCCCGGGCGAGACGGTGCCGGAATTCGAGCGCGCCATGAACAGCCTGCAGGACGGCCAGATCAGCGACCCGGTTCGCAGCGAGTACGGCTACCACCTGATTCAGGTGCTGGGCCGCCGCGAATCCGAAGGTTCGGTCTCGCAGCAGATGGATCTGGCGCGCCAGGCCATCGGTCAGCGCAAGGCGGAACAGGCTTACGCCGACTGGTTGCGCGAACTGCGCGATACTGCGTACGTGGAAGTGAAGCCCACTCAGTCGAGCATGCAATAACTGTCATGACAAGCGCCGCCCAGTCCGCCCGCCCACCGTTGCAGATCGCGATCACGACCGGCGAGCCCGCCGGCGTGGGCCCCGAATTGACGGCGCAGGCACTGGCGGGCGCGGCGGCGCATTGGCCCCACGCGCAGTTCACCGTGTTGGGCGACGCGGACCTGCTCGCCGAACGCGCGCGTGCCGTGGGTGTCGATTGGAGCGCACTGGTGGCGGATGGCAAGCGCGTGCGCTTGCAACACCGGCCGCTCGAGGCGCCTGCCGTCGCGGGCAAGCTCAACGCGGCCAACGGCCGCTACGTGCTCGATCTGCTCGACAGCGCGATCGATGGAGCGCTAGCCGGCACGTTCGACGCGATCGTCACCGCGCCGCTGCAAAAGAGCACCATCAACGATGCCGGCGTGCCCTTCACCGGCCACACCGAATATCTGGCCGAGCGCACGCACACGCCGCGCGTGGTGATGATGCTGGCCGGCACCGGCAAGCGTCCGTTGCGCGTCGCACTGGCGACCACGCATCTGCCGCTCAAGGATGTCTCCGCCGCGCTTTCGATCGAAGGCATTGTCGAGACGCTGCGCATCATCGATCACGATTTGCGGCACCACTTCGGTTTGCCTGCGCCGCGCATCCTCGTGACAGGGCTGAACCCGCACGCGGGCGAAAACGGTTATCTGGGCCGCGAGGAAATCGAGGTCATCACGCCGGCGCTGAACCTCGCGGACGCTCAAGGCATCGACGCGCGCGGTCCGTATCCGGCCGACACGCTGTTCCAGCCGCGCTATCTGGATGAGGCCGACTGCGTGCTGGCCATGTTCCACGACCAAGGCCTGCCGGTGTTGAAGTACGCCACGTTCGGCGAAGGCATCAATGTCACGCTCGGTTTGCCGATCATCCGCACCTCGGTCGATCACGGCACCGCGCTCGATCTGGCCGGCACGGGCCGCGCCGACGCGGGCAGTCTGATCGCCGCGATCGAGACGGCGGTGTCGATGGCGCAGCACCGCCGCGCGGGCTGATTCGGCGCTGTCGCGCGGCCTGTGCGCGGCGTCTCGCTGGTATCCTGCCGCTAGCTATGTATGCGGCATGGCGAGCGCGTCGAGCAAGCGCGCGCCGCTCAGCAGGTTCCTTTTCTTAAGCAGTTCTCTTTCTTAGCGTTTCTTCGATGTCCACCAGCAGACAGCAACAGGGCCGGCACCAGGGTCATATCGCGCGCAAGCGTTTCGGTCAGAATTTTCTGGTCGACATGGGCGTGATCGATTCGATCGTCGATGTCATCCGGCCGCAACGCGGCGAGCGTATGGTCGAGATCGGGCCGGGCCTCGGCGCGCTCACCGAACCGCTGATCGAGCGTCTGGCGACGCCGGAAGCGCCCTTGCACGCCGTCGAACTGGATCGCGATCTGATCGGCCGTCTGAAGACAAAATTCGGCGGCCTGCTCGAACTGCATGCGGGCGACGCGCTCGCGTTCGACTTCGGCTCGCTGGCCGCACCCGGCGACAAGGCGTCGCTGCGCATTGTCGGCAATCTGCCGTACAACATTTCGAGCCCGCTGCTGTTTCATCTGACGTCGTTCGCGCATCGCGTGATCGATCAGCACTTTATGTTGCAGAACGAAGTGGTCGAGCGGATGGTGGCGGAGCCGGGCACCAAGGCGTTCAGCCGTCTTTCGGTGATGCTGCAATATCGCTATGTGATCGACAAGCAACTCGACGTGCCGCCCGACGCGTTCAACCCGCCGCCGAAAGTCGATTCGGCGATCGTGCGGATGATCCCATACGAGCGGCATGAACTGGCGCCGGTGGACGAGCGCGTGCTCGGCGAAGTGGTGACGGCCGCGTTCTCGCAGCGTCGCAAGATGTTGCGCAACACGCTCGCTGCGTATCGCGATTCGGTGGATTTCGAGGCGCTCGGCTTCGACCTGCAACGTCGCGCCGAAGATGTGCCGGTGGCAGAGTACGTGCGCGTGGCGCAGATCGTGGCGGCCAAAGCCTAAGTCTTGGGGCTTGGGCTTTGACGGGCCGAGGCTCTAGATCGTCACCCGCTTCGCCGGTGCGTTGACCAGCGCAATGCCGGTCAACACCAGCACCGCGGCCATCAGAAAGCGCAGGCTGAACGATTCGCCGAGCAGCAGCACGCCGAAGGTCACGCCGAACAGCGGCGTGAGGAACGAGAACACCGACAGGCGCGACGCGATATAGCGCGTCAGCAGCCAGAACCACACCAGATAGCTGACGAACGCCACGATCACCGCCTGATACGCGAGGCTCACCACGGCCAGCGGCGTGACGGTGGCCACATGCGCCTGGCCGAGACCGAGCGCAAGCGCGAGGAGTACCACGGCCGAGACCGTCAGTTGATAGAACAACGTCTTGCTGGCGCTCGATTGAGCGAGGCGCGTGGCGCGCACCACCACGGTGGTCGCGGCCCACGCGACGCCGGCCAACACACCGAGCGCGTCGCCCACAACACCCGTGAGCACCGAACCGCGCGCGGCGTGGCCGTGCAGGAAGCCGTCCGCGAAGGCGAGCGACATACCCGCGAACGCCACGACGATACCGAGCCACTGAATCCGCCGCATGCGCTCGCCATCGACGAACCAGTGCAGCCCGAGCGCCGTGAAGCACGGCGCGGTGTACAGAAAGACCGCCATGCGCGACGCGCTGGTTAGCGTCAGGCCGAGAAAAATGCACACGAACTCGCCCGCGAACAGCACGCCCGCGAGCAGGCCGGCGCCCAGGGTGCCGTCGTCGCGAAAGAGCGGCGTGCCGCGTGAGCGCGCCCAGCCCCATACCAGTACCGCCGCAATCGCCGAACGCACGCCCGCCTGAAAGACCGGCGGCAGCGTCGCGTTGGTGCTCTTGATCGCGACTTGCTGGAGACCCCAGATCGCGCACAGGCCGATCATCAACAGGATGGCGAAGCTATCCGGGGTGCGGCGTGCGGGCAGGGCGGAGGTGCTCATGGGGTGGGTCGAGTCGGGAACAGCCCGTACGATATCAAACCTGCCCGAGCCGCCCGCCGATGACCCCACCGCCTACGCGTGCTTCTTACGGGCCGAAAGCAAGCCGGCAAGCGTTTTTGCTGACTTAACAACACCTGCTTCAGACTAATTTCGCACGGGTGCCGTTTCGCGATAAGGTTCAGCCACAAACGTTTCGTCAGGACATTCAAGGCACAAACTATCCGCGCGATGCGGAGCCTGTACGAGGAGAAGGCATGAAGAACGTAGGCAGGTGGGCAGCGGCCGCGGTGCCCGCGGCATTGGCGTCGTTGGGGTGTCAGATGGCGCACGCGCAATCCAGCGTGACGCTGTACGGCGTGGTCGACGAAAGCGTGCGCTATCTGACTCACGTCAACAAGGCGGGCGATTCGTCGATCGGACTCGGCACCGGCGGCATGACGCAAAGCCGCTGGGGGCTGAAGGGCGTCGAGGATCTCGGCGGCGGCTGGTCTACCTTCTTCAAACTCGAAAACCGCATCTATATCAACACCGGGCAAAGCGATCCCACGCTGCCGTTCTTCAATGAAGCGCAGGTCGGCGTGCGTTCGGATTCGTACGGCCAGATCATTCTCGGCCGTCAATACAACGTCGTGATCGAAGGCGTCACGGTGGCTGGCTACGGCAGCAATTCCTGGATCCCGTACGACTTCAGTTTTCAACCTGAAATCACAATGACGGGCGGCATCTGGACCAGCAACCAGGTGCAATATCAGGCGAGATACAACGGCTTCACGTTCGCGGCCGGCTACGCGTTCGGTGGCAACGCGGGCAATTCCTATGGCAGTCAGATCGGCGCGGCCGCGGCTTATAAGCCGGTAGGCGGTCCGTTCAGCGTCGGCGGCGCGTACGAAGTGTCGAAAGATTCGGTCAACGGCGCGGCCGCGAAGACATGGACGTTCGGCGGCTCGTATACGTGGAACCTCACGCGCTTTTCCGCCGGCTACATCGTCAATCAGAACGACCCGGGCTTTTCGAATTTCGCCAACGGGCCGTTCACCGCGCCCGTGCTGGCGGCGCTCAAGTACACGGACTTTGCGCGGCGCCGCATGATCATGGGCGGCATCACGCAACAGGTCAGCAACAAGTGGCATTTCGCCGCGAACGTCTGGCGCACGCTGCAGGACGGCAAAACCGCCGCGCAGGACGGCTCCGCGTGGCAGTACCAACTGGTCGCCGACTACAACCTGTCCCGCCGCACGGACGTCTATCTGGAAGGCGATTATTCGCTGTACCGCGGCGACCTGATCGGCGCGCAACTGCAGGGGGTCAACAGCGTCGGGCTCGCGCAGAAGGGCTCGCAGATCGGCTTGATGGCAGGCGTGCGGCATCAATTCTGAGTACTGATTCACAGAGGGCACTCTCTGCAGCGTCGCGGGATTCCGGGTACATTGACGGTCTCGTTACCACGCAACAGGGAGTGCATAATGCGCCTTCTTCACACTATGCTCCGGGTCGGCGACCTGGACCGTTCGATCGCCTTCTACACCGAACTGCTCGGCATGAAACTGCTGCGCCGCGATGATTATCCGGACGGCAAATTCACGCTGGCATTCGTCGGTTACGAAGATGAACGCAATGGCACCGTGCTCGAACTCACCCACAACTGGGACACGCCCACCTACGACCTCGGCACCGGCTTCGGCCACCTCGCCGTGGAAGTGGAAGATGCATACGCCGCATGTGACAAAATCAAGGCACAAGGCGGTACGGTCGTGCGCGAAGCCGGCCCGATGAAACACGGCACGACCGTGATCGCTTTCGTCACGGACCCGGACGGCTACAAGATCGAGTTCATCCAGAAGAAGAAATAAGGCAGGCGGCAGGGCGAGATCAAACAATGAATAACATCAATCCCTACTTCAAAGAACTCGACGAGATCCACGTCGAAATCGAAGCCCTGTTCGACGGTTCCGCGGACGAAGGCGCGCTGCAGCGAATCATGGCGCGCTTCGCACCGCAATTCACGCTGGTCATGACGTCGGGCATCGCACTGGATCATGCCGGCCTGCGCGAGATTTTCTCGAAGCTGCACGGCGCGCGTCCGGGCTCGCAAATCGCGATCCGCGACAAGGAGATCGTCGCTGAGTACCCGTCAGGCGCGGTGGTGAAATATCGCGAGTATCAGCGCGACAACGCCGGCAACGCGAACGTGCGGCGCTCCACGGCGGTGATGGATCTCGACGCACATGGCAAGGTGACGTGGCGTCATCTGCAGGAAACCTTCTGCTCGGAATGAGCGGCAGTGCGTGACAAACCGGCGCTTCAGACTGAAGCGCCGGTTTCATTCAAAGCGCGAGGAAGGCCTCAAAGCGTCGGCAGCAATTCCGGCGGATGCGACTTCAACGTCTGGCGCGCTTCGCGGAATTCCGGAAAGATCGATTCGACTGTTTGCCAGAAGCGTGGGCTGTGATTCATTTCACGCAGGTGCGCGAGCTCGTGCGCGACCACGTAATCGATGATGGAAAGCGGGAAGTGAATCAACCGCCAGTTCAGGCGAATCTTGCCGTCACTCGAACAACTGCCCCAACGCGTCGCCGCTGACGAGAGCGCGTATGCGCGATAGTTCACGCCCAGTTTCTCCGCGTAAATCGCGAGGCGCTCGCCGAACAAGCGCTTCGCTTCACCCTGCAGCCAGCCTTGCACGCGATCCTTGATCTGCTGCGGATCCGCCTGCAAGGGCAGCGGCACTTGCAACGCCGCATCTTCCGCGCTGAACGCGAGCGTACCTTGCGGCGCGCCGAGTTTCACGCGCACGGGCTGACCGAGATACGGCACCTCGGCGCCGTCTTTCCAGTCGACCTTCGGCAACGCGCGCTGCTCGACACGCGTCTGCCACTCGATCAGCTTCGTGAAAATCCAGCGCTGCTTTTCGGTGATCGCGGTTTCGATATCGGCGAGCGTGACCCAGCGCGGCGCGGTGATCGTCAGACCGGTACTGTCGATCGCAAAGCCGATCGAGCGGCGCGCCGAACGCTTGAGCGCGTAATGGAGCGTGCGTGAGCCGATCGCGAGGCTGCGCAACTTGCTGCCATCCGGCGCAAGCGGCACGGCTGGCTGCTGGCCGCCTGGCGAACTCTGCGAAGCACCAGGCGTTGGTGCGGAAGGTGAAGGGGACGACGACGTCGACCCCGGCTCGGCGAAGAGCGGGAGATCGAGTTGCCGGTTATCGAGCGCCGCAGCGGGCTGTGGCGTGGGAGACTTCTGCATCGGATTCGGCTTCGCGCAAATACGCCTTCGAGGGCGTGGGCGCGTCAGATTGGTGCGGCGGCGGAACTGCTTTCCGCCGCGCGGTACGCGGTAGGATCGATGCGACGCATTTCAGCTTCGATCCACTGTTCGACGCGCGTGTTCACTTCATCGGGCGTGAGCCCCGTCGTGTCGATCGGCTTGCCGATCGACACTGTGACTATACCCGCATATTTGAGAAACGAGTTGCGAGGCCACACACGTCCTGCGTTGTGCGCGATCGGTATGACCGGCGCACCGGTGGCCGTCGCGAAACGCGCGCCGCCGGTTTTGTACTTGCCTTGCTTGCCGGTCGGCGTGCGCGTGCCTTCCGGAAACATGATGACCCAGGCGCCTTCCGCCATGCGTGCGTTGCCTTGCTTGATGACCGATTCGAACGCGTACTTGCCTTCCTTGCGATCGATGTGAACCATCTTCAGCATGCCGAGCGCCCAGCCGAAGAACGGCACGTACAGCAGTTCGCGCTTGAACACGTAGCACAGCGGCCGCGGCATCAGCGCCGGAAACGCCAGCGTTTCCCATGCCGATTGATGCTTGGAGAGCAGCACCGCGGGACCGTTGGGCAGGTTCTCGAAGCCTTCGATGTTGTAGCGGATACCGTTGAGCCAACGCACCGTATGCAGCGTCGCGCGACACCAGCCGGCGGCCATCCAGTAGCGATTGTCGGCGCGCATGAACGGGAATGCGATGAAGCATGCGGTCGCGTACGGCACCGTGAACAGAACGAAGTAGATCAGCAGAAGCAAAGAACGGATGAAGCGCATCGGCGTGGTCAGTGAGGGATGGGGACGCGCGTGGCGCGCGTCACTCTTGAGCGTCGGCGAGGAAGTCGAGTGCGAATGCGCGCAGGTCGTCGTGCACGATCGTGCCTTCGGGCAAGCCGCCGGCCGCAAGTGTTTTGCGGCCCTTGCCGGTCAGCACCAGATGAGTCGGATGGCCGAGCGACGCGCCTGCTTGCAGATCGCGCATGGCGTCGCCGACCACCGGCGTATGTTCCGGGTCGACCTCGAAGCGCTCGGCGATCATCTTCAACATGCCGGGCTTAGGCTTGCGGCACTCGCAATGATCTTCCGCCGTGTGCGGGCAGAAGAACACCGCGTCGATGCGCCCGCCGACCGCTGCCGCCATGCGATGCATTTTCAGATGCATCGCGTTGAGCGCGTTCATGTCGAACAGGCCGCGGCCGATGCCCGACTGGTTGGTCGCAATCGCCACGCGATAGCCGGCCTGGTTCAGACGCGCAATGGCTTCGAGCGAACCGGGCAATGCGACCCATTCGTCCGGCGACTTGATGAACGCGTCGGAGTCGACGTTGATCACGCCGTCGCGGTCGAGGATCACCACTTTTTTGGTTGGCATGGCGCGGGCTCAGGCGGCGAGTCGGGAAATATCGGCGACGCAGTTCATCTGCTGATGCAGTGCGCCGAGCAAGGCCAGACGGTTGGCGCGCAATGCCGGATCTTCGGCGTTGACCATCACGTCGTTGAAGAACGTGTCGACCGGTTCGCGCAACGCGGCGAGCGCGGTCAACGCGCCCGTGTAGTCGCGTGCGGCCAGTTGCGATTGCACGCGCGGCGCGACCTGTTCGAGTTGCGCATGCAAGGCTTTTTCCGCCGCTTCGACGAGCAGCGTGGCCTGCACGCCGCCGGTCGCCGCGCATTCCGACTTCTTCAGGATGTTCGAGATGCGTTTGTTGGCCGCCGCGAGCGAGGCCGCTTCCGCCAGCGACGCGAATTCACGCACGGCATCCAGACGCGCGACGATGTCGTCCAGACGCGTGGGGTTCAGCGCCAGCACCGCGTCGATTTCGCCCGGCGCATAGCCGCGCTCGCGCAGCAGACCGCGCAGGCGGTCCATGCTGAAATCGTAAATGGCTTGCGTCGAATCGGCGACGTTCGGCACCGCGGCGAATTGCGCGTAAGCGGTACGCAGCAGTTCGACCAGATCGATCGGCAGTTGCTTCTCGACGAGAATGCGCAACACGCCGAGCGCGTGACGGCGCAACGCGAACGGGTCTTTCTCGCCCGTGGGTTGCAGGCCGATGCCCCAGATGCCGACCAGCGTTTCCAGCTTGTCGGCCAGTGCGACGACAGTGCCGGTCGCGGTGGTGGGCAACGCGTCGCCGGAGAAACGCGGCTGATAGTGCTCCGAGCACGCGAGCGCGACTTCTTCCGGCTCGCCGTCGTGGCGCGCGTAGTACGTGCCCATCGTGCCTTGCAGCTCGGGGAATTCGCCGACCATGTCGGTGATCAGGTCGGCCTTGGCCAGACGCGCGGCGCGCTTCGCGAGCACCACGTCGGCGCCGATCAATCCGGCAATCGCGCCGGCCAGCGCTTCGACGCGCTCCACGCGTTGCAGCGCCGAACCCAGCTTGTTGTGATACACGACGTTCGCGAGCAGCGGCACGCGGTCCGCGAGCGGCTTCTTCTTGTCCTGCTCGAAGAAGAACTTCGCGTCCGCCAGACGCGGACGCACCACGCGTTCATTGCCTTCGACGATATCGCCCGGCGTGGACGTCTCGATGTTCGACACGATCAGGAAGCGCGAGCGCAGCTTGCCGTTCGCATCGGTCAGCGCGAAGTATTTCTGGTTGGTCTGCATGGTGAGGATCAGGCATTCCTGCGGCACTTGCAGGAATTCGTCCTCGAAACGGCACGCGTAGACCACCGGCCATTCGACCAGCGACGTCACTTCGTCCAGCAGCGATTCCGGCATCACCACCTGGTCGCCGTCGGCTTGCGCGAGCAGATGCGTGCGGATGGTTGCCTTGCGGTCGGCGAAATTCGCCACCACGTGGGCTTTGTGCAGCAGCGTCTCGGCGTACGAGTCCGCGTGTTGGATCTGCACGAAACCTTCGGAGAGGAAGCGATGGCCGAGCGTGGTGTCGTCGGCGTCGATGCCGAGCGCGCTCACCGGCACGATCTGTTCGCCATGCAGCGCGGTCAGCCGATGCGCCGGACGCACGAACTGAACGTTGGTGCCGTCCGGGCGCTGATACGTCATGACCTTCGGGATCGGCAGCTTGGCGAGCGTTTCGTCGAGCGCGCTTTGCAGGCCGTCGGCGAGCGTGGCACCGGGCGCGGCGTAGCGCAGGAAGAAGGCTTCGGCCTTGCCGTCCTGCGCGCGCTCCAGGTCGTTCACCGAAAAATCGGGGAAGCCGAGCGCGGCGAGTTTCTTGGCGAGCGGCGCGGTGGGCTGGCCGTCTTTATCCAGCGCGACGGAAACCGGCAGCACCTTTTCGCGCACGTGTCTTTCCGGCGCAACCGCGCGCACGTTCTTGATCGTGACGGCGAGGCGGCGCGGCGTGGCATAACGTTCGAACGACAGTTCGCCTTCGACCAGGTCGCGCGCCGCGAGGCGCTGCGCAATGCCTTCGGCGAAGGCGTCGCCGAGACGCGCGAGCGCCTTCGGCGGCAGTTCTTCGGTCAGCAGCTCGACGAGCAGGGTAGCTTGATGGGGTTGAGTCATGTGTTGATGTTCTCGTCAGTCCTGGTCGATCTTGCGTTCGACTTTCAGCGGCGGCGCCCAGGCGGGCATCGCGGCGTCCTGTTCGTCGGTCGTGAGGCCGGGCACGCCGTGCACCGGATTGCCGAGCATCGGGAAGCCGAGCTTTTCGCGCGAATCGTAGTAGGCCTGCGCGACCAGCTTCGACAGCGCACGAATGCGGCCGATATACGCCGCGCGTTCCGTGACCGAAATGGCGCCGCGTGCGTCGAGCAGGTTGAACGTGTGGCCGGCCTTCAGCACCAGCTCATAGGCGGGCAGCGCGATCTGCGCTTCGATCATGCGCTTCGCTTCGGCTTCGTAGCTGTTGAAGATCGAGAACAGCAACTCCACGTTCGCGTACTCGAAGTTGTAGGTGGACTGTTCGACTTCGTTCTGGTGGTACACGTCGCCATAAGTCAGGCGACGCAGTTCCGGGCCGTTCGGGCCTTGCTCTTCCCATTCGGTCCAGACGAGGTCGTAGACGTTCTCGACCTTCTGCAGATACATGGCGAGGCGTTCGAGCCCGTACGTGATTTCGCCGAGCACGGGTTTGCAATCCAGGCCGCCGACCTGCTGGAAGTACGTGAACTGGGTCACTTCCATGCCGTTCAGCCATACTTCCCAGCCCAGACCCCAGGCGCCGAGCGTGGGGTTTTCCCAGTCGTCTTCGACGAAGCGCACGTCGTTCTGCTTCAGGTCGAAGCCGAGGGCTTCGAGCGAGCCGAGGTACAGATCGAGGATGTTTTCCGGCGCAGGCTTGAGCACCACCTGGTACTGGTAGTAGTGCTGCAGACGGTTCGGGTTCTCGCCGTAGCGGCCGTCTTTCGGGCGGCGCGACGGTTGCACATACGCCGCGCGCCACGGCTCGGGGCCGACCGCGCGCAGGAAGGTATGGACGTGGGACGTGCCCGCGCCGACTTCCATGTCGATCGGCTGGAGCAACGCGCAACCCTGCTTGTCCCAGTAGGACTGCAGTGTCAGGATGATTTGCTGAAACGTGAGCATGAAGTGCCTTTCGGGCATGGGGCCGCGCCGTGAGCGCCGAAGCGCGCCGGGTGGCCGTGGAGCGAAGTGCTAAACCGTAGATTTTAACGGAAAGGGAGGGGGGTGTCCGTTTTGCGGGGTCGGACGGGAGTTCGAGTGCGCTTTAGACGACAAAGGGCCGCGTGTGGCGGCCCTGCGTCGTACCGGGCGCGTCGGCGGGCGGATCAGGTCGCCGCCAGCTCCATCTTCGGCGAGAACGAATCGCTTTGCGCCACCGGCCAATACTTCTCGAACAGCGAGTAGCGGTAGCGACCGTTGAGCAGATCGTTCGGTTCGAGATACTTCAGCAGTTCCGACATCAAACGCACCTCATGCGACGACACGCGCCGCACGATGTGATGCGCGCGCAGTTCCGCCGGATGCTTCAGTCCCGCGGCCTGAATGATTTCCTTCAGCGCATGCAGCGTGTTGTGATGGAAGTTGAACACGCGGTCGGCCTTGTCCGGAACCACCAACGCGCGCTGGCGCACCGGGTCCTGGGTCGCTACGCCGGTCGGGCAGCGCCCCGTGTGGCAGGTCTGCGCCTGGATGCAGCCCATCGTTAAAAACCCCCACTAGCAACTATTAGTACCTGAAGCGCCGCCGGCGCGCCGCTCCGTATTAGTTGCGAAACTATTGAAAAATAGCCAATTTGTAATGTTGGTGAAAGTTTTAGCTTTTGCTTGGCCCCGCCAGCTCTCGCAGCGCGGTCACATGGTGTTTCTCGAGAAGCACGTTTCCTGTTATAGCCTGTCGAATACGGTCCTTGTGCAGTTGCAAGCCGCAGTTTGCAAGGATGTTTGTGTCGAATAGTTTTTCGAGCGCGACCTTTGCGGCTGCGGGCAACGCGGTGGAGTACGGGGACTTGGAACTCGACAACGTTCCGCCTCCAAATCCCACCCTAATAAGCTCATCTACAGGGACGCCGGGAATCAGGCGAAGACCGGCCTCGATACGGGCCCGTGCTGCAAGCGCCTGGTCACGCTCTTCCTGAAGCAGTCGGACATAGGCGCGGACCGTTTCGTCAGCGATGAGCGGCTCTGCCCGCTTTGTCCCGCCTGAAGATGTCACATCTTGAGCAGACCGCCGAACGTCAACATAGTGGCGTAAGACCGGCGAATTCCGTATGGATTGGGCCTTCGGCCCTGCCCATTGCCGGTCGACACAGTAATGCTCAATAGCTTTAGGCGTAACTTGGACGCTCTGGTTCTCCAGATAGTCACATGCCTTCTTGATTCTATCCAGCGATTCAAGTTGACGTGGATTCGTAGCAGCCGAAACTAAATCGGCGTACAGGTTATCGACGACGACTGCCTTACTCACGCGAACAGCTCCTCTTCATCTGTTGCACTGGAGGGCCCCGCCGCTTTGCCAACCAGCGTGACCAATCGGCTCATCTCCTTGGAATCCGATAGCGCCTCAGGCGTGGCATTTTCCTCGAGTAGCTTGATAGCTTTAGCAAGGCGAGGGTAGTCTTTAAGCAGCTTCTTGCCGGACAGTAGGTCGTCAAGTTTCTGACCACGGACTTGCTGCAATATCAAAGACGAAAGAAGATTCCCGGCCTCGTGTGCATGTTCGTCGTTAAGGTTGAGTAGAAAGGGTTTCATGTCGTTCGCGGTCATCAGCTTTGACAAGATAGCGTTCTTCTCGAGCTCCGCCTCGCGGTTGCTGAAGCCGGTCGAGAAAGAGCTCATCTGAGTAATCTGGTCGAGCAGTTCGAATTCGTGAGCCTGTTCAAGAGTGACCCGCAGCTCCAGGCCGCTGCTTGACGTTAACACGGGCACCGGCACGTTAGCTCCCTTAGCGGTCAAACGTTTCTTCGTGGCGAGGTAATCATCCATCAGTGCAACGGACCTTTCAGCATACCGATAGCGAGCAACCCATTCATTAGCGTCGATTTCCAGTTCGCGGTTCAAGATGTCCGCACGGTCGCGAAGTTCTCTCGCTTTGCGTTTGTTACCGGAGTCCTCCGCATCAAGGCGCGCGTCATTTATCGCCGCAAGTTCCAATCCCTTTTTCCGAATGAGAAACGCAAGATTGTTGACAGCTGTGACCTGACCGAGAAGATGAGCGGGGCCCGTCATCCAGAAGCGGCAGAGCCCGCACCTTTTCCCCCCGGGTACCGGCGCGTATGTATTATGTGCAACGCTTATGAGAGGACCGCCCAAACTGCATGACGTACCTGGGCAGATTCCTTCTGACGTGATGGTCATAATCCCTGTACGCTCCTGCAGAGCACGAAAGCCTGGCCCGACTCCCGCACCTTCCTGACCGATAAGATATGGCGCAAGTTCGTCAAGGCTTGATGTGAAGAGTTCGGACCCAACGAAATCTTGGTCGTTGACCATTCTTTCGTGCGCTTCAAGAATGAACTTGCGCAGCTTTGCCGGTGAATATTTGAGATAGTGCAGAGTCATGATGAGGGTTTGGTGCCCTGCCACGAACATCGAAACTACCTCGAGCGGAACCCCTGCCTCAATAAGATTGGAAATCCCGCTAACTCGAAGTGAGTGAAGGTCGACTAGCCATTTGAGGCCTCCCTTTCCATCGTTCTCTACCAAAGCGATTCGCTGCCCGTACTTGGCTTCTATGCGCGTCTGTACCTCTTGCAGCACCTTTACGTAAAAGCGAGTGAGGCGAGTGTATTCAATCGGACGAATAAGGTCTGCGGAGCTCGGGTCTCGGAAAAGTGGCGTAATCTGTGGTCCCTTCACCTCGACTGGCCTATCAAGTTCATGTACATCGGCCTGATACACTCGATAATCCAAGGGTTTAGTAATCACTGGCAAGTAGCGCTTCTGCCATTCCAAGTACATGAGCAGCAACTCGACGAGTGTCGAAGATACATAAGGTATTGGGTAGCCGATGTGAGGGCTATCATATGGCGCAGTCTTATTTGTATTTACCCAAAGTGTCAGCCATGATTCAGCCCGAAGGCCATCATGCTGGAGTCGTAGCGCTCCCTCTTTCCGTCCTTTGACAGCGTAAGAGGACGAATTGCGCACGAGCGAGTTTGATGCAGGGTCATAGACCTTTTCATCAAGAAAGCCAGAGTCGAGCCATCGGGCTTGATGGCTGCGAATGGGTGTATCGAACAGGACGTAGAGACAAACGGCAAGCCCTGGGTCGAATACACGGGTGTTAGCGTTGGTCACTGCATCTCGCACTTGAATCATCGTGCTGCTATACGTGCGAGGGAAAGCGAAGTCGTCATCCAAAAGGACCTGCTTCATCTCTTCAATGATGTATGGCGGCAGAGCGTCTCGAGCGGTCTTCGAAGGCGAGCCACGCCTTCCAAATGTGTCTGAGCTGGAAATAGGATTGGCTAGCGACGCAGCGGATTTGTCACCGGTCGCGACCATATAGTCACGCAACCAGTCGAAAAATTCACGGACAGTAGAAATGGTGTCGTTCAGTCGCCTTGACGAGCCGGATTTCTTCTGCAGAAATTCGAAGAAGGTTTCGGGGTTCTTGAGTGTCGCGTCATAAATATGTATCTGACGGTTGACATCCTTGGGTTCGATGGGAGGAGTCTTCAGCGAAACAAGAAAGTCCCCGAGGCTGTTGAGCCGACCAATCTGGGGGCGTACACGTGCCGTCTTAAGTGACTTAATGTAGGCACGGAACATTTCTGACCATACGATGAGTTCGGGACGACAGGTACTTAGCCATCGAAACTCGCCGTCAAGACGTCGTTCGTCCTCGGCGACATGGCCCTTCCTGGACGACTTCAATTCGATAGCATGCTCAGGGTTCGCAAGATTAAAGTTCTGACGCAGCAAGCGAATTGCGCGTCGCACCTTGCTAACCATGGTCACTCTCTTTTTTTGGACTGCACTGGAGTACCGCGTGGCTATATTTTCTTCCCAGATTGCCGCAAAGGCATCTATTAACTCAAGGGGCAAATCATCAAACGAGGCAACGTTCGTTGTAGCGAAGAACGTACATGTTATAGAGTGAGTCAAGTCGCTGCTACGTTGCGCTGGCATAACGTAGGTGGATGCAATCAACCCGCTGCGGCTACCACTGTAACGTTGATTTTTGAGCGTTGGCCATTTTATGGGATTGCTCCAATCGCGCAGCCGGTGAGGGAACAGGAACCAACCGCGTTCCCACAAGAGCGTAAGCATTTCGCAATGTCGAACAGGATACATGGCGGGTAAGTCGCTGGTCCAAAGACCTTGCACCAACTTTTCGACAAACTCGCGGGGGCTATCTGACGAATCAAGCAGCGCATGAAAATCGGGTGCGATGACTTGCTCTGGGAAGTCCAGCATAGCTTGCAGCTCTGCCCGCGTGCTCGGTTGGTCGGCGCGAACAAGATAGCGCTGTTGCTCAATCGGCATGTTCTGCCCGGCTTCGACAAGTTTTCTTCCTTTGAGGTCTGTTGCTAGAAGCCCAGCAAGATAGCGTGCCTTATAGATTCCCGGGACAACTTTGTTACTCGTTTCATTTTCCGACCTAAAGGCAGTAATGAAATTACAGGAAGGAGGTTCTTTAAGCATCACGTCTTCCCAGTAGGCATCGATGCGCTTGCTTTCGAACTCGGCAATCGCTTCGTGCAGCTCGGCATTTGTCGGCTCTATCAGAAGAGCAAACTCAGCCTCGCTGTCGTTGAAAGCAACGTCTTTTCCAGAACCGATTGCTTTGAAATAATGAACGGTCATTGGGTATGTCCCGAGAATGAAATGCGCTCCATGTCAGCGCAAAAAGACGGAAGCTCGCTTTGGATGCGTGCGAAACCTTTCTTGAGCTCATCGCGAGCAACTGCTTGGTCGAGTGCGTAGTAAATCTTTGTCGACAGAATGCTTGCGTGATGCATGATGGTCTGAGTGACTTCAAGGGGCAGGCGGAGATGCGAGGCGCAGAAGTGGCCGTAAAAATGCCGGCCGCCGTGGCGGTTGACACCCTCTTCATCTGGTTCAAGGCCAAGTCTGCGAGCCGCGCGGTCGAACATCTTGGCTGTGTTTGACAGCGTCAGAGGATTGCCGAAGCTCGCGTCGTCTTTCTCGTTGACGAAGTAGTAGGGATGCTCATCCCTGACGTGCTTGCGCGTCTCATGTATGTACTGGAAGTGCAGTCTCGCGAAGTACCTTCCCATTTCTGGTACAAGCCAATTGACGTAAGATTCTCTGCGAGAGTCTCGGTCGTACGCCATCCCTTTCCAACCTGCGCGCCGGGGATGTTTTTTTCCCAGTTTGTTGCGCGGTCCGAGGGAATATCGTTCTGCAAGGAAGGTCGTACGGTTACCGTGCTGCTTGCCGCGATGCAAATTGGTCCATTCATAGGAGCCAGTCTCGGGATGTCCCAATGTGACAACGGCGGTGCCACTGGGGTCGACGGTGATGTCGGTCACAAACAAATGCAATGGCTCCGACGAACGAAGCCCTCCAAAGAACAGGAGAATCAAATACAGCCGGTCACGAACCGAAGGAGTCGCGTTGATGAGCGACAAGACTTTGTCTGGAGGGAAAGTCTTTCTTTCGTAGCTTGCCTTAACCCGACGCAATTTTGGTGCGAACTGAGCTCGGCTCACTTTTCCTCGACCAGCTTGGCTCGAACTGACCAAGTGCGCGAGCTTGTCCCATTCTTTGCGACGTTCCAGAGCAGAATAGAAGCGCCGTTGGTCTGAAAAGTTGAGGTCTTCGACGAACTTGGTCTCGCGCTGATTCAGAGGAACGTGTCCAAAGTTG
The DNA here is from genome assembly GCF_046030175.1 of Paraburkholderia sp. RL17-373-BIF-A. Lineage (NCBI taxonomy): Bacteria > Pseudomonadati > Pseudomonadota > Betaproteobacteria > Burkholderiales > Burkholderiaceae > Paraburkholderia > Paraburkholderia sp. RL17-373-BIF-A. The sequence goes on from NZ_JARESO010000008.1 coordinate 252,649, forward strand.
TTCGCGCAGAATTCTCCAAAGGCACTTATCCGGCGGACGTCGTCTATGGCTGTTTTCCGCTGCACGGCATCCCAGCGCAACTCAGCGGTTCCATGCTCGCGCGCCTCCATGAACCGCGCGAGAACGCGGCCAAGGTCTTCTGCTGAAACTGGTCGACCCTTCTCCACGAGATAGTAAAAGTCGTAGAACAGGCCAATCGCTTGAATGATTGCTGAGATTTCGGCTGGCGAGGTGAATTCGTACAGGGTGTGATGTCGAGACCAAGCGAGCGCGAAGATGCTAACTTCGCCGTCCCTGAGGAACAGGAATGGGATGCTCGCTCCCAAGGGACCTTCCGCGATGGGAATCTCCACGACCGAGTGAAGGGTCTTCCTCACGGTCGCCCCCCCTGCACGCACGGCCTGAAAGGCCGTACGAGGCGATGAGCTGGTCGGCGCTGCCGTGGTGTTTTACGACATAAAGCCGTTGCAGTTCTTTGCCGCGAGACGACCGATGGATAAAAGCCTAACGAGCACGGCAACTGGACGGACTGACAGGAAGCCGCTGCACGCCGCTTCCGTTCGCCGCCCCCCACATTTGTTGCAACTTCTCGCATTGGAACCTCGCTAACGTACCTACTCATAGATAGCGAGGCGGCCGCGGCTAGGTCGAAAGCGATGTCAATCCAGAGAGTCCTTAATTGGGCATTGCGCCTAGAGGAAAACTAGCATGGCATTTCAAAATTTTCAAGTGTTAAATCAATTAGAAAAATCGTCAGTTAATATTGGAGTATTAGTTAACTGATTTAATCGGTTGATGGTTTTGGGCTACTGTTGTAGTTGTTGGGCGAATTGCTCGTGAGCCATTACAGGCAGGGCATTGGGCGGGCCGGAGCCCTTTCCTGAGTGCGCAGAACGAGTGAGGCAGCGAGTGACAAATGAACTATTATGATATACGAATTCAATGTAATAAGTCAGTCTGTTGTTATACGTATATCGTGTAATGCTATTTCGTGGTGTCCGACGTATAAGGCCGTAACATCTCTTCAAACTAGAACACGTAGCGGGCCCGCGCCGTCGTATGCAATATCCTGGAGATAGAGCTTCCACGCGTTGGCTGCGATAATTGTCGCGAAGCTTTTCGCGCCGCGGCGCATTGCAACGTAACTTCCGATGTAGCCCTTTGCGGCGCGAGGCGACATATCAGGATAGGAATCGCGCAATGCCTGTTCGGCCTGCGGTAGTTGCAGGCTGCCAGCGACAACCGCCCGCGCCAAGTCGAGCGCAAGCTGAAATGCTGTTGATGGAACCAGGTATCGAGGCATGTCCGGATTCTCGAAAGACTGCGAGGGTTAAGTTCATTCCGCCGCGCCAGCCGCACCACGCTCCGCCTGGCTGCCGTAATCTCACTTCAGCGCCCCCACCGCGCTCCGCAGGTAATCACGCGCCGCCTCAACCTTGTCGGGATGTGTTTTCTCGTCTAGGTCGGCGCGGTCCTTCTCGCCCAGGAAATAGGCCGTGCGGTCCGGTTCCTCTTTGCGTGGATGTGGGAGGCCATGAAGCACGCGTTCCTTGTTCAAGAATCCTTCCTTGGTCAGCCACTCGATGCCTCTCGATGCGGCCGCTCCCACTGGGATGAAGACCGCGTCTGGCATAGCTTTGGCCATCTTCCCGAAGTGGTTTTTCATCTGGAGACGCAACATAGGGTCTCTTTCGGGATGCCACCCGGCCCTGAAGTTCTCGCCGTTTTTGAACACGGGAAACTGAAGCACGGACGACACCTGCAACAAGTCGCCCGGTTCGCCGAACAGGGCTGCACTTGAGCTCAGACCAAACCACCGATGCACGCCAATGTGGTCGAGGAGCGAAGCGACGCGTTGTCGTGTTACTCCGGCAAACGCGGCCGCGAGATTGGCGCGCCGAAGTACCTCGGACACAGGAGCACCCTCGAGCAGCGCGCGGCGCGCCTCGGTCAACGCAATGTCCGCCTGCGCCTTCCAAGGAGTGGCGTCCACCAGCACGAGCTTCGCCGAGCGGTTCACCCACTCGAACGGCGCGTAATACACCGCCAAGTCGCCGTTGCGGTGCATGCGAAGGGATGCAGATTGCGGGTCCCCTTGAGGGCCGCGGTAGTCCCGGATTGCAGATTCATACTTCTCGAAAAGCTCGAAATTCACTTCGATTTGGTCCGTATATGTTGTTTTGCGTAGTGCAGCGATACTCTTTGCATCAGCTTTCGTAGGCGAGCTGCCGCCGCTGTACGTTTCCGAGGCGTCCACGAGCAGCGCTCGACCGCTGTGGCAACGAGTCGCCGGCGGAGCCTAGTGCAGCCATCGTCCATGCTCGTCAATCAGCAACTCACGCCGCGCGCTACCTGTCTCGCGCAGTAGCCAGTGCAGGTTATCGCTCTCCGCCACATCATCCGAAGAGAGTTGCTGTTGAAGCAAGTGGTATAGAGTCTCTCGCGGGTAACTTCGCAACATGTTGGCGACGGCGCGAATATTATTTAGATTGCGTGGGTCCTGAACAACTCGACTCACCAGGAATGAATGTGTCCATTCAAACGACATGTCGTCAGCAGTTTTCAGGAAGTGATATAGGACATCAGATTCCAAATGGCCTGACTGGGCAAGCCGCAACATCTGAGTCGGTGGAAAAAAGCTCACCACATCAGCAAAAATCCGTGGAATCAACCGAATTAAACGGTCGCACGCCATCATTCGTTCAAAAAGTGCATCGTTATACGTTGCCAACGTATTAAGACGGGACAGAATCTTCTCAGCCTTGTCATCGTCATTGGTGAACGGCCCGAGAACGGCCTCGACCGCAACATCCGGAACAAGTCGAAGTGCTTCGGGCGAATGGTGCTCATCCCAGTTAGTCACGAATCGGATATGCGCATACCAACGTTCGAACGAAAGCTGTCCCATTGTTGGGTCCAGCTGCAGCGACAGCCCGGTCTTCCTCTTCCAAGACATGTACTCCTTCAGGACCAGCTTGGCGCGGTAGCCCCCAAATACGTTTGGGTTGCGCAAGATTTGGCCGATGAGCCATGCCATCCCAAGCCTCTCGACCTTCCCGGCTACAAAGATAAGAGACTCTCCAACGCTGGGCGCAATTCCAAGCCGTTGGCTCGTCTCATTGAATAGCCTTGAATTCAACTCCATAAGGAACGATTCAGGCACTTCGTCGAGTACCGCAATTGCCTGAAGAGCGGCGACATATGGTTGCCCCCCGAATGAAACGGGCAATTGTGCGGTTAATTCAGGTAGTAACTTCTGTCCATGGCGCGCTATCAACACCTTCCACCCCGTATGGTAATAGCCGCGCTCTATCCATTCTCGAGCAGTTTCATCATCTATCTCAAGACTGATAGTTTCGGCTAAGCGATGGTGATGTTTTGCGCCAGGTTCTGCAAATGCGAGCCTTTGGAAACGAGCGACCCAAGCGTCTCCAAGTTCCGGTACAGCCATCCCCAGGACTTCTTGAGCGCGCGTCGTCATGGATGAAAACCGCCGAAGCAATTCCTCATACACCGCATCGTCGCCACATGTAACAAAGATACGATTCGCCTGAAACCAAGCTGCGAACATGGTGTCTTGCGCTTGCGGATAGTTCTTTGCCAGCCAGAGCGCAAGCTCTTGGTTGATTCCGTTTTCAGAGGCAAATCTTAACAGCCATGGTTCCGATGAAAGGAGGTTCGGCAGGTGCTCGATTCCCCATTTTGGTATCTCATTCCCGCAAGCTAACGCCGCGGCCAGCGCCAAATTTGGTTCGAGGAGGCCTCGATGGAACATCTGCTCAAGCCAAGGTAGCCATCGCTCATCCCCGACAGTCGAAATAGCTTCAATGAATGTCGGGGTTCCTGGACCGCCGAGCCACAACGCGAGGGCCGCCTTATTTGCAAAGATGTTGTCAGACTTCAGAACATCAACAATATCGCGGACGTAAATTTTTTCGCTCGCCAACTGATTGACTACGTTGAGCGCTTTCCCCACATGAGTGGCCCTCGCGGAATGCATGCTTGCGAGTGCAGCACGGTATCGAACCGAGAGATTTGAGCTCTCAAACATCGACTTTAGCTTCGCGGAAAGCGTGGGCTCCATAGACGTGCTTCCAAGAAACGAATCAACTGTTGCCGCCAGTGATGCATCTGAAGTGGCAGTGGACGTTACGACGGATGCGTCAACAAATTCCCCGGACTGGAGAGCTAAGGTCAAGCTCTCACGTGTCTCGAGTTGAAGAACTGCTTGGTCGATTCGCGATTCACGTAGATAGCCAACACCCGCAAGCCAACTCCAGTAGAGGTCATGCACAGCGACAGCGACGCTTCCACGCTGGATGATTGTGCCTAGCTGCCGTAAGACCAACGTGGGTTCGACTACTCCACGTGTAGCAGCAGCTTTCCGGAGCGCCGAAATAAACTTATTGTACGAGCGGTCTCCTGAAAGCGAGAGTATTGCAATCGCATCGGAAAGCACAGATTCGAACTGCTCAGGCGCGCCCTTCGAAAGATGCCTGTGGAAATGGGCCATTAAGTCGCCCGTTGTTGCCATTGAGCCGCCCAGGAGCAAGTAGAGCGACAGCACCAGAGGTATCCTGAGCAAATCCACCATCTCATCACGAAGTATCGACGAGCGGTCGAAAGACTGTTCAACGGTTTTGCGAATCTGCATCGGGTCGAGGCGCTCCAGAGTCCAGCACCTGAACGGCGTATCGTTTGGGTCTCGATGCCGAGCACACACGATTACCCGAGTCCCCGCTAACACACGGAGAAGCTTCGTACGCTGCGAAAGATACTCTCCGGTCGCAAACTCAGACCAGCCATCTAGCAAGATACAAACGCGCGGACTAGCTAGCATATCCTCAAGACTGGTATCAGGCAAAAGCGCCGTAATCTGCTGAAGAACCTCGTCGGCGGTCTTGAGACCTGCGATATGAAGCAAAAATGGCACACTCTCGTCGGGTTCAAGGCCGGAAACAAACTCCGATGCTCCCCTATTGCCTTTTGCGAGCAGGTTCGCCGTTACCCGAGATAACGAGTGGCTTTTCCCTGCTCCCGGCTCAGCATATACAAGATGATGCAATTCTTGATGCCGGAGAAGGTCTGAAAGCCGCAGTCGCGACGACGGCTGTGAGTTTGGAGCGTCATCACTGCCCACCCATCGGTCGACTTCCGAAAGTTTATCCAGTGCGCCGCGCACGCGAGACGATACGTCAGGAAAGAGAGCCAACAGCGTCGGCGGTCGACCGTTGTCGCTTAGCGTTCTTGCCGCGGCTGCTATTGACGCAAAATCCAAGGCGGGGGACGCCGTTGACGATGAACGCTGAGCAGTTCTGTCCGTCGAGCGCAATATCTCGTCAGTCATGTCTATGAACTGTTGAGATGGAACCGCGATTGCAGTTGCCTCGCGAAAAGCATCTACAAACGCCTGATGGTCCAACTTACGAGACTTCGGTTGAAGGGTTTTTCGAAGCAGGACGGATAGAAGAACATCATATGCTCTGCGGGCTGCAGTTATTTCCGCACGAGCCACATTCCGGGCGTCGGCCAGATATTCTCGTCCGTCCGCTTCGATGTTCTGCCACGACGGCTGACCGCATGCAAAGGTTAATCGCATCAACAACCGACTACGAAGCTCGTCCACCGTGCATCTTTTGAGAAACGCGGATAGCTCTCCATCAGTAAATCGCGTGCGAAGTGCCTCGAGTAGTTCCGTCGCGTCTCCTCCTTTCGCCGACGCGGACCAAACCTCGAGCGCCGACGCGCTACTAGAGAGCGGGTTGTCGCGTTCCTTGCCAATGGTTGACGTTGTCAGATACGTGAGAAATATCTCTCGTTGAGGATTACTTTCTTGTAACGAAAAGAGCGTGTTGATGGCTTTCAGAACATCTGGCGAATTAAGCGTGATAGCACCTGAATCCTTCGTGTCTTTGACCTGTACGGCACGCAAAATCTGGCCGTTCTGATTGGCTGAATTCAATATCTCAGCGTAGTCTTCGGCGACTTCAAGGTGCAATTCGCCGTCCGCGGGCAGACGCATCCATGCAGCCAGCGAGGCGTGTAGCTGATATGCGTATCCTCGCAACGAAGCAATCGCCTGCCTCGCCGCTTCATCTTCGTCTATCGCCCATGGATTCGGTCCCGGACCAAATGAAGAAATTGTGTGATTGGCCATTTCACTTACACCCGTAAGCTTTGATTGAGCATGTTCCGAATTTCGCCACTTTGCGGGCGACCGCGAAGCACAGTCGATGCAAGGTCAAACTGTGTTGCTGACGGGTGGCAGGAACAAATCTGCCCGCCAGCGACATCGAACATCTTCACCTATCTCGCCCGTAATTTACGAAACGGGTTCATGCTGTCAGAGGACACAGCTCCTGCATTCCGAACGTAATTGACACCCGTGCCGTTTTCATAAATCACACCGGGAATACGCCAGCGAAGCAGAGCTGGCCATCTCGTAGGCTTCGGGTGCAATGACTGGCTATGCAGCAATGCGTCGCTGTTGCGCGTAGAGTCATTCGGCTCTGTGACAACAAAGCGGTCATACCCATTGTCCGAAGAATCGAGGACCGCATAATTAACCTTATGTCGAACGGTAAGGCGATACTTTGCGCAATCTGCATACTGCGTCATCAAGTCATCTTCCGCAGCCGTTTCAGGTACGTACAGGTTGGCGAAGCAACTGAGCATTTGGTGCTGATTCAGTGCCTTCACGTCTCCGACATTGCGCACCTCAACCCAGCCGCGGTCGTGCTGAACGCTGTAGACGTCGCCATCATATGCGAGACAAAGAATGTCCGGGGTCAGCGGCAGCAACGTGATTAGGCCCGCTGCGCTGAGTCCAAACGAACATCCGCGCGCACGGCAGTCCTCGAGATACCAGCGGTTCGAAGCAACGGCCGGGTCATCCGAAGTAACGAACGGAACATCAGTTCGATTTCGGACCAAACATAACTTAAGGTCGTCAATGACTGAAGCCACCTCCGACACCATCCCCATCGCCATTTGAACTGCCTCTTTAATGCCATACCCCACCGGCGACAATTTACTGCCCACAACAACTTCTGCCTCCGCTGCCATCTCAACGGCACGCCTCGAAGCCGCTTCCGTGCGTAAGTGCTGAAATAGCCAAAAGAAGCGGAGAAACGATTTGTCTTCGTCTTCGAGAAAATATCCAGGCTTACGAATTTTCCTCAGGAGATTCGCGTACTGGCCTTCGTACGATTGAATAACTTCTTCCAGCTTTGGGTCTTCACCGTAAAAATACGACCCGGAACATTGATTCTTCACCGGCGCAGTCGGAATGAATCTCTGCCGGTCAAGGTTGAAAATTTTTATGGTTGCATTCCCTTCTTCCTTTGTGAAGGCCTTGAGATAGCAACGCGGAACAAAATGCTGATTTTTATTTGTGGCCATAGGTTGAGGTCTACAACCAGTAACGCCGTCCTGGGGCAATACGGACGATGTGCTCTGCGTGGCGCACCGTCTCGCCATTCTTAACGATTTCACAAATCATTTTGTGTTCACCCTTGAAGGCGGTGTAGGTCCAATACGCCTCTCCGGACGCCAGTAGCTTGTCGTGGGTGAGTTGATTCTCTTCCTTCGCTTCGTCGCCTTCGTTTCGAACGCTCCAGCGCACACTGTATGGAAGTGCGACGCCAAGTGAATTCGCCGTGAAACGCAAGTGGACGCCTTTCGGCAAAGCCGCCGACCCGCTGACGTGCTGCTTATACGTCTTACCCTCCTTCTTGCGGGCGAGCATGCACTCGATGGTCAAGCCTGTCGCAGCGGCTGTCTGGGCGATTGCCTTTCTGGCACCGGACCAAAAGCTGTTAAAAAAAATTGCGTCCCATGCGGCATACGCCTGCGCGGGCGTACATGTCCATTGGTGCAGGACATTGAGCCTTGGAAGCCTCTCAGCAAGCACGTCCCGCAGACGCTCCACTTCGCGTCTTCGTCGGTCAGATGAAGTGAACGTGGAACCAGGAGAAATGGGATTCTGCACTTCGGCGCTCACACAGAGTCTTTCGTACAGCGCTTTCAGCGTGTCGAAGAGGGCTACGTCATCCCGTGTCGCGTTCGGCTTATAAACTTCGCACACGAGACTCGTGATGATGATGCCGCCTGGAAGCGCCCATCCAGACCGTGACCGAGCAAACGCCTTTACGAATCGCACAATCCGCCGCAGCTGGCCTCTCGCTACCGAGACCTGCGTGCCAATAAACGTCTCCAGTAGCGTCGGCGGACTTTTACTGTCTACTTGGTTGGTGAACCAGTTCGGGTACGCCATCGGGTCCCGCTCTGTCCATTCGTCACCACCTGCATGTTCGATTACGAGGCTGCCAAGCCAGTTAGTCCGACGGCGGTAAACCGCGAAATCGATGTGATAACCCTCTGCGTACCAGACCGTGACGGCATTCTTTCGAGTCTCAGGCTCTTTCGTGAAATTGCTGCATTTCTCGAGAAGCGCTTCACAAACTCTCGCACGCGCATCACCTGGCCTGTCGGGAAGGTCATCCGCTTCGAAAATGACCGCAACATCAATGTCGTAATCAATGTGCTCGCTTTGGTTCAGAGTATGCATCGCATAGCTACCCTGATTTCTGCTATCCACGAATGTCTTGTATACAACTCCGTTCTTATTGCCGAGCGACGTCAACCCCGAGGTTAGTCGTTGCAGATTTATGTCCCTATATGAGCCAAGGGCGTTCCGAAGCTGGGTGCCGAGGCGAACGTGATTCTCGTAAAAGACAGCGAGTTCTTTCGACGTGTCATACATGGCGTTTTACTTCTCCCAAATCCAGAGTTGCTCAGGCTGCCCATCTGCTGCCACGAGGTCGACCGCCCAAAAGTACGGTGGTGTGCTCCGCTGGGAATAGTTGTAGGCGCGAACCGAGCGATGCATAGTTTGGCTTACCATCTGTCCCAGTCGGAACGAGACAGACATCGGCGTAGCGGCAAAAATATGCTGAGTGGTCGTAGGGTTCTCGTTATGAATCTTGTCCAAGGCTCTACGAAACGTATTTGCGATAGCGCGCGTCTGTTCGTGATGAGTAATCACACCGCGCTTGGGCTCCGCGATGCGAACAACAAGGTGTCGATAAGGCCGGTCGATGGTCTGGTCAATATCCGATTTTGCAACCTGTGCGCTAACATCAACTTGAATAACAGCATCCGGACCACCGATGGGCCCTCCCAAGTCAATCAGTTCGACACCCAAGTCTGGCCCATCGTCATCTTGCAGAGGATTCCATTCGCCGCTAGCCGATGCGCCGTCCAGTTCGTAAAGCCGCACAGGCTGCCTACTGGAAACTGCGGTGCCTGCATGCATTGCCAAGGGAATGTGCGCTATTCCGAAGTAGGCGACAGTGGCTCTGGGATTTGCGTGCAACTGCGCGACGACATCCCGATGCAGATTGCGTTGAAGCGCTAGCGCGCCGCGTGCATCAAGGACTCCCCCTTCGTAGAAAGGCGATGCATCCATGAGCACTTGGTGAAACCCATCGGCTGCCGCGACAGGGTCTACGTTGCCGAAGAGTCCGGCGTTTTGAAAGGACTGGTGGCAAATAGCGATGAGTTCGGCCGGCGCGTCAATTTCGGACAATGCAACCAGCAACGAGCGGAAATGCTCGCGAGCTACCTTTCGATGGTCTTTGAGCATGGTGAGCAGGTGGTCCCAGCTGAACACCTGCACCGAAAATTTCCCTTCCGCCGCATGCTCCTCTGTGATGAGGCGCGCTTCCTTCTGTACTGCGACGTCCGCAGCTCCGCTCGTCACAAGGTAGTACCGGCTAAGCGGCGGCTCGAACGTCAAGGCTTTCTGGACTTCTGCACGCAGCTCGTCCGTCGACACGGAATGTTTGTATCGCCCGTCCTTGCCTTTGCACTGAACCCCTTCAAGCGTGCCGGTTGCTGAGTTGACTCCATAGACGTCTACTCCGGCTTGCGCTTGTCCCGTGCGGCCATGCATCAATGCGGCGGGGTCTTTCCAATGCGCGGCGAATAGGTCGCGCGTGAAGCGTTCAAACGCCTGCCAATCGGTCGGCGGCGGTATCTGATATGCACCAATACTCACAGTGGATTCTCTCAGGTTTTTTATTCGACAAACTTTATGGGCAAGCACCCGAAGCCGAGTATGCGAGAGCACACGGCCTTCTCGAATCCGGTCGCGTCACTTTCGTCTTCTCAGCAGTAAATCTCTACGAGATAGCCATGTCGGCGATTAACGAGCGGGGACCTTTCACGAAATCCGCCGTTATTATGGCTGAGCCACCTTACCGGTTTCAGCCATCACGGCAAGCGCAACCTTCTGGTCGGCGTACCACCGGACGAGACATTCGCGGTCATGGCATTGCTGTTCGCGATGATTCCACTGGGCCCGGGTCCGTGCCTTGAACGCAGCTGGGTCATCCACTGCGGCCTTTGCCTTGGCATAGATTGCTGCCAATTGAACATCGTCCTGAGCCAGCTCGGCATCGCTGCAAATGATGTGCTCTGCATCGGAATGAGCCTTCGAACAATCAAAGCTGGTCTGTTGGAAGGAATCCGCCTGAGTCGACGGCGCAGTGTCAGTCGCTGCCGATTCGCCCCCAACGACGTTTGACCCATTCTCCTGCGCCCAGCTCGATAGTGGTGTCACGCCAACATGCAAGTCGGGCCACTGGTAAGCCTTTATCGCGGAGTTGTTCGAGGCATTTGAAGTTTGCTTGACGAGCACAACGCCTCTTCCGGTCGTTTGATTGATGGCAAAAGCGGCTTGCTCCGTACTGCACTCATGTTCTTTGCAGCCTTGCGCGACCAGATAGCCGTCTTGTACCTGAATACCGGATGAGTTGGTCACGACCAGCCGTTCCGTAATTTTTTTCCAATGGGCTCGCGAGACGCCGTTAAATGCAGAACGGAATCGTTTGTCATTCACGACATCAGACGGGTACTTACCCACAAGCCAGCTAAAGTCCGGAACCGGACGAACTGTACTCAGTGTCGCGGCAGCCGGCACAACGCCATTCGAACCGACTGCGGTTGTGTCAGATTGAAGCGTCGCCTGTCCGCCATTGCCATTCGACGGGAGGTGGTGGGGATAGACGATGAGGGTGTAGACGACCGCCGCCGCAGTGACTGTTGCGGACGCCGCCGCCTTGAGGGCGACATAGTCATTACTCGAACGGATGGCTGGTCGCGGCGTGACCTCCACAGTTAGTTTGGACTGAAACCACTCGTTCGCCTCCTTGATGGCTTCGGAGGAAACTGCCTTCTTGCGCAAGAAGCTGAAGGTCTTGTATCCTCCGTAGGCAAGCGCGAATCCAGTTAAAGCCAGCCCCACGGGCACGCTAAGCACAGCCATGAGGAAACAACCCAACAGCGCAGCAAACAGAGGACCAACAAGTCCAGGAACACTCGGCCAAGCCCGCACCCTGGCCATCAGAGCACTCGCGGCTGTCTGCAGCTCACCGCGAGGTCCTTGCGCCGCAGCACACTTGTGCTCCATCTCGTAGACCGCCAGCATCGCCTTTTCTTTTTCTGCGAGCGAAACCGTACCGATGTCGACAGCTAACTTGATAGCTTTCGTTGTGAGCGCCAAGTCGTGCGCGAGCGTATTGAGGAACGGTTGAAACGCTTCGAGCTTGACCGCTTCGCTGATGTCATCATCTTCGACATAAACACCATGGGAGATGAAATACTGTCGAAGTGCATTCGTTGTGCGCGACTGCACTTTATAGACGAAGTCCTGCGTTGCCTGCTCTCTCTTTGATAGGTTCTCAGTATTCATATATCCAATATCGGTGCTCGCAGGCGTGCCGTGACTGTCCCGACGGCTGGATTTCCGACCCCTCAAACTCGTCGTATACCTGATTCCGGTTCCCGGGATACTTGTGGTGATGCGGCCACGGGTGTTGTACGTGAAGCCCTTTCCACCAAGAGACGCGCTAATTCCGCTCTTGCTTAGATTGATGCGAATACCGGGCGCAATTTTTATGCTTTTCCTGAAGCCCCAACCCATACTGTCCCCCAAATACCTTCGCCAGCGAACTAATGTCGCCTGTACGACAAGGAAAGATGCTGCCAGTTGTGCAGACGGCCGGACACCTGTCGTGCCGACCGTCGCATTGTTTTAGTCTTGGGCATCAACGTTCCGAAAAGAGGCCTTCGTCGCATCCGACCAAGCCATTTCCAGACGCGTTCTGCTGCCTGCGTTAAGTTTGCGAAGACCCACTTCACGGGCCATCGCCGGCACGCCAGACTCTTCGTCATGCCCTGCCTGCATCAGGTCGAATGCAAGCGCTCGAAGTTCGGCAAGCGAAATTTCATCGACCGACCGTGCGGTGCCGTCAACTGGCCGTCGGAATTGAATCTGCCCATCAGCAGATTCACCTTTAGTCCGGAAAAACGTACCCACATCTTCTGGGTCGCCGCTGAAGTGCTGTGACGCCAACCGGACGACCCTGTCCTGGATTTTTGCGCCTGTCCGAACCCAGCCATGCGCCCGCGCAATACGACGCGCCAGAACTTCGTCCCGTACCGGTCCTTCCACGCGTACGACGTGCTCAATCAACCGCAGAAGCGTTGGGTTATAGACGACGTCGAAGAACGCGTTGGCATCGACCGCGTATCCCTCAAGCGTCAAATCGACCTCCGTAAAACGCCCCTCAGCGGGGTCGCTAGAATGAACAACGGCGACGTTCCGAGCGTAGGTAACAGGAAGTGTGGCAGTGTCCGCTACCACTTTGACTTCGCTCGACAGGTGGATTGTCGCTTCTGCCGGCTGGCTCACCTGCTCATCCGGCATCGCCATTACGTCCGCGATGACTTGCTCCGCAAGGACTGTCGCCTCCTGCTCGGTCTTCGCTCGCTTCGCCCGCTGCTCGGCAAGCAACTCTTCGAGTTGACGATGAATCTTCTCGACGGTCCCCTGCATGTCAATCCACCAGTCGGTCGACCAGATACGCAGGATGTCCCAACCGAGGCCACGCAAGACCTGCTCGCGTAACTTGTCGCGGTCGCGGGCTGTTGCAGAACGGTGATACGTCGCACCATCACACTCAACGCCGGCAAGGTATCGTCCAGGTGCGTCTGGGTCGACTACACCCAAATCAATCCGAAATGCCGAAACGCCAACCTGCGGATGCAATGTCCAGCCCCGTTCGGTCAGCGCGTTCGATACAGCTTTTTCGAACGGGCTCTCGAAGTCCCCGACGCTACCTGTAACCGCCTCGCCAAGCGCGCGTGCGCCGCGGTCCGCAAACTCCAAGAAGTGCTTCAAGTCACGCACTCCGAGCGCCTGCGTTCTCGCCAAGTCCATCTGCTCTGGACGGAAGCTACCGAAGACTCGAAGTTCCTGCCTCGCACGGGTGATGGCAACATTCAGACGACGCTCCCCACCCTGCTGGTTCATCGGGCCGAAATTCATCGGCATGGTGCCGTCAACCCCCGGGCCATAGGTGGTTGAAAAATACATGATGTCCCGCTCATCACCCTGCACGCTCTCCAGGTTCTTTACAAACACAGGTTCAAGCTGCGTTTCCAGGAAGAAGTGCTCAATGGATGGGTCTTTGCGACGTTCTTCGTCGAGCAAGTCTTCGATGAGAGATTGCTGTTCAGAGTTGAACGTCACCACGCCGATGGTCAACCCACTGTCGCGGAAGCCGGGCGTTTTCATTTTGCCGACCAGGTCGGCTACCAGCGCTTTCGCTTCTGGCTTATTTGTTCGCGCCCCGCCGCGCTCGTATTGGCCATTCGCAACGTGATTGAAGCTGACGGCACGGTCGTTCGTGACCGGACTTGGGAATGTCACCAAGTCCCCGTCGTAGTAACGATGATTCGAGAATGCAATCAGACTTTCATGGCGGCTACGATAGTGCCACGATAGCTTCATCGTCGGGAGGTTGGCGCCGATACACTCCTCAAGAATGCTCTCAAGCTCAGTCTCGACATCCGTGTCATCAATGTCCGATTCCGCGCGGTCAAAGAAACTTGTCGGCGGCAATTGTTTTGGGTCGCCAACCATGATGACCTGCTTCGCACGCGCCATGGCGCCGATGGCATCCCATACTGGTATCTGTGAGGCCTCGTCGAAGATGACGACATCAAAGTTCGCCGTTTCGGCCGGCAGATATTGTGCAATCGACAACGGGCTCATCAGAAGACACGGCGTCAGGCGCATGACTGCAGTCGAGGCCTGGGACATCAACTCCCGGAGGGGCAGATGTCGAGTCTTCTTCTGCATCTCGTATCGCAGTAGGCCCCATTCAGAGCCCCGTGAGACACGGTCAGGTGAAGGATGTCCCGCCGACAACTGCGCACGCACCCACGCCTGAGTTAGGCCGATGAACCGTTCATCAAGCTCCCGGAAATCCCGAATGCGTTTTTCGTGCTCTGCGGAAACAAACGTGCGCAATACGTCGTCGACGTCGACGACCGCGTTCAACCACCATCGACAGTAATCAGTCTCAAACGCTTCCTTCACGCGCCCGAGTTGGATAGCGCCCTGTTCGACCCCAGCCACAACGGCGGCAAGTCCCAACGCGAGAGCCGCCGCGCGGGTCTTGCGCCATGCACACCAGGCGTTCAACCGATTCGAGCTGGCCAGGACATCGCTTGCACGCGCGGACAGTGCCGTTGGGAGGAGCGAACCAAGTGTCGCGCTATCAGACCCGGGCAGGCCGCTCGCGACCGTGAATTGGGCCACCGCCTGATTAAATGCCTGAAGCGCCTCGGCATACATACGTCCGGCACCCGCAATCGCTCCCGTTGGCTCAAGCAGAACATTGCTATCGCCCAGCAGATGGGCAATTGGGCTCTTTACTGCCGCCAGCGACTCGGGCGAACTTGCCAACAATGCGAGCGCTCCCGAAAGCGCCTCGAAGAAGCCGAGAGCTGGTTGGATGCCCTCCAGTTTTGTCTGCAAACCGTTCCAGAGTCCGTCGGTCTTTGCGGGAAGGTCGTCGAACTCCCTGAGTCGACCAGCAAGGGCAACCAGTTCGCGCATCTTCTTGAGGTCAGCCGCCGCGACAGCACCCGCACTGCTGCGCTCGATAACGCCGAAGCCCTCATCCTGCCAATGGCTGCTAGCCACTGCTGCTGCAAGCGCGCCCTGAAACACGAGGTATGTCTTCGCGACAACCAAATCCGTGTTGTATCCAGCCCAAACCCCGTCCGTCTGTTCTTCGAGTCCCGACAGGCGATTGATTACCTGGTCAATCTGACGGAGTTCTCTGATGCGGCCGAGGTCTTCGCGCGCCGTCTCGCCACACTGACCTCGGCTCACCGGGTCAAGTCCAACATCCTCCCAAGTCGCGCGTATGCGAGCCTGTTCGAGGGCAGACTGGAAACCAAGCGAAGCTCGCGCAACGTCGAGTTCGGTTTTTAGCCCCAGCCATGCGTTCGACGTCGGCAGCGACAGGTCGTCGAGAGCTTTGATTTCATCCTGAAGGGCATCAATCTGCTGGAGGCGTTCGATGTCACCGCCAATGTCTGGCTGGCCTCCGCCTGTCGACAGGTCCACGAGTTTCTTCGAAAGCGAGCGGCGGCGCATCATGCTCATCGGCCAGGACGAATCCTGCAGTTCCCGCCAATCGAGCTGGAGTTGCTGAACCGTTGCCGTCGGAATACCGTCTTTGTATTTGAGCGACAGTTGGTCAACCACGTCCTGGCGCTTTCGCAGGAGCTCAATGCCAACGGAGAGCCGCGACCTTAGCGATTCATTCCATGGCTGGGAAAGCTGCGAATGAAGTTCGTGATAGCGAGTGAGCTGAACGATACCTTGTCGTACATCCTCCAAGACCTGGTTGCCCCGCGGCGCCGAAAGCGAAGCGTGCAGCTCGCGGTGTCGTTCGACCAATGGTTTCGCGATGCGCAGGTTATCTGCAATTGTTTTTGCATCCGGACGCAGAACGAACTGCCAATCGTGTCCGGATGCAGATGGCAAAGTCGCAGCCAGGAGACGCAGGCCTTCCCTGACACGCGTATCGAGAACAGGCAACGGCAACCCTACGGCCGCCCTCAGTTGCTCGGTTGCAGCTTCAAAACGGGCAACCACTGGGCCAAGAGCGCGGGCCGAATCGAGCAGCGCGGCTTGCCACAGCGGCGACCATTCAGTTTGAACCACGTGAGCGAGCGGGCTGGACGTCAACTGCCCCTCTCCCATCACTTTCGCGTGAACATCTAGCAGCTCGGCCGTCTCGCGCAGCGTTCGCATAGCGACTGAATCGTGAACCCGAGCGGACGGCCATGACAGCTGCAGCACGGGCAGGTCATGCCCGGCGACAACGCGGCCGATTGCCTCATAGACACTGAGCCCGTTCGGGTATCTCAGATGCAGACGTTCAACATACCCATTCAACTGGTTGCGCAATCCCTCCAGTCGAGCGGCTTCTGCATGCCATTCATCGGGTTCCATGGCCGCAGCGGAATCCCACGAAATACGTAGCTGCTCGAGCACTTCCGTCTTACGTGCTTTGCTGGAATGCAATTCGAGGCAGAAGTTGCCAAGACCAACATCGGCGAGGCGCCGGTACACGACATCAAGCGCCGCCATCTTCTCTGAGACGAATAGCACACGCTTTCTTTCAGCCAGACACTGCGCAATCAGATTCGAGATGGTCTGGCTCTTCCCGGTTCCCGGGGGCCCAATTAGGACGAAGTCTTTTCCTTTGCTTCCCGCCACGACCGCGGAAAGCTGCGACGAATCGGCCGGCAATGGGCAGAAGGTGTTCTTCACCGGCAGTTCTGCGTCGAGCCGCCTGGCGTCAGGAAACTCAATCGTGCTCTCATAGGAATCGCGCGGCGTTTCAATGAGGTGCCGTACGACCGCGTTCTGTTTGAGCTGCTCGGTTCGCTCAGTCAAGTCCTTCCACATCAAATACTTCGCGAACGAGAACGTCGCGAGAACGACTTCTTCGACTACCTCCCAACCCTTGATGTCCTTGACCGCACTCGATACGGTCTTCCAGATTCCCGCGACATCCAGACCAGAATCATCCTTCGGCAGCTCGGTATCCTGGATGCCCAGCTCCAGTTCGAAATCCTGACGCAGCATCTCAATCAGCGTCGGATTAAAGCGCGGTTCGTCATCGTGCAGAGTCAGGCTGAACCCCGAGCGAGCGCTTCGCCGCTCGAGCGACACAGGAACAAGAATGAGCGGCGCGCGATACTTCTTGTCGTCCTTCGCTTCACGCGTCCAGGAAAGAAAGCCCAGCGCCAGATATAAGGTGTTGGAACCACCCTCCTGCAAGTTCGTGCGTGAGGTCCGAAAGAGCTCGACCAGACGGGTATCCATCTCGTCTTGCGAGAGCCCGACGAAAACTTCTTTTCGCTTCAATGCGTCAATCGCATGAGAACGACGAATGTTTTCACGCTCCCGGGCTTCGTGGATTGCCTGGCTACGTGGGTCGTTGCCATCCATCAGGTCGGGACGAGTGAGCAGCTTGATAGCATGGCCTTCTGCCAGAATATCTTCCAGTTGGCCTGGGTCTGGCGCTTCTAGTTTCAGCGATTTCCTGCCGGCCTTGAAACTGAGCAGGTTATTTCGAAGTGACAGGTCAAGCAGCTTCCGTTGCCAACGGGTCAGCCGGTCCTCCGGGCGTTCGACAGCCTGGTCGTCCGAGGAGCGTTCCAGTTCCTCAGGCAGTTCCGGGGCGACCTCGAGCCCTCTCTCAAGATTGACTCCTTCCGTTCCGACAGTCCCACGTTCAATCGCCTGCTCGCTGGCAAGCGGTTTGATACGCTGCAATCGCGCGCGCCGGATGTCGATGGCCAAGTGGAAATTCCGCTCCGCCTCTTCGGAAATTTGCTCCTCGCCGTTCGCGATAGCAAAGCTGAACGCCGGATGAGGGCGATGCGTAAGCATCGTCGACTCAAACAGCACCATTTCTTTCAGCTTCACACGTTTCCGAAGTGCCGTAACATCGTCGATAACAGACGTCGAAAATTCTTCTGCTTTCAGCCAAACGCCTGGGAATGCGTGTCCATCCGTGAAGATGAGCACTGCGTTCAGACCCGCCTGTTCGAGCGCAGCGCAGACAAACAAAGCGAGGTCGAGACAGGTTCCGAGACCCGAATCGGCAATCTGGCTTGGGCTACGGACCTTCTGCCCCATCTGTTCGAAGCTTGCTGGTGGCACCGCATAGTCGATGCCCATCGACCCTATAGCGCTCCAGATTGCCGACGCCAATTCCCACGCGCGCCGAGCGCCTTCCTGGTAGCCGTTAATAGCACCCGACTTGCCTGCTTTATGAAGGACGTCCGCGGCCTTCTTCAAGACCCGCTCCACCGCCTGTTCGTTTGGTTGAACGAATGCCGCAACCATATCGGGGAGAGCCGATAGGCCGCCCCACTGGTTACGTGGCAATAATTCGACGGTTGTCTCAAATGAAGCAAGCTCAACAGGATTCTCCAACCCCGCCGTCAGCTTGAAAGTAATGAGTGCCTTTTCCGACTCGGTCAGCCGGCCGAGAAGCGCTCCGTCCAACGACAGGTCGAGGTCGCTGATACGCACATCTTTTCCGGTAGCGACGTGGTCGAGGTGCCATGTCTTCGGCTTGAAAAATGACGGCTCGGAGGATGCGGTAAGCCTCAACTCCTTGATGTCATCGGTCGTCTCATTGGCAAGCGAGAGCTCGTGGACAACCGGAATGGCATTCTGGAAATCGGCCAGATTTATTTGGCCAGCGAGCGTGGCTTTAATCTGCACGCAACGTGGCTCCTCCGGCGTTTCTGCCGGCTCAACAATAGTCTCGTCCATCTGGCCCCCAAAGCCTTCCGCTTGTACGTCTTCTCTCAGTTTGATTTTGCCGCCGACCCGCCCTGCCCTATGCACCGAACAGGCGCCCAGAATATGGCCTTTTTATGGAATCGAGTAATGCCATCCCGGACCGGAGTCGCGCCCCGTCGCATAATCTCACATTGGCCGAGAAACTAGCGATGGCGTATATCAAAAAAGCCGCGGGCGTCATCCGCACATAGCCCAGTTTAAAACGCGTTAATTTTGTCGACGAGCACCTGAATACCGAATAGAAGCAGACCGCAAACGATTGCGGACACCCATTGAGGTTTTCACGATTCCATCCTGTGCTGCACGTCAAGCAGCCAGTCGGTGTTCATAGAAAGGCCGGTCCCTGTCGTCAAGTATTGCGTACGAAGCCTCAAGGTCAGACGCGTCCGGGTTCAACCACGCGTCCACATTCTCATGCTTGATGGGAACGATGCACCGGTCGTGGCCTGCCGCCGCGACTTCTGGTGGCGGCTCGTCAGTGATGGCCGCAAACGAGACTAAGTCTGGCTCGCCAGGAGCGGTCCATCGAGACCACAGGCAGGCGACGAGCATCAACTGTCCGTTACTCGGGCGGAACTCCAGAACGATGTTTTCGTCTTTCTCATGAGTCTCGCTTAAGGTTCCTTCGAACTTTGCCTTGCTGACATTCTCGTAGAACACATCGACGAGAACGACGCCGTGCGTGTAGCCAAAGCACGGCTTCCAGAAGCCTTCAAGGTTGTCGCGACGGGCGTTGTAGGTTCCGGGATACTTCACGTCGTAAGACGCGGGCTTGCCCGCGATGCGGCATTGGTAGCGCATCGGCTTGACAACAAGTCGACCGTTCTCCATGACCATGACAGGCGCGTAGTGCCCGGGGAAGATGCGCGAGTCTTTCGGCTTGGGCTCGGTGCGCTGCATATCGTCGAGTTTGCCGCGCGTCCATGCGATTTTATCGGTGGCGATTCGCTGGCTCTCGGTCGCTGCCTTGGTCACCTTTGTCTGCAGTGACCGTTCAGCGTCAGCTAACCTCTTGCGTTGCTTGAACAGCTCCTGTTCGAGCTTATTCGTTTGGTCGCGAATGAATTTGTCGATAAAGATTTTGATGTCGCGCCCGGAGTCCGTCTGTGGCGCTGCAAAGGCGTCCTCCATTGCTTTCGGTATTTTCGCCTTGCTGACACCCTCCGCGCGCTCGAAGAACAGCCGCGCAAATTCGTCGATGTCCATGAGAGCACCAAACGTTCGCACGAACTTCCGGTAGTCAGCCTGAATTTGAGCCGAATAGCACATGACAGTTCTCCAGTTAAAGCGGCGTGAACAATCGAGAAACTATCACATCCTGATTATCGGAGGCCAAGAGGCCGAAAACAGTAGTGAACGCGAAGCCGGCAACGGACTCCATACCGCCGCCGTACTAATCGCCGGGGCAGGTCAAGTTAACTCTACAAAGAACGCTGCGGGGACGGGCTGGATATGATGTGCCTGCCCGAATGTAAGCAGGTGTCGCCAAATTGCAGTCCTGTGGAAACCTCCGATTGGAAACGAGGCAAGCACCCGAGCCGACGCACTGCATGCCGAGGCTGCTGACTCGACTTCGGTCGTTTTGCCTGCTTTTTCGAGTCGCACTGCCAGTTGTGACATCCAAGCGGAGTCGAGATGCTCGCGAGCAGATGAAACGATGTCCCTCATGACGGCTCGCAACGGCTCGAACTTGCCGCTCGCCCTAGCATCAAATATCGCTTCTGCTTCCAAATCCACGGGTATCTCGATGGACTGGCATGCTTCCACGACGGGTTTAAGGTCCCTGGCAGTTTGTCCTAGATGTTCTGTCGCGTGCCGATGAGCGTGTTGCCATAGCGAGTGATAGTCCGTGTACAAAACAGCGCCAGTTAGCGCAGCAAAAAAGACTCCGGATTCAAGAGCAAACCCCTTTTGGATTAGGAAGCTTTCGCACTTTCCTTCGCTGGCTGGCTGCAACACCGCATAAGGGTCTTGAGCAATCGCTTCTTTCGTTGCGGTGACCAATTTGGCGATTTCCTCAGGGGTACTCGTCTGCCGCTCAGCCTTGAAGTGAGATGCCAAGGCTCCCTCTGGCATTCGATTTATCGCAATCAGCGACTTGTACCTCGATAGTGCAAGTCGCGCGTAGTCCTCGCGAGCGACGATTTCTTCTGTGCCGCTAGTCCGGGCTTCCGCTGCTTTCATTGATGATTGCGCAAACTCAAAATCGTAGTCCCCGATGTCGGGAACTACATGGACCATGCCGCATTCGATAAAGGGCCATAGAGAGAGTATCAACAAGACATTCTCTACGGTGTTGACCTTGTAGGAATCTGGTGATTGTATTGGGTTGAACTCAGGCCGAACGATGGCGGGATTCATGAACGGATTGGCTATAACAATTTCGTCGAAGAAGGAGAGCATGCAAACAACGACACTGCCGGCCATCCGTGCATCGAGTGTCCCCATATAGACGGCACGAAAAGTATCGTTGCAAGGTCTAGGCAGCAATTCTGGCAGGTTCGTATCTGCCGGCCAAAGAGCGGCCAGAGTTTCGTGGATTTGCTTAACTTGGTCGTTGCTAATGTCCTTTCGAACGTCTTCCCATGTCTTGTCCGCGTCAAGGCCGAGGATGTGCTCGATTGACTGGCAAAACATCAAATTTCTCTCCCGTATTCCGAATACCTCCCAGGTGGGACGCTGTTCCAGCGGAATATCTTGGCAACATTGCGCGTAACTTCGGCCGCTGCCACAACCACAGGCGTCGTCCGGCCCCAAGTCGGTTCGGACGTCTCTCCTGCGCAGGTATTTGTGTGCGCCCGACGTTCGGCCGTAAGCGTCTTGGTAATGGACATGCCCATCTTCGAACTTGATGAACATTTCGCCGCCAAACTCCCAAAGATGGTCTTTGGGGAGAAGAACATCCTTAATCGTTTCCCAAGGGCCGGTGAACACCTGTTCCGGATACAACCATTCTTTATTCGCCGCTGCGACGTAGCGTTTCGCTCCTGCTTTGAGCACTAGGTTGATAGCGGCAACATCGTCTCGCGTCAGAGCGCGCGTTCGTATGTGCGCATGAGAGTGCACGTAGCCAGTCCCACGAAAGCGCGCGTTGGTTCGCTTCGAGGTAGGTATGCCCGCGTCCGGATTTTTCGCGTATTCGAGGTGCGTCAGTATCAAGCAGGTGTTTGCGTCCAGCGGGAATATAGTCTGCGTTCCGGCGAGTTCGACGCGAGCCGAGTTTGGGTACTCGCACTCTTTCGCGCTCGGAGGCAGTGCAGGGTTGTATGTTGTCACCGGATTGTCTGTCAGAAGGAACTTAACGTCCGATGCGTGAGCAGTGACAATCTCGCGTACTGACTCTGCCCACATCTGGCAATACATCGTGCGCAGACCCTGCATCTCCTGCATCAGCTCGACATGACTGAGTTTCGGGTATGACGCTCTTATCCAGTCGAGTCCCTTGGGCGTTCTTAGCTTCTGCGCATCCAGATACGAAAAGAAGTCCTGGAACACGTGGTGCATTTCCACGGGGTCGCCACGTAAAAAAGCGCCCACAGCGTCAGCACCCTTAGCATCGATTGGTCCAAAAAGAAGTCGCTCAATCTCATCGTTGACGTTTTCGCCAAAGAAGGTCGTGTACAAATCCAGTTCGTGAAAGCAGCGTTTGGTACCCCAGTGCTGAATCGGCGATTGTGTAGGTACGATGCGACCATCTGCTAGCGTCTTGGTCTCCGGGTGCTTGTCCAAGACCACAAATTTTGACGCACCCGGTGCGAGGAATCCGCATTGATACCACTGGGGAACGTAATGATTGACTCTAGTCGGCATGCAGCGTGCTCCAAACCATTCTCATGCGGAATTTATTCATGCCGTTCTCGCACTCAAGGTACTCCGTCATCCGCAAATAAATTGGGCAACGACTTTAATAGAACTCCAAGCCACCAAGAAAGAGTGCCCCTAAGCATCTGAAGTTTCAGGCCCTCAGGACGTTGGTCACCCGCCTTCGTCGACCCCAATCAATCTATGCTATCAGTCGATGATAAGCCATAATTTTCTCAATTGATGCGGTCGTTTAACTGAAGTTATGCGTCCCTCTACATTCAGGCTCAACAAAAATCTCGACTCGTGCTCGTCAATCCACCGAGCAGATGAGACATGTCAACAAGCTTCTGCGCGACCAGATGTCGAACCTCTCCCTGGCATTGCCACGTCCCATACACTGCAAGCAAGGATGCCCCAAGCGCCTCCTTCCTCTGCTTTTCTAGCAAGCTCGGCCAGACAATCACGTTGAGGTTGCCCGTCTCGTCTTCGAGAGTCACAAACATCACGCCCTTTGCTGTGCCTGGCCGTTGACGGACCGTCACAAGCCCGCAGCCTCGTGCCAACCGGCCGTCGCCATAGCTGCGCAGTGTCGACGCCGGCATCAACCGGTTTGCGAGCAGTTGCGGCCGAAGCAGTTCCAGTGGATGCCGTCCTAACGTCAACCCTACAGACCTGTAGTCGGCAACTATGTCATTCGCTTCGGTCGGCGCGCCCAACTGCGGTGTCTCGTCCTGGACCGCCGCTACGGCAAGCATGTCCTTGTCAGGCACGGCAGCAACCGATTGCCATAGAGCCTCCCGACGATTACCAGCAAGCGAAGCGAGCGCGTTGGCGTCCGCAAGTGAATGGAGGTCCTTTCGGTCAAGCTGCGCTCTGCGGGCCAGGTCAGCGACGGTTTCGAATGGACGCACGGCCCTGGCATTTTCAACCCGCTCTGCGGCGCCGTCCTTCATGCCGCGCAGCAGCGACATGCCGAGTCGGACCGCTGGGCGGTCGTTGTCGGGCAGCGGCACCAAGACAGAGTCCCAGCCGCTGACAGTGACGTCAACAGGCAGCACCTTCACGCCGTGACGTTGTGCGTCCTGCACAAGCTGTGACGGCGAATAGAATCCCATAGGCTGACTGTTGAGCATCGCCGCAAGGAATGCCTCTGGCTCATGGCACTTAAGCCAGCTACTCGCGTACACCAGGAGCGCGAAACTGGCGGCATGGCTTTCCGGGAAGCCGTACTCACCGAAACCCTGGATTTGCTCGAAGATGCCTTCTGCGAAAACCTGGTCGTAACCGCGCTCCTGCATCCCGTTGACGATACGGTCATAGTATTTCTCGAGACCACCTTTCCGCTTCCAGGCGGCCATAGCCCGTCTCAACTGGTCTGCCTCGCCAGCTGTAAAACCGGCAGCCAGGATGGCCACCTGCATGACCTGCTCCTGAAAAATCGGGACCCCGAGCGTCCGCCCAAGCGCTGTCTTCAGCGCCTCACTCGGATACGTCACGGGTTCAAAGCCTTGACGACGTTGCAGGTAGGGATGAACAGCACCACCTTGAATCGGCCCCGGCCTGACGATGGCCACCTCAATGACCAGGTCATAAAAGGTGCAGGGCTTCATGCGCGGTAGCATGCTCATCTGTGCGCGCGACTCAATCTGGAACACGCCGACGGTGTCAGCGGCGGAAATCATCTCGTATGTCTTGGAGTCCTCAGGCGGAATGTCCTGCATTTCGAATCGCTCGCCGCGCTGCTCCGACACGATGTCCAGCGCGCGGCGGATGGTCGACAGCATGCCAAGCGCAAGCACGTCAATTTTCAGCAGACCAAGCGCTTCAAGGTCGTCCTTGTCCCACTCGATGACGGACCGGTCCGCCATCGCCGCATTCTCGACAGGGACAAGACGCGTGAGCTTGCCGCGACTGATAACGAAACCACCTGAGTGTTGCGACAGATGGCGTGGAAAGCCAAGGAGCTGGGAAGCGAGTCGCGCCCACGCCTGGATGAGCGGCTTCTCCGGGTCGAGCCCAGACTCGGCGAACCGCTTGAGCAGGTCTTGGCTCGTGTCGAACCAGTGATGACTCTTCGCGACGAGGTCGACAATCTGTGAGTCAACGCCAAGTGCTTTGCCCGTCTCACGCAATGCGCCCCGTGGCCGGTACGTTGAAACCGCCGCGGCGATAGCAGCGCGGTCACGGCCATACTTGCGATAGATGTACTGGATGACCTCTTCGCGCCGCTGATGTTCGAAGTCGACGTCGATGTCTGGAGGTTCACCGCGCTCCTTGCTTATGAACCGTTCGAACAGCATGTTGCCGCGCGCAGGGTCGACCTCGGTAATGCCGAGGCAATAGCAGACCGCCGAATTGGCGGCCGAGCCGCGGCCCTGGCAAAGGATGTGCTGGCTGCGCGCAAAGCGCACGATGTCGTAGACAGTCAGAAAGTACGGTTCGTATTCGAGGTCGGCTATGAGTTCAAGCTCGTGCTCAATCTGCCCCTGTACGTTGTGCGGGATGCCAGATGGAAAGCGTCGCTGCGCGCCGATGTATGTTTCCTGTCGAAGATAGGCTTTCGGGGTGATGCCGGCGGGTACCAGTTCGTCCGGATATTCATAGCGCAGCTCGTCGAGCGAGAACGTGCAGCGGCTCGCAATATCGACGGTCGCTGCGAGTGCTTCTGCCGGGTATAGGTTCGCGAGGCGGAGTCGCGAGCGCAGATGTTGCTCGGCATTCGGCGCAAGGTCGTAACCGCATTCGTGTACTGGCCTACCGACCCGGATAGCGGTCATCGTGTCCTGCAGTGGCTTGCGCGAGCGCACATGCATAACGACATGCCCCAGAGCCACCACAGGTACATCGAGGCTGCGCGCGATGAACTCGACCGAGCCACGGTGAATGTCATCCATGGCGCGTTGATGAAGCACCAACCCGACCCAGGCGCGGCCAGTAAATGTATCGTCCAGCCACTCGACCTGTGCAGCAAGGACATCCTCGTTGGCCGGGAAATCCGGCACAAGGATGGCGAGGCAGTCCGGCATCCCGCGAAGGTGTCGATATTCCTTCTCTGGACGCGAGAGGTCCTGTGGCGTCAGGCGATACTCGCCCTTGGTTGCCCGGGTGCGCGCGAGCGAAATCAGTTCAGACAGGTTGCCGTACCCCTCGCGGTTTCTGGCGAGCAGGATAATTCCGAATGCAGGCGAGCCGTCGGCATTGACCAATCGGAAGAACGAGCCGACGATAAACGGCAGCTTTGCTTCCTTCGCGGCGACGTGCGCACGCACCACACCGGCTAGCGAACATTCGTCGGTGACGGCCAATGCCGAATAGCCAAGCTGTGCCGCGCGCTCGGAGAGCTCTTCCGCATGAGAAGCGCCATGCAGGAAGCTGAAATTCGAGAGGCAGAAAAGCTCGGCATACGCCGGCAGGACATTGAAGATGGTGTCCATGGCGCATCAGCCGAACAGTCCGTGAAGAAACCACCGCTGCTCTTCCTCCGCGTCGCGGCTGCTGACACGCTCGCGATATATCCAGTAGCAACTCTGGTCTTCCGCCTGTGCAACGAAATAATCGCGGGTCACAAGCTCACCATCAAACCAGCCAGCCTCAATGCGTTCGCCGGGAGACACCATCCTCAATGGAGACCCATAGAAGGGGCGATGCTGACGCATCAGCAGCCGCACCGGACTGTCCAGCATCCATGTCGGTCTCGGCAGACCCTGCGGAAGTGCTTCCTGCTTCGACTTGTGTGTCACCGGCACCCACCGGTTGGCGACCTCCGGGCGATGGTCGGCAGTCGGCGCGGGCCGAAGAACGTTGTCCTCTCCGAGCCGCGCAACAAGTAACTCGAGGAGCCGCGCATGGTCTTCCTTCGAACCTCCCGGCTCCGGGAATAGCGTGTCAGATGCCGGCGCTGCGGATTCCACTCTGGACGCATCGAGTCGCAGCGCGATGACCGGTGCAGCCAGTTCAATCCGGTGCAACCGCTCCTTCAGTAGCCTGACGAGGTGCTCCTCCTTCCAGGTTGGCTCACCAAGTGCAATGTCGATGGTTGTCGGCTCGATAGCGTCGCGCCCACGTTCATGCTCGAGCAGCAGCTTGACCGCCGTTACCGCGAGCTGCTTGGCGCAAAGCCAGCCACACAATTGCACGATGAGTCGATGCGCACCGAACACTGCGCCGTCAGCATGCTCGAGACGGTCCGGCATTTCGATACGTGCGGAGAAAGTGGGCGGCAGCTCGAGCCAGTCAAAGAGTTCGGGCGCGGTGCCGAATGCGCGGTCGAGCGAATCGAGCAGACGCTCACCACATCGCCGCTGCAGGCCGGCGCGTGGCAGGCGTCTTACATCGGCGATGGTTTCGCACCCGAGCCCGGAGAACCAGTCTCCGAACGGACGAACCTCAGGAACGGCCATCATCGGCAAAGCGGCTAGTCGTTGTTCAAGGGAAGCCAGCTTGAGTACGCGCCGGTTTCCGAACTTCGCCAGGAGCCATCCACCCTGGCCGGTGGGCGCAGCGCTGATGCGGGCGGTAAGCCCGAGTGTTCCGAGAACGGACTTCGCTTCCCGACACAACGCGAGCAACCCGCCAAAGAGGCGTAGACTCGCGCCGACTTCAACCACGACGGTCGCTTCGTCAAGCAAGGCGACCTCCGGTGAGAAGCGCATCAGGGCAACACCCACCTCGCGCTGTGCCGCCGCTTCCCTGGCGGCATCGCGTTCATGCATCTCCGTTTCCGACGACAGTGTCAGGACTCCGCCGCGCTTCATCCCGAGGCGCACGCCAGCTGCGCGAGCCGTGCTGTCTGTGATGACCACTTTGTCTTTCTCCAGTACAGCGCTTCCGTGCGCGGGCTCAGATGACCACTTCGGTCGGAACACCTCGAGCGGCAACTTCGGCAAGTGGACGGCGAGAAAGACGCGCATGTCGGGAAAGCAATACAGGAGTGGGTTGAAGGGGAATCGACAGAGGCTCTGCGCGCGCTGGCCCTCGTCGTTTCACAATGTCAACGGTCAG
Organism: Paraburkholderia sp. RL17-373-BIF-A; assembly: GCF_046030175.1. Taxonomy (NCBI): domain Bacteria; kingdom Pseudomonadati; phylum Pseudomonadota; class Betaproteobacteria; order Burkholderiales; family Burkholderiaceae; genus Paraburkholderia; species Paraburkholderia sp. RL17-373-BIF-A. The sequence continues at coordinate 280,208 of NZ_JARESO010000008.1, forward strand.
ACCGTCGGCGGATGGTCTTAAAGCGAGCCGCAAAAGCGCGGGCGATGAGTCCTGTGCCGCTGCCAGAGGCCTGACCATCACGAAAAGTGTTTCGGATGACTGCGCCGCTAAATGCAGGCGTCGCAGCGATGAGGCCTGCGCGTATTGCGCCCAGAAGATGAGCGCACCGCAACTGCCTGCCCGCAGAATCTGCTCCGCCGACCAGAGCGCATCGGCGGTCTTCTGCGCTTTCACCCGCAACACCTGGTCAATGGGAAGCCCGATGTAGCTGAGTCCAAGCCCGTCCGGGGTGTGCGGCGGCTGCACAAACGCCACAGGGCGGTTGCCCGAACCACTGAGTGCCGGGCGCAACAGTCGCAATTCACCGACCCCGGCCTGCTGCACCATCAGGTCGATGAGCGCACCGACTGGCCAGCCCCCGCCGGGGAGCTCGGCCGACAGCGCGGGATAGCCGGTCTCAACGACCCGCCCACGGCCACGCGCGAGCTGGGACGCACGCCACAAGGACGGGTGTATCTCTTCGGCCGTGACGGTAGCGGTGGACATATGGCAACAAAAAAACCTGTATATTTATACAGTATCGTACACGCAAATTCGTAGGCGTGAACTGTCACTTTTATTTGAGGAACGACGGCCGTGCGTCATCCATCGCTCGGCCTCATGTCCTGCTTCCATTGCTCAGAGGAGGTTCCACCATGAGAGCAGATGAATGGGTTCGGGAGGCCGAACGCGAATCGAAACTTGTGGATGCCTTGTACAAGGCACGTAGTCTGATTTCGATGCACAACGGCATGACCGTGCGGTGCGACGGCGAGGAATGGCCGCTCGATTTCGGCCAGGAGCTGAAGATGATTGACGCCACATTGAAGATGGCCGGAGTCGAGACTCAACGCCTCAAGCAGTAGCTGCTTGCCGAGTCGCGCGAACTCGGGCAATCACCGGGAAGAATCGGTTCAGAGGTCCTTCGAGGTCAGCAGATGCAAACTGAGAAATACGGTGGATACACGCTGTGGGGTCATGCCATCTTGCAGCAGGAAGGCATCCCACAGCCGGCGAAATTCGCAGGAAGCGGCACGGTCACGCGCGACACCAAGGTCGTCGAGGTATCCGGGGTACTCGGCGCTTTTGATAGTGACGAAGAAGCAGACTTGGTAGGCCTTTCGTGGTGTCGAGCGTGGGTAGATAGCCACGGCTAGCGAGGAGGTCGCGGCAACCGCGCTTCGGTTTGCGTAGAACTCGCCTTGCACAATTAGGGTCATCAATCTATAACGGACTCGGGTACCGCCGTCCGTGTCGCATTTTTCGCGTGGTGCTCGTCCCGTGAATCGGAGGTGCCCATGTACTGTGCTCGGAGAACGGTTGCTACGCTCGTCGCCGTGTCGGCATCGTCGCTCATATCAACAACTCATGCCGAGTCCAGTCTCAGCTACTTAGGAGACGCGACAAATGCCATCTACTCCTTGAACGGCAATTCCAGCCCAGAGGAAGTTGCGAAGGCTTATTCGCAAGGATGCACCGCATTAAAACGCTTGAGCGACGACCAATCTTTCAAAAAGGCGCTCCACAAGAAAGCCGGAAAATCCGGAGGCACTGAACAGCGCGAAGCTCTCCAAGCAGCGCGTACTTTCGCCGGAAGTTTTGTCGACTCGGAGTCAGGCGCGCTGAAACAAATTGGCGTGAGCGATGATGCTGCCAAACAGGTCCTCCATAGAGCATACGACTTCCGGAAGGACATAACTGACAAGCCAGACCCCAATCTCATTGAAAGGGACATCACCGATACACGGGATGTTGTCTGCAAGGCGAGCGCGCAGGCGTCGGCTTCTTTGCAGGATGCGAAGAACCGAAATCGATGGGAACTGATTGCCTTGGGATTCGGTGGCGTAGCCCTTATAGCGGCTGACGCCGGGTCCGAGATTCCATCGGGCGGCTTAGCCACCGCTTCATTCGGACTTGGCGTGGGAATGGTTGGAACGTTTCTGAGCAAAACCACGAAGGAGTGGTGAGAGCGATGCAACGTTGAGCGTCAATAGGTAGCCTTCCAGCCTGACGGTGTGCGCTACGCATTTGAACTCTTTTCGCTGTCGGCTCGGCGTGAGGCACTCGTCGGCGTCCGCCTGTTCAGCCTTGTGTAGCGTTCTTCACAAGCTAGCATCCAAGAGGCCCAACGAGATTCGAAGCTTGTCGACGCACTGTACAAGGCGCGCTACCTCATATCGATGCACAACGGCATGACCGTGCGGTGTGATGGTGAGGAGTGGTCGCTCGATTTCGGCCAAGAACCGAAGATGATTGACGCTGCATTGAAGACAGCCGACATCGACGCCGGGCGGCTCAAGCAGTAAATTCATTTTCGGCGCCCAAATTTTGTGAGACGTCGTACGTTCATCTTGCGGCACGGAATCATCCTGAAACCGGGACGGTTCGCAGCAAGCAAAACGACGCGAAGGGCCGCTCCCTAGCATGTCCGTCGCATCGGAACCACTATTTTGGCGCATTTGCGCGACCGATGTCCGCGCCGGCCTCGGACGACACCGTTTCACGTTCAGATGCGGTTTTAGTGCATCCCGGAATGATTGGACTTGTCGCTTGTGGTGCGCAGGTCAAACAAGCCGCTAGCTTGGAAGAAGACCGGCTTTACGATAGTCCTCCACCAGCGAATCGTAGGCCGCTATATCAGCGCGCCCCCTCGCCATGAGCTGCGCGCCAGAAATGGCGGCGTAAATGGCGCGCGCGCGGCCTGCGCTTTCCTCGGGCTTCACCACCCCGGCGGCAACGAGCACTTTCGCCAGCCAACTGATGTTCACATCGGCGAACCTCTGAACTTCCTTCTTCACCATGTCCGGCAAGTCATCATATTCAGCGGCCATGAAGCTGCATAGACACATGCGATTGTCGTTCTGCAGAGCCGTCCTGAATGTATCAGGGTATCCGCGCAAGCTGAGAATCGGGTCGTCGGTGGCAGACAGTCGCGCGTCGAGCATCACGGCAAACTGCTCCGCATAACGTTTAGCCACTTCGGCGCCCAGCTCGGCCTTTGTGGGGAAGTGATGGTAGATGCTGGCGGCCTTGATGCCGACTTCCGCCGCGATGTCACGGAAGTTCAGCCCGCCGTACCCGTGCGCCCCCGCGACCTTTGTCGCGGCAGCAAGGATGTTCTCCCTCGAATTTGAACCGCCTTCAGTTTTCACCGGCGCTACCTCTTTTTGCAAAATGTGTTGACAGTCTCAATTCTATCTCATAAAGTCCATCCTACCAAGTGGCAGGTAGCCTTTCTTGGTGGTGAGCACCCGGCAACGCGAGTTGCTTTTTTTGCACCGCACCAATCTACCAAGTGGCAGGTAGCCTACTTCGTAGAAATGAGTCCTATAACCCTCAGGAGTCGCACCATGTCGTCCAAACTTCAAGTCTTCACTTCGCCCTCTGCCTTCCCCAACCCGCAGCGCCTGCGGCTCTTCATGTACGAGAAAGGTATCGCCGAGCAGTTCAACGAGACGATTTACGATATGACGCCGGTTGGCGAGCAGCGCGGCTGGCGGCACCTGAAGATGAATCCGTGGGGTGAAACGCCGACGCTCCAACTGGCCGACGGCAGCTTTATTTCGGAGACGGCGGCCGTGGTTCGCTATCTCGACCAGACTTTCCCGGGCCGGAAGATTATGGGCGAGACCCCGCTGGAGCAAGGCCTCGACAACATGTGGGACAACCGCATCTGGGTTCACATCCTGTACCGAATCGTCACGGCCTTCCACGTGCTGCACACCGGACTCGGTTTCAAACTTGAACTGACGAAGAACGAAGCATGGGGTGAACACAGCCGCAAGGAAGCACTCGCCCATGCGGCCCTGGTCAACCAGCATCTGTCGGATGGGCGCGACTGGCTACTCGGCGGCGACGAACCCACCTTCGCCGACATCACGCTGGCAACTGCAATCGCGTTCTCCAAGTTCCCGGTGAACGCCACCCCGCTTGATGAGCGTTTTGAGTTCCTCGACGCGTACTGGAAGCGCTGGCAACAACGCCCGAGCTTCAAGGCTGGCTATGCCGACCGTCAAAGCGGCATTCCAGAGCTCGACAATCCCCCAAACCTCTAAATCGATTCCGCACCAAGTCAGGTCACTTTTTTTTCCGCAAATATTCTACCAAGTGATTGGTAGCCTGTTTGTGGGACAGAATTCCCCTTAATCCTAGGAGCCATACCATGTCACCAACTTCTTCCAAACTTCGAGTCTTCACTTCGCCCTCCGCATTCCCCAATCCGCAGCGCCTGCGGCTCTTCATGTACGAGAAAGGCATCGCCGAGCATTTCGACGAGACGATTTACGATATGACGCCGGTTGGCGAGCAGCGCGGCTGGCGGCACCTGAAGATGAATCCATGGGGCGAAACGCCGACGCTCCAGCTGGCGGACGGCAGCTTTATTTCAGAGACGGCCGCTGTGGTTCGCTATCTCGACCAGACTTTCCCGGGCCGGAAGATTATGGGCGAGACCCCGCTGGAACAGGGCCTCGACAACATGTGGGATAACCGTATCTGGGTTCATATCCTCTATCGGATAGTCACGGCTTTCCACGTGCTGCACACCGGGCTCGGTTTCAAGCTTGAATTAACGAAGAACGAGGCTTGGGGTGAACACAGCCGCAAGGAAGCACTCGCCCATGCAGCACTGGTCAACAAGCACCTCTCAGACGGGCGCGAATGGTTGCTCGGCGGTGACGAACCCACCTTCGCCGACATCACGCTGGCCACCGCAATCGCGTTCTCCAAGTTCCCGGTGAACGCCACCCCGCTTGACGAGCGTTTCGAGTTCCTGGACGCGTACTGGAAACGCTGGCAACAACGCCCGAGCTTCAAGGCGGCCTACGCTGACCGTCAGAGTGGTATCCCTGAACTGGACCATCCACAAGGAAAGTAAAGCAAACAGCAGGGAAGGAGCTCTCCGGGATAGCCACAAAGATAAATAGAAACAGTGTGTCCTGCTAAATCAGAGATGCTCCAACCAGCACGCGTCACGCGTATGTATGCACGATTTTTTACCGCAAGAGATACCTCCTTCTAACCAGGGCATGGGCTCCTCTCAGCCTTGCTCTTGAATCCGAAAACGGATATACGCCATGAACACGTTCACATTGAATGACATCAAGGTCGCTGGCTGGCTCAAGGAAGCGAACTACGTTGCCGGGAACTGGGTAGGTGCCGACGACGGCAGCACTTATGATGTCGAGGACCCGGCAACCGGAACACGCGTCGGTACCATTCCTTGGGTTTCCGGTGCTGAGACGGGCCGTGCTATCGATGCAGCACAAGAAGCCTTTCTCACCTGGTCAATGACGACGGCAGCCGAGCGGGCCGAGAAGCTTCAACGGATGGCGCAACTGGTCCGAGACAATCTGGACATCCTCGCAACGATGCTGACGCTTGAGCAGGGGAAACCCCTCGCCGAAGCGCGTGGAGAGATGAAGCTCGGTGCGGACTACATCCAGTGGTTCGCCGAAGAAGCGCGTCGCATCAATGGCGAAATCATCCCTTCGCCGTGGAAAGACAGACAGATTCTGGTGACGCGCGAGCCTGTTGGAGTGGTGGGGGCGATTTCACCGTGGAACTTCCCGTTCTCGATGCTCTCCCGCAAAGTCGCGCCGGCACTTGCCGCTGGTTGCACTATCGTCATCAAGCCATCGGAATTCACTCCATACTCTGGCCTGCTATACGCGGTATTGGCTGAAAGAGCTGGCATTCCAGCAGGCGTCGTGAACGTCGTCACGGGCGACGGCGCTGCGGTGGGCGGCGAACTCACCCGAAATCCGTTGGTTCGCAAGATAACGTTCACGGGCTCAACCCGCGTCGGAAAGCTGCTCTACAAGCAATCTGCTGACAGCATGAAGAAACTGTCGATGGAGCTGGGCGGCAATGCACCAACTATCGTTTTCGACGATGCCGACCTTGACCTCGCTGTCGAGACCGCTGTGGCAGGCAAATTCCGAAACAGCGGACAGACATGCGTATGCACGAACCGCTTCTACGTACAGGATAGTATTTACGAAGAATTTGCGCGCCGGCTGACCGACCGCGTCAAGAAGCTAAAGGTAGACAACGGATTAAACGAGGGTGCCGAGCAGGGACCTCTCATTAACCTGGCTGCGGTTGAGAAAGTTGAATCGCACGTCGAGGATGCCAAAGCGAAAGGTGGCCGCGTGTTGCTCGGCGGAAAGCGCCATGAGCTCGGCGCCACATTCTTTGAACCGACTGTCATCGCTGACGCGACCCCGGATATGTTGATTGCACGTGAGGAAACCTTTGGCCCAGTCGCTGCACTGTTCCGCTTCAAGGAAGAGCATGAAGCAGTCGAGGCGGCGAACTCGACGGAATTTGGTCTCGCCGCCTACTTTTATACTCGAGACCTTGCACGCACTTTCCGCGTGTCGCGGGCGATTCAAAGTGGCATGATTGGAATCAATGCCGGGGTCATTACGACAGCCGAAGCACCATTTGGTGGTGTGAAGGACAGTGGTCTCGGTCGAGAGGGCTCGGCGCACGGCATCGAAGAATACCTCAACTTGAAGTATCTCAGCCTCGCCGGTCTGTAAGCGGCCCAGGCGATGGTGCCAAGGTCCTGAAGATGGAGAGCTTGCGGGCGGCCAGATTTCTGCGCGCAGCGCGTCCCATGCGAAGTCATCACCCCTGCTGCGCGGTATGCATACTGCTGCCCGTTCCGCGGTGCAGCCGCGCGACTGGCCGAACATCAACGGCAGCGGTCGCGGGACAGCCGGTACTGTGGGATAGCCTTGAGATACCGGGCGGGTGGCGAAGTTAGCGCCCTGAGGCGAAAGGCTGACGGGCGACGCTGGCTCCGAGGGGCATCTCATCATGCTTCGGAACGTGTCTGAAGGCCTCGCTCAGGATAAGGCGGGGCTCAACTTCACCAAGGGGCATTCTCAAAAACAAGAGATGCACGCTAGAGAGAATGCGCAAACGTAGGAAGGTGAAACAAGGAGCTTACGGCGTTGAAGCGCTTACGCCGCGAGACCATGCCCGCACTTCGGCCGGTGCCGCGTCCATGGTGGCCTTCAGCGACGCGAGGTCCCTCGAGTCCGGACGCAACCAGACTTCGCCGTCTCTGGCGACAGCGGGTCGACGGCTACGGCTAACGTTGAGAGACGATTTTCCTCATGCAGACTGCGCTCGCTGGACACAATTGCGCGAACTGCGTCGTCGCCTGCAATTTCGCCGGTGCTGTGCTCCGCGTGACATCCACGTAGCCCTTCCGCCGGAAGAAATCGGAAGCTGCGGTGGTGAGTAGCCACAGTTCCGAGATACCTCTGTCTCGCGCGAGGCCTTCCACGTGCGCCAAAAGCCGGCCTCCCAACCCTGCGTTTCGCACTGTCTGCGCAACAGCCAGTGACCGCAGCAGCGCATTAGCGTCATGCCTCTCCAACCCGACGCTGCCGACGACGAATCCCCCGTCGCCTTCCATCACGGCAAAGTCACGCAACAGTTCATGGCTGATGTCGGACGATGGCAGCGCGTTCTCAGTAAGCAAGACGCGTATTGCGTCGAGGTCTTCGGGTCTTGCGGTACGTATCTTCATGACGGATGTTCCGTGTTGCACTCAACAGGTCGTTTCAGGTGGAACCTGTCACCGGGTGACGACTAACCCTGACCGCCACGAAAAACGCGATAGCGGACAGTATGGAGACAACGAATACATCATGCCATTCGCCGCGCCATAACAAAGCGCGAATAGCCACAGTAGCGCAGCGGATTTGCCAGCACAGATGAGGATGACAGCAGATACCGGGAAGAGGGTTACGACGATAATGCCCACCGTACTCACATGAACCGAGCGACCGGCTGTGAACCACAACGCTCGCGCGGCCACCTGAGCTGGGCCGATGAGTGCCATGGTTGTGACCAGCACCGCGTTTGACACTCCGCGTTCAACCATCAGCGGCACAAGGTGAAATGTCAATGCGGCGAACGTCGCGTAGTACGCGGTAAAGCAAACGGCGAGCGCCCAGAACGTCGGCGTGCGTAGTGCGCGTCGGGTTGCCGCGTCGTTGGCCCGCTTAACCTCGGTACTGTCCGGTACAGACGCAGCGCCCGACCATGACGAGCGGATTGCAATCACGTGAATCCGCAAACAGATGGTCAGGTTCAATGCCGCAAGCGCGACAAGTGTCGTGCGCCACCCCAGCGAACCGACCAGAAGTTGCGTCAGCGGGATGAATACCGTGCTCGCGAATCCTGCCACCAATGTGATGAGCGTGATTTTGGTCCGGAAGCTCCGCGGATAGCGGTGCGTTATGACCGCGAATACCGGGTCATAGAAAGTAGCGGCCATAGCGATTCCGAGGCCTATCCATGCTACGAAGAGCGTCGTGAGTGACTGAGCGTCCGCCCATAGCAGCAGCATCGCCGCCGCTATGACTGAGCCGATTGCCATCACGCGTCGCCCGAGACCGTGGTCAATCCAGCGACCGATTGGATAAGCGGCAAATCCTGAAACAAGAAGCCCGACTGACAGTGCCGCATTCGTGGCAGTCCTGCTCCAGCCCATGGACTGTTCCATCGGAACGACGAGCAAGGAGAACGCGTAATAGACGGAGCCCCACGAAACGAGCTGCGCCAATGCAAGCGCCCACGTGGTGAGCCGGTCCTGACTGTCGGTGGGCTCGTTCTGACAGCTCGCATGCGCGGTTCTACCCGACACTGTGCTCATTTTCTCCGGTCTCTCACGTTATGGACTCTGGTGCTCTGATGCGAAAAGCGTCACAACAGAAAAATGCCGCCGAGGCCAATCCGTGTCCAATGGCAACGCCGGCGCGCTCTTGGAAATTGTTCGGGCGCAGCGAAGCAACGCTTTCAGATGCCGCGTTGACAGGGCCGAGAAATCCGATTCCCTCCTGGGTGCAGAACCGCTCAACGCGACCGTTGACAAATCGAGCCCGCGTCGCGCTGACGATGCCGCTCCGACGCGGTAGCGCCAATGCTGCGAAAACCTTCACTCCATCATCAGCGAGGCGATTGCGAATTCGGAGCAACGGCGTCTTCCAGTTGCAAGGCGGCAATACATGGCCCAGCACGTCTGCGTCCATCAGAATCACAGCGGCGGAGGAGCCACCTCTGGCCAACAAATCCGCGAGGGCAGCGCTCTCATCTGCCGTTGCGGTCGGTGCAATAGCTGACGCGGCGTACCCAGTCATCTGCTCAAACGTGCGCGCTGCTTCCTCGGCCAAGAGTTCGGAAGCATGGGACATGCTTCTCGTGGACCGACGACTGGTCGGGACCGGATGCGTGTCCGCGCGTCATCAGCATGAAAAACCCCGCCATCGCACCGCAACGCCATTCAGCTGATTCCAACAAGTAAGCGTCGTCATCGAAGTCAATGAGAGCCTCCATCGATTTCATATTTCCAGAATACCGGAAACGTCGTAGAATACAAGTAACGACCGACAAATTTTCAAGGCGCCGAAGTCAGCTCAACGCGACTTGATTTGACCAGATACTTCCATAAAATTGGAAATATCAAAGAGCAGGATGGACCGATGACCGTACACGTAATCCCCGGCGACCAGAGCTTTCCGGCCGCCCAGACAGAGTTTCTCGACACTGACATCGCGGCACGACTTGGCATGGAAGGGCAACCGCCGGTGCGGATACTTCTACTCTACGGGTCACTTCGTGAGCGTTCTTATTCACGTCTGCTCGTTGAGGAGGCTGCTCGGTTGCTCCAGAGGTTCGGCGCAGAGACGCGGATTTTTGACCCGCGCGGACTTCCCCACGCCGATGACGTCGACGCGAAGAATCACCCTAAGGTGAAAGAACTGCTCGAGTTGTCGTTGTGGTCGGAGGGGCACGTCTGGTGCAGTCCGGAACGACACGGCACCATCACCGGCCTGATAAAGACGCAGATTGACCACCTGCCGCTCGTCAGCGGCGGGATTCGGCCGACGCAAGGACGCACGCTCGCGGTCATGCAGGTTAGCGGCGGTTCGCAGTCGTTTAACTCGGTGAACCAGCTTCGACAATTGGGACGCTGGATGCGCATGTTCACTATCCCCAATCAGTCGTCGGTTGCGAAGGCGTTTGAGGAGTTTGAAGAGAACGGCCGGATGAAGCCGTCGTCCTACTACGACCGTCTGGTTGACGTAATGGAAGAACTCGTGAAATTCACGCTGCTGCTTCGCGGTCGTGCCGACTATCTCGTCGACCGGTACAGCGAACGTGTGAAGGAAGACCGACTGCTCGACCCGGCGACTGACCTGGCCTCCCAGGCTATCGCTGACCATTCCCGCAAGGAAACGAAGGCAAGTAACCAGTAAAGGACTGCAATGGCAACGCTCGATTCGAAGCTGGCAGTGAAAGCGCTCGCGGCGCTCGCACATGAGACGCGCCTGGCGGTTTTTCGTCTTCTCGTGACCGCAGGGCACTCGGGGATGAGCCCTGGCGCCATCGCTGAAAAGCTCGGCCTGCCGGCACCGACGCTCTCATTCCACCTGAAGGAGCTCGCACACGCGGGCCTTATCGAAGGCAAGAATCAGGGCCGGTTTATTTTCTACTGCGCCAGCTACGACCACATGCAGACGCTGATGGATTTCCTGATGGAAAACTGCTGCGCAGCGGAGCAGTGCAACTGCGCGACCAACGAAACGGAGGCGTAAAAATGAAGCGATTTCACGTGCACGTCGTAGTTCCTCAACTCGACGAAAGCGTGCGTTTCTATAGCAGCATGTTCGGCGTGGAACCGTCAGTGCTCAAGGACGATTACGCGAAGTGGATGCTCGAGGACCCGCGCATGAACTTCGCCATTTCGGCGCGTGGCGGTGAAACTGGAGTCAATCACCTCGGCCTTCAGGTCGACAGTGACGAAGAGCTGGCTGCTCTTCGCGAGCAGGTGGTTGCCGGTAGTGTCACGGTGAAGGACCAACCTGGAGCGCAGTGCTGCTACGCGAGCTCGAACAAATACTGGACCCAGGACCCAGCAGGCGTGCCGTGGGAAACCTATCACACGCTCGGCGGCATCCCGATGTTCGGAGCGGACAGCCGGGAGTCGGCCGCTCCTGAAGCGGGCGGGGCCTGCTGTGCCCCGGTTACCTCGATTCCAGCTGTGATTGAGAAAAAAGTCGGCTGCTGCTGATTCGCGGCGACAAAAGAAAACGGCCGCCCAAGGTTACGAGGCGGCCGTTGTTGTTGGATACAGATGCGGATTATGCAAGGGTGTTCTGCGCGACTTACCGCACTAAGCGCCTGTTCATGCGGTCACGGGCTTGCACTTAACTTTCTTGGCGGGCTTGCATGTGGCCGAGTCCACTCCCTGGCAGCAGTTCTCGGTCAGAAAGCCAACCAGGTCGTTCATGTGCTCGATTTCGGGCCCGTAGTATACGAAGCGCCCTTCCTGGCGAGACGTTACCAGGCCAGCATGCGTCAGCTCCTTGAGATGGAAGGAGAGCGTCGCGCTAGCCAGGTCAAGATGCTCTTGGATGACTCCGACGTTGAGACCTTCCGGCCCAGCCGTGACGAGCAGGCGAAAAATAGCCAGGCGCGTCGGCTGTGCGAGCGCGGCCAAAGCTTTGATGGCGTCTTTTTCCTTCATAAGGCTCTGTCTTCAAGGTTATATGCCGATTCTAACGCGACGCCGTCTGCGCCTGGCGGAACAGTAGCCCACGGCTATCAGGGCTGCTTGTGACGAACGCACATCGGCACGCGCTTGCTGCGCCACATCATTTCCATTATATTGGAGATATGGATTTAATCATTGCACTGCGACAAGGCATCGTCAGGAGAAGTCTGTGACAGAACACCGAAAGTACAACGTTTTATTCCTCTGCACCCACAACTCCGCGCGCTCTATCCTTGCGGAGGCGGCGCTCAATCAGCTCGCCGGCGACCGCTTTGTCGGCTACAGCGCAGGCAGCCATCCAGGT